>JAEVYX010000042.1 GCA_023392515.1 Bacillota bacterium | reverse complement strand
CCCTCCAGCTGAACGTCGATGACGTATCACGAACCATCGGTTTTCATGATAACAAATCAAAGCAATGGTATATGGGATATGAAAAATGAAAAGTGGTAGCACGGCTGCCGCATGTACAGCACCCATGCTACCGCTAGGTCTTGCTTAGTTACTATAACTTTTGCAGGGCTTGTTACAGTCCCAACTGAGCGTAGAGTTCTTCACGCAGGGCGTTGAAATCCACACCGCCGGTGGTGGCTGTGTCAGAGTACAAGCTGGCAGTAGCCTGTTTGAAAGCTTCGCGGTCAGGAGTGGTCACCTTCACGCCATTGGCTTCCATTTCAGCCAGATACTTTTCTTCGTACTCGATAACCAAAGCCTGGTTGTCCTTGTAGTTCTCCACGCAGGAGGTGGTCAGCTGTTCCTGCTGTTCGGCAGACAGGGTGTCGAACCACGCAGCGCCGCAAACCATATCACAGGTGAGGAGGAAGTGATGGCTCAAGCTGATCTCGGAGCATACTTCATAGAACTTGGAGGAGTAGATCGTGGGAACCTGCCACTCGCCGCCGTCGATGACTTTGGTCTGGATGGCGTTGTAGGCTTCGGACTGAGCCATAGGAGTCGCGATAGCGCCCATTGCGTTGACGGAGTTTATGGCAATAGGATTGCCCATGGTGCGAATCTTCAGGCCGTTAAGGTCTGCCGGCTTTTCGATGGTCTTGTTGGTAACCCAGTTGCGCCAGCCGGTAAGGCCGTTGGCGGTCAGCAGAACAATACCCTTGCCGCGAAGTTCTTCCACCCAACCCTTGTACAGGTCGGTCTCCATCAGGTTGCCCAGCTGATCATAACTGTCCAGGAGGTAAGGCATCATCAAAATGCCGATACCGGGGCAGTAAGCAGCCAAACGGGAAGGATCGCTGGAAGCAATAACGGGTTCACCCAGCATGCCCTGTTCGAGAACTTCGTCGGTGTTGCCCATTTCGGAAGAGACCAGAGCGCTGGCTTTCCAGCCGCCCATTTCGTTCAGGCGGCGAGCCCATTCTTCGTGACCCATGGATTGGGTATCTCCGGGGCCGTTGGTACCGGTGATGATGACTTCGGTTTCAGCCAAAGCAGCACCAGCGAGGGACAAGCACATAGCCAGAGCCAGGACGAGGGATAGAATCTTCTTGCTCATGATGATGACCTCCATAAGTAATCATATATAACCGCACGAATGCGATTAATATCGAAACGGTGAATAGTAAATCCTGCATACGGTGTCAATCTATTGATATACTACCATACCAGAATGAGGAAGTCAACAGAAAAAGAGAAGGATTATTGAACAAAGTGTTGCAGTTACATGAAGTATTGGGGATATTGGGCAGATAGCACCTTGATTTCGTCAAACAAGCGGCGCAAATGCTTGCGTAAAAGAGCTTGTGCATCCATCAGATTGTGCTCGCGGATGAGCTGCAGCAGCTTTTGGTGCTGATTCATATTCAGAATCTGAATTTCCTCCGCGCTGCAGGAGGACAGATAGCGCAGCCGCTGATAGTCGAAAAAATTGCGCTTGAGGATATGATGGCACAGCATGTTTTCCGTTGCCACATAAAAAAGCTTATGGAATTCATCGTCATGCTGCAAAAACAGCTTGAAATCCTTTGCAGCGATAGCCTGCTGCTGCAAAAGAACATTTTCATCCAGCTGGTGCAGCACCTCTTCCGACGGATTGAGCAAAAACTGCTCCAGTACGGCCTGCTCCAATGATTCGCGAAGAAAGCGCTCCTGTTTTACCCGGTCAATGCTGATTTTCGCCACAGCGGTTCTGCGCTGGGGAGAAATAATGACCATCTTTTCGCGGGACAGGCTGATAAATGCTTCCCGTACAGGGGTGCGGCTCACGCCCAGTGCATTGGCCGTTTCCTGTTCACTCATGGTGGCGCCAGGAAGCAGCTGCATGGATATGATGCGATCCCGCAGCGTACGATAGATTTGGCTCGCCACCGTTTGAGCGCCCGACAACCGCAATTCCGTATCCTGAAGCATTCCTGAATAATCATTAGCTGCCTGCATATTTGTCATCCTTTCTTTTGCACAGCGAAAAGTGTTCAATATCTTATGGCATGATCGCAACACGAAGGTCCGTAACAGCCTGAGAGGTGGTGACAAAGTTAACCGTGCCGTTTACCATTACGGCGACATATTCTTCCTGCACGGGGATAAAGGCAATCTGCTCCGAGCTGCCATTGCGCATGGTCACAGTCATGGTCAGCACAGCATCTCCCACGGGCTGCCGGGTTATTTCACCAACTACGGGAACTTTATTCAGCGCAGACAGCAGTTCATTCCGCTGCTCCTTGTCAAGCTTCTTTCCGTCTGCTGTAATTGAAAGGGTATCTCCCGTACCTGTAAACTCAATCCACCGCTCGGTTCCCTCCCCTGTCAGGCTGATGGAGCCTACATCTCCTGCGGCATAAGTAAATACCGTGCCGCCTAATAGACCAGTATAGTCCTGCATCAGAAGAGAAACCGTATCCTGCTCAATCTGGTATACCATTTTCTGAACGGGATCCGCCATCAGGCAGCCCAATTTTTCATCCTTCACAAAAAGAGCCGTGTATTCTTTGCTTTCCATTATAAGGGATATTGTCAATATCGGTTTATCAAAACCATAAGTATTTAAATCCGCATCAGCAGCAAGAATATTATCGGCATACAACACCAGAATATTGTCGAGCAGTGCTGAGTTCACATAGGTTGAAGCCAGCCGATGGTGAATAGGTGCGGTAAGGTAGTAACCACTTTCCGTTTGCGTTACAGTATAGTCTCTGCCGTTTCCGTGGAAGGACAGAGATAGCTTTTCCACCTTGGCATAATCCGCCTGTGTCCTGATTGGAAACACGGTGTGACTGAAAAAGTCAGCCTCGGTGCGCAAAAACAGTTCTGCCACGCTCTGCGCAACGAGATAGATGGCATCATCCTCTTCCTTGTAGAGATAGCGGTTGCCATCCAGCGGATTTTGTGCAAGAACGGACAAATGCTGCTTTGTTCCATCTTTCAAAATCAGTGTTACCTTAGCCTGAGGGGCGGAAAAACCATAATTCTCAAAAGTAGATTGATCCGTAATCTTCCGGCTCCCCGTTAGGTTGCAAACAGCATACAGAAGCGTCCGAAGCTGCGCAGTGTCATATGTGCCCTGTGTCTTGGAGATAACCTCCAGCCCATCCGCCGTCTGCATAACAGCAAAGGACATCTTGTCGTTTTCAATGGATACAGCCGCCAAATCCGCCAATGGAATCCTGGTCACATCATGAACAGATGCCGTGATTTCATCAAGCTGTTCTTTTTCAGGCACATATAGCAGGAAGCCCATCAGGCCTAGAAGAACAATCAAACAAATACTTAGGCTTCGTACTGCGCAAATTTTAGCTTTCATAGGTGCCTCCTCCTCAGCCTTACGGCAATTCCTGCTGCCAACACGGCAAGAGGAAGCACAATCACCAATATCATACCAGCGGTCATACTCTGGGATGTCGTAATGGCAAGGGCGGTGCTTGCCAGCATTTTGGGAGCAATACTGATGGAATGAGTTTCCTCACGCAGGTAGTTGATAACCTGGGTCAGAAACAATCTGTTTGCATAGGAGCTCATGGACATGATATCATCCGCGTAAATCATGCGGGAACCTGCCAAGAACAAGGCTGCTCGGGTTTCCCCCTCCCCTTTTTCCGCTACAGCGGCAGCCACAAATGTGCCCGCTGCATCCCCCTCCGCCTTCTGGGCGGAGATATACTGCATATCCTTCTTCGCATAGGCATCGCTTGTTGTCAAAAGCACAGGGGATACCGTCGCAAGGTTAAGCGCAGGACTGCTGATAGTTATGCTGCGGGTACCGGGAAGCACCGTGTAAATCTGATGATCCGCAAAATAGGCATTGATGGCGTGGGAAGCATACATGGGAATAATGCTGTTGGGCGATCCGGCCGCATATGCCTTTTGCTCAAAAACGATGTTATCATTCAGGTTCATCCCCCAGCGAGCAAGGAAAGCCTTCAAAGTAGGAAACGGCGTCACAGATGGCTCTATGAACACCATCAGCCGTCCGCCTCCCGAAAGGTACTCATTTAAAGCTTCCACTTCTGTCTCTTTAAAATCATAAGCGGGGGCAGCAATGACCACCATGGCGGGATTGTCAAGGGCATCAATGCCCAAAGCCACATTTTTTGTGACAAAGTTGTTGGACTCAAACAGGTTAGTCAGCCCATTTGTAGGCCGTTCGCCATGCCCCGCAGTAAATGCAGCAATAGGGTTATCCTTACTGTTTACATATAGGATAGCCGCAGTTAGCTGCTGCTCGATGTCGATGCCGGAAACGTCTTCTCCGTTGTAGACCAGCATATCCTTGTAAGCAATAACTTTGGCTCGCGTTCCGCCCTCCACCAATAAATCGGCAGCTGAAGGAGAAAGGCCCATTTGCTCATAATGGGAAATGAGAAGCGGATTATCCGCAGGATCCACATAGGCGATTGTCAGCTTATCGGAAAGCTTGCCATATCGGGCCAGCACCTCCCGGTACATGGCGGGATAATCATTCTCAGCGCTTAATACGTATACCGTTGTAGGATTTGCAAGCGCTTCGCAGGCTTCCCGTGTGGTGCTGGACAGCTCATAAAGCTTTTCTTCGGTCAAGTCGAGGGAAAGGCCGTATCGCTGCGCGATAAGGATGGAGCAGATATTTAAAACGGCAAATACCGCCAGCACCAGGATCAGGATCAGTGTGAGCAATCCCTTTTGCGTCATCTTTTTATCCATGCGCACATTCTCCTTACGTCAGCCGTTTCCGTTCCAGCATATAAATGCTAAGGAACAAAAACAGTGCGGCAATACTTACATAGTAAATAATCTCTGTCAATTGAAAAACGCCGTAGGAAAAGCCATTATAATGCCCTGTCAGCGCCACAAAGCGCAGAAGTGCGTTAAGAACTGCACTGCCGGAAAGTGCTGTTGTTCCATTGGCCAGCAATAGCAGCGCAAACAGCGAATAGGTCATTACCGAAGCTACAAACTGGCTGTCTGTCAGCATTGACAAAAATAGTCCAATAGCGATAAACGCCATGGCCAGCAGCATAAATCCGAAAAAACTTCCCAGTGTCACCATGGGTGCAGAGGCGCCAAATGCGCTTAATAGCAAAGGATAGATTCCCGTCACCGACAGTGGAATCAAAAACACAGTAAAGGTGGAGAAGAATTTGCCCAACACTACAGCTGTGAGGGATATGGGTGATGTAAGAAGAAGCTCATCTGTTTTCTGTTTGCGTTCCTCGGCAAACATCCCCATGGTCAGAATAGGCAGTAAAAAGGTGACCACCGTGGTCATGGCAGAAAAATAGGCACGGATATCTCCGTTCTGAGACAGGAGATTCACCGTTGTAAACATGGCGCCAGAGACGGCCAGATACATGGCGATAAACACATAGCCCGTCATGGTTTTAAAATAGTGGCTTATTTCTTTTTTGTAAATACCGGCCATGCTGTCACGCTCCCTGCTCCGTCTCAGGCTTTTTCTTAATAAGCCGTTTGCCGTTCTTCGTAATATCGATAAAAATATCCTCCAGCGATGGTGTATGTGTTTGCATGGCTGTAAGAATCAAATTGGGAGACTGTGATGCAAGCGCAGTAAAAACGGTCGCTTCCATGGGAGTATCGCAGCTTGACGTAACAACAAAGTCCGTCTCGTCGGGCTGCAGGCGTTCCTCAACTACCAGTTCCGCCCTGCCCTTTACGCAATTTTTCATAACGTCTGCAGCCAGCGCCCGATCTCCGCGAACAGATACGCTGAGAATGCTGCTATGTCGGTAATCGGCCTCGATTTCATTCGGGGTACCATCTGCCGCCAGCTCCCCATGATCCACAATCAGAATACGTGAGCATACGCTGGCGATTTCTGAAAGCACGTGAGAAGATATGATTACTGACATGGACGCGGAAAGCTCCAGAATAAGCTTGCGAATATCAATAATCTGCTGCGGGTCAAGCCCTACCGTTGGCTCATCCAAAATCAGCAGCTTAGGTTCACCCACAAGCGCCGCCGCAAAACCCACCCTTTGCCTGTAACCCTTTGAGAGATGCCCGATGGCGCGCCCCACCACATGAGAAATATTCAACATTTCGCATACCCGCGCGCATTCACGTTTTACCTGGGCCTTGGGAATGTCCCGCAATGAGCATACAAAACGCAGCTGCTCCGCTACGGTCATGTCCAGGTAGAGCGGAGGAAGCTCAGGAAGATAACCAATATGCCGTTTCGCTTCCCTTGGATTGGCGGTCATACTTTGACCCATAAGGGTGATATCTCCGGATGTGGGTGCAAGATAACCCGCCAGCATGCGCATGGTGGTGGATTTTCCAGCCCCGTTGGGGCCCAGCAGCCCTACCGTTTCATGCTCGCCTATCGTGAAGCTGATATCTTTCACTGAATGGATGTTTCCATAGGATTTGCATAAATGATTCACTTGCAGCATAAGCCTTCGTTTGCCTCCCCATATAGGTACACCGCAAGCGGAATAATGGGCAATGCGGTCGAATTCCAAAAATCGTATTTATTCGATACTAGTATACCAAATCAGTTGGCAGGTAGCAAGCAGTAATCCTTTCTGGCATGCTAGATAAATGGGCAACGGCTTCAATTCATGATATAATAGATCAAAACTGCATTTGAGGGAGTATATATGGCACACAATGTCCTGTATGCGCTTGTAGATAAAGGGTATCAATTCTCCAATTGGTATGAAAAAAGCATGGAGGGGCTTACAAATGCAGCCCGCAAAAAGCAGGTGCTGGTGCAAACACTTTTTGAGCCAGAGGACCTTCTCCTTGAAAAGCGTGTTGCCCCGCCGGTGCTTGTGAGTACAAACGCCACATGGCTTCAATCTATGGTCCGCTTGTTTCTGAACCGCCACCTCAAGCCCATTGTCATGGGCGCCGCCACAGAAAACCTGGGAAAGGAAGTCAGCGGCGCCATGCCTGACCGTAAGCTGCTCACAGCGGAAATGGTCAACTATTTCGTTTCGTCAGGACGAACCCGGCTAGCCTTTGTTGGTTACGAACCAAAAGATATAAATGATGCAGAGCGCGCCCACGCCTTTTTGCAGGCTGTGTCCGTACACAATCTTTCCGCAGCACAAGAAGATTTATTTGCAATTCATGAAGGTTTGGATCGGTGTATTTCAACATTTCTGCATGTGTACGACCGTTATACCGGCGTACTCTGCCCCAATGATTTCGTAGCCGTGAAGCTTATCACCATAGCCAAGGCCCAGGGTATCCGCCTGCCTGAGGAACTGTATCTTGCCGGTTCAGGAGACATCGCTCTGTGTGAATATACATCTCCTACGCTTACCACCACCACACTGGACTACCATGCCATCGGCGAGCAAACCTTTTATTTGTGGCAAGCGCTGAAAAACGCGCCGGATCTATGCCCCGTCAAGGCAATTCTCCCCACCAAAATCATTTGCCGCGAAAGCACAGAGGGCAAACCCGTTCTCCCCCATGCCACCATAACCGCCGGCCCGGTGGAAACAATCGACCCCGGGCTGCAGGGGCATAACGATCTTGCCGCTCTGTATGCCATGGAGAACTGCCTGCAGCAATGTGATGAATTGGATCGGCAGCTAATCCGCCTGGCACTTGAAGAATTAAGCTACGACGCCATTGCCGAACAGCTGTTCATCACACAGGGTACGGCGCAATACCGTATGAAGAAACTATGTATGTGGCTGGGCGTGAACTCCCGCAAGGAATTTGCAAAAAGATGGCGGAAATTGCTGAATTGATTACATTACCACATTTCCCCACGCCCTGCAATACAAAAAACGCATGGCTTTTGCGCACATTTTTCGCTTGAGGCGTTTTTGCAACGCATCATATAATAATGAAAACACCAATCATAAACGGGGAAAGGAGCCTTCCAACATGGATTTGAAGCCTTATTTGGAAGACTTGGAGAAGCGCATCGACCCGCACATGGAAGATCAGCTGGAGAAGGAATGGCTTGCCTTTGCGGATGGCAAGTGCACTGCCCTCTTCTTTTCCGTTGCACGCCCGGTATCTGTGCCCACGGTGGACTATCCCCCCATGTATGTTAACGATGCTTTTGAAGCTGAAGTCCTCATGGTTTACCAGCAGCTTCGCCTGGTATCCCAGGAGCTTGCATCGGGTAAGGGCAATCTGCTGAACGTGCGCGCCAATTACGGAACGGGAATTATTCCCTCCATGTTCGGCGCTGAGATGTTCTACCTGGATACGGTTCTGGATACGCTGCCCTGCACCAAGCCCCTTGCCGATAAGGAAAATGGTATCCGCCGCATTCTTTCTGAAGGGAAAAATGATTTTGCAGCAGGACTTGCGGGCAAGGTATTCCGTTTTGCGCAGTGTTATGCCCAAGCCGTTGCCCCATATCCAAAATTAAAACGGTATCTCCATGTTTACGCTCCCGACCTGCAGGGACCTTTTCCATTGGTGGATTCCTTGTGGGGCGGAGATGTTTATATGGCCTTTTATGATGATGAGGAGCTTTTGCACGAAGCCCTTACCTATATGACCAATGTGTATCTTGACTTCTACCGCAGGTGGATTGCACTCTTCCCCGCTTTTGACAAAGACCACAGCGTGGAATGGGGGCTATTGCACCGAGGCGGCGTAATCATCCGCAATGATGCGTGCATGAATATTTCGGGAAGCATGTATGAGGAATTTGTTAAGCCCTATGACCAGAGGATTCTGAATGAAGCAGGCGGCGGTGTACATTTTTGCGGCCGCGGGGATCATTATATCGACTATGTCTGCGCCATGAACAACATCTCCTGCATCAATCTTTCACAGCCGCATTTGAATGACATGGAAAAAATTTATCATGCCAGCGTGGATCATAACATTGCCATTATTGGTCTGCCTGAAGAGGAAACCCTCCGGGCAGCTGCCGAAGGCCGCTCACTTCGCGGGCTGGTGCATAGCGGCGCTTCCCTTGCCGCATGGGAAAACAAAGCAAAAGTATGAGTACCCTTATCAAATTCAAACGAAAAGTGCCCGCTGGCAAAATTGTCAACGCGCACTTTTTTGTCAATGACTTTTTACTTTATCCTTTCACCGCTCCTGCCGCCAAGCTCTTTTGAACCTGACCGCTCATCAATAGATAAATCACAAGTGTGGGAAGGGTAGCAACTACAAGGGCTGCGCCAATCGGCCCCCAGTCCGTTTGATACTGCCCATACATAGACTGTATGCCGGCTGTTAATGTCTTGAAAGCATCCTTGCTGATAAACACCTGGGCAAAGAGAAGCTCGTTCCATGCTTGCAGAAAGGTAAAGATCATCACGGTAGAAACAGCCGGCAGCAGCATGGGAACAATAATCCGGAAAAAAATTCTGTAAATGTCCGCACCGTCTATACAGGCCGCTTCTTCCAACTCCCGGGGAATTCCATCAATAAAGCCTGAAATTATCAGGATTCCCAAGGGGATTGCAAACCCTGTATACGGCAGGATCAGCGCCCAGTGGGTGCTGTACAGTTTGATCTTGCTCAAAACAATAAACAAGGGCAGCAGCGCCGCATGAATTGGGATCATCAACCCCAGCATGAAAAAGGCCATCACCGATTTTTGACCGCGCCATTTCATGCGAGTTAAAGCATAGGATGCCATAAGGGACAATAAGCAGGTCAGGCATATGGTGGCTCCGGTTACGATAATGCTGTTCAGCAGATATATACCGACCTTGCCGCCAATCATGGCATTTGCATAGTTGGAAAACAGCCATTGATTGGGGAGTCCCAATATATTGCCTCCAAATATCTCTGCGTTATCCTTTAATGAAAAAGTGAAGAGCCAATATAAAGGAAACACACTGATAATTGCCCAAAGCATCAATAGCCCCTGGACCACTGCACGGCCGGGACTGAGTGTTCTTTTCCGCTTGAGATTCAAAATGTTTGCCGGAATTTCCCGCATCATTGCCTCCACCTCCCATCATGCTTTTTCATTGAACAGCCGCCGGATCAGCAGCGTAAGAATCATGCACTCCGCTACGATAAACATAGCCATCGAGCTTCCATAGCCATACTGGTTTTTTAGGAAGATCGTTTTATACATCAAGGTTGTGGGAACCTCACTGGCACCGCTGGGGCCGCCATTGGTGAGAACGTAGATCAAGTCAAAGATTTTCAAAGATCCAATAAGTGAAAACGTAGCGCTTACCTTCAGCATGGGGCGGATCATGGGAATCGTAATGGATAACGCTGTACGAACGGAGGAAGCACCGTCGATTTTGGCAGCCTCAAACAAGTCGTTGGAAATGGATTTGATGGCACCGTACATCAAAAGCATATGATAGCCTACATATTGCCAAAGAATCGGTACAAAGGTTGCGCCCAGTGCGGTGGACTTGTCTCCAAGCCATGTTCGGGTCCATTCACCCAACCCGACAGAATTCAAGAAAGAATTCAAAAGCCCGTACTCCGGATGATAGACTTTCATCCAGAGCTGCCCTATGACTACCGTTGATATAATGACGGGTATAAAAAAAGTGCTCCGATAAAAGTTTTCCAGTTTAACGCCGGATGCTATCACAAGCGCCAGCAAAAGTGAAATCGGCAGCTGAACAAACAAGGAAATTCCGGCATATAAAAATGAATTGCGTGCCGCGTTCCAAAACTTGCTGGTCTTTGAAAAGAATAGCTTTGCATAATTTTCAAGGCCCACAAAGTTTCCGACACCAATACCATCCCAATCCAGCAGGCTATAATATAGAGAAATCCCAATGGGAATGATGACTACGCAAAGAAACAGTGCAAGCGCAGGCAGCACGAAAAGGCATATCGCCTTTTTGTCGGACAAAACCTTGTTCATGCGCACGCCTCCCTTCAGTATTCATAAAAAGATGACTGCCGCGCCGGGGAAAAGCTGCACGATCTCTTTCGCATAAGACCCGGCTTTGGGGGCAACTTTTGCCCGTCAAAAGCTATGCGGCTTTTCTTTTGCGCGGCAGTCATGGTTGCCGCAAGCTTATTCCATCATAGTCTGCAGCGCATCGCAGTATTCATCCACCGTCAAATCGCGTGCCAGCAATTCCTGAACGGTATCCATCAAAAATTCGGAGTCCTCGCCTTCCAGCGCAGTATTCCCCCACAAAAGGAAATTGGTCGCTTTGCTGGTCAGATCAACAATGGACTGGATCAGGGGGTCGACTTTGGAGGTGTCAATATCAAGTTTCCAGGTCGGCATGCCGGCGCCTACCAAATATGCATTTTTGGAATGGTTCTCGGCGATGAACTGGCACAGCAGCACAGCTTCATCCACATGCTGCGTGTTTGCACTGACACAGAACTGTTCTGCCGCACCGCCCATGAAATCATTGATATTGCCCTTGCCTTCCTCAATTACGGGGAAGCTGACAGCCTTGATCTTGCCCTTTACGGCAGATGTATCCGCCTGGCAGTTGCTGGCCGTCCAGTTGCCATTCACATACATCGGAATTTCCCCGGCATAGAAAGGCACCTCAGATTCGTCGCGGGTCAGCGCGACTGAGCCTTCGGGGAATGCGCCGGCTTCAATCAGTTCATTGAACTTTGCGGCCGCCAGCTTCATGCCGTCACTTACGAAGCTGCCATTTTCGGTTTTATAGAAAGCATCATAACTTTCCTGATAGCCGGCCGCGCGCAGCGTAATGATATCGGTGTACATGCAGGTGGGCCAACGGTCTTTGCCACCGGTGGTCATGGGTGTGATTCCCGCATCTTTAAAGGTTTTCACAGCGGTCATCAGTTCTGTCCATGTTTCGGGAATCTTCACATTGTACTTTTCAAACAGCTCGGTATTGCAAAACAGAACGGAACAGGCCAAGGTGTAGGGCAGGCCGTACACTTTGCCGTCAAAGGTCATATTGGACAAGGTGCCTTCCACCACGCGATCCCATACATCCTTAGAGACGTAATCGTTCAGTGCAAGCACCTTGCCTGCATCCACAAAGGATTTCAAAAGGCCGCCGGCGTTATAGTAAAACACATCGGGAGCTTCATTGGCGGCGACAGCCGTCTTGATCTTAGTTTTGTAAGCTTCCGCTTCGTTCATGTCAAGCTCCACATGAATCCAGGGATACTCTTTTTCGAATTCCTCAAGGGTCTTCAGGAAAGGTGCTTTATTGCTTTCGCTGTCAGAGGACCAAATCGACCAGAGAGACAAGGTGACTTCCTCATGGGTTTCCGCCATTGCCATTACAGGCATCATGGCCACCAGCATTGCCAAAGCAATCCACAGGGAAAGACTCTTTACGAGGCTGCGTTTCATAGGATACTCCTCCTTCTGAAATTGTACGAATTGCCCGATTTCTCAAGCTTTCCCTCAGTGTAAAGGAAACCCCTATAAAAAAGAACAGACTATTTTGACTAACTCTTCCGCTTTTTTTACCTTTAACTGCCTGAAAATAGACCTCTGTGCCTTTTGCGGAATTCTGCCAGGGTAGTGCCTGTATACTTTTTGAAGCATACCCCAAAATATTTCGCATCAGGAACACCCACCTTTTCCCCCACCTCATAACTGCGAAAATCTCCGCTGTGAAGCAGGCGAATAGCCTCCTCCATTCGAAGACTGGTCACATGTTCAATAAAGGATTTTCCCGTGTCCTGTTTGAATGCGCGGCAAAGATAGCTTTGATTGATAAAGAAGTGGTCCGCAACTCCTTGCAATGTCAGGGAAGGATCGCGGAAATTTTCCTCTAGATAGGCGAGCACTTCACGTATCGTCCCGCGGCTTTGTGCCGCCAGCAAGGCTTCCGGTTTGATTTTCTTCAGGATATCCTGCATAACCTGCGCAAGCTGCTTTTCATTGATAGGCTTAAGGAGATAATCCGTCACACCCAGGCGGATGCATTGCTGGGCATACGCAAATGTATCGTAACCGCTGATGATTACGATATAGATATCAGGTTTGCGTCTAAGCAGTTCCGCCGCCAAATCTATACCGTTCATTCCCGGCATGCAAATATCCAGGCAGATAATCTGGGGGTTAAGCACCTCCAGCATATTCAGCGCTTCCTGAGCGCTTCCCGCTTCTCCTGCAATTTTAATCCCAAGCGCATTCCAGTCGATGCAGCTGCATATCAGCGTGCGAACCAGCGGTTCGTCATCCACACAAAGCAAACGGATATAATTCATACCGGATCGGCGCCTCCTTTGACCATGATAATTGTAATTTTCGTGCCCTTTCCGACCTCGCTTTCAATCGTCACGGGATGGCTCTCCCCAAAGAAGAGCCGCAGCCGATCGATGGTTCCGCGCAAGCCAAAGCGGTTATCCTCCCCCGCGGGGCTCGCTTGAAAAGCACTCTCGATAGCTTCCTTTGAAATGCCGACCCCATTATCACTAATCGAAAGGTAGATAAATTTTTCATCCTGCCAGGCCCGCACAGAAACAATACCTTTGTTTCCAACGGAGCGAAGGCCATGATAAAGCGCGTTTTCCACCAATGGCTGCAGCACCAGCTTTGGTATGGACGCCGCGCATACAGCCTCATCCACCTCAAATTCGGTCATTATATTGCTGTACCTCACGCTTTGGATGGCCATATAACTTTTCACCATGCTCAACTCTTCCCCAATGGTGATAATACTCCGGCCGTTGTTGATGCTGTTGCGGTAAAATTCACCAAGGGAGCGCAAAAGATCATTAACCTCCTTTGTTTTGCCGGAAATGGCCAATGCTCTTGCCGTATCAATGGTGTTATACAAAAAGTGGGGATTGATCTGAGCTTGAAGAGCGTGGAATTCCGCCTGCCGCTTGCGTTCGCTCTCTGCCCGGATTCGGTTGAACAAGCTTTCTATTTGATCTACCATATTATTATAAGTTGCCGTAAGCATGCCGATTTCATCGTTTCCCCGCTTCAGGTGAAGCCGGACAGGATGCGCGCCTTCCAGCAGTTGCATTGCCTCCGTCAATTGATGCAGAGGTCTTACTACGATGCGGGTAATCATCAGCGTAGCCACAAATATCAAAGGAACAATCAGAAGCAGCAGCAGCCAAAAGACATACTCCATACCCGCCAGGGTGCGCACAGAATCTGTATAGGGTAGCGCTGTAATCACATGCCAGGGAGCGTTATGCAGCTTGGCGGAGGAATAAACATAAGGAGATGCTCCCTGTATCAGCAAACTCATCGGTTCCGTGCTTTGCAGCAGCGTCGCTTTTTGATCCTCCTCAAGCTCGGACAGTATTCCGGCATCGGAGGTTAGCAGTGGTAATCCATGCTCCTCCACCACAACCACCCGAAGATTTGTATCCAGCTTCGCATCCTGAAAGCATACCGTAATAAAGCTTTCCCGCAGGTTCAGCATGACAGTGCCCAGCAGTTCCGATTGCTCGTTCAAGTTGTAAATGTTCCGCACCATGGAAATTACATTTTCATTGCCGTACATGGCATGCGTCTCACCACCGTTGAGCAGCAGAAGATAGTATCCTTTTTGGTCCATCAGCCGCTGATACCAGGAAGCTTCCTCTACCCTGGAAAAGCTGAATTTTTGTAACGAGTAGTTATCAACACCGTATTTTTGTCCATTGGTATCAAAAAGGTACAGCGCAGCCGTATGCGGCTGCAGATTTGCCGCGCTGCTCAATAATGTGCGAAGGGTTCGCATCACCTTGGGGGACGCAAAGCTCTCCTGCCTGATTAATATGTTCTGTATGTTGTCATTGGACAAAAGCATCTTGGATACATAGTTCACATTTTCAATCATGGCATCAATGCTGCCGCCGATAAGCTGTGCATTTTGTTTGGCAATGCTGTCAAACTCCGCATAGCGTAAATGGTCATGCTCGGTCCGAAACAATGCATAGGTGATAAGAACGGAAAAGCACAGCACAATTGCAAACAATGCGATGATTTTTACGGATAGGCTGCAGTCGCGAAACTGCCTAAAAACTGCTTTCATAGATGATTTCATCCCCGAATACTGCGAAAGAGCCTGTTGATTCAAATCGTACCCAGGCCCCGTGCATAATAACAGTAATTCAAAACGAGCCATGAATACCATAAAGTTTGCCGATTCCAAGGTTTTTAGGTTTAATGGTGCCGCTCCGACGAATTCTTTTTCTATTGCGTTCTACGTGTAAATATTCCGTTCCTTCTTTTTCCCGCCAATATCTCCCGGATATGGGCAAATTTCCTTTTTTATATAGCACATGATATTGATGGATTTTTGCAAACCAGCTATAATAAAATCAATCATACGCAAAGCTTTTGCATAGCTTCACACCAAACGACATAAAAGGTCCGATTGCGGTAATGTTATGAACGATTTGTTTCGGGTAAATCGGGTTCTTCCTCAAATATACCATATTCAAGATGCGATGGATGTCTGCTGTACACTTGTGGTTGGCAGCGCAGAAGCGCTGCTTTTTGATACGGGGTATGGGCTGTTTGATTTGCCCAAAGCCTTGCGTGCAATTACAGATTTGCCCTTGCGGGTGCTGTTAAGCCATGGGCATTACGACCACACATGCGGTGCTGCGCAGTTTAGTGAAGCGTGGATTACGAAAGCCGAGGTACCCATATGCACATACTATACCCGACCCGAACAGCGGGCCCAGGTACTTCAGCAGGCGGAAGCAAAGGGTCTGCTGCCATCAAACTATGACAAGGAATCCTATCTTTTGAAAGGCGCAGGCAATTTGCAGATACTGGCTAATAAAGAAATTGATTTGGGGGGTATATCGGTTCATGTTCTTCCTATGCCGGGGCATACCCCCGGATCCATCGGCCTCTTCGTGATGCCGCTGCGCCTAATGCTTGTGGGGGATAATTGGAATCCGACAACCTGGGTATTCTTTCCCGAGTGCGAACCCATCGCAAAATATGCAGAAACCATGCAAAATGCCATGCGCTGTCCGTTTGAGCATGTATTGGCTTCCCACGAATACAGTCTGGTACCGGGCGAACGGCTGCGGCGGTATGTGGATGGGCTGACACCGGAAGCCTTTGCTTCAGCCCGGCGTGCTCCTGTCCCGCCTTATGAAAGCATCAACACATTCGCCTGCCATCCAGAACCTGAAACCACGCTTTTCTTTGACAAAGATAAACTGTAAAGGAGATCGCCATGCAGTATGATACAGCCATGTGCTGGCTTCCCTTTCTGGGAAAAACCGTAGAGTCCCAAGGAAAATCAAGCGAGGAATTAGCTGCCGCGGAGCTTTTCCGGGGCCTTATAAGCCTCGGCCTTACAACAGCCGTTTCAATAGAAACGGTTGCCGAACAAAGCGAAGGATATGCCATTGTATCCGCTACGGAGGGGTATATCATCCGCGGAGGTCAAACCGGCGTATTGTATGGTACCTATACATTGCTGATGAAGCTTGCAGCAGGCCTCTCACCCTTGCAGCCCTGGAATGAGCCGCGTTTTTCCCTGCGCATGCTCAACCATTGGGATAATATGGATGGCAGTGTGGAGCGCGGTTATGCTGGGGAATCTCTTTTTTTCAAAGATGGACGTTTTTGCTGCGCTGAGGACCGTCTGCGCCTCTATGGGCGTTATCTCGCTTCTGTTGGAATCAACACCGTTTCCATCAACAATGTCAATGTGCATCCACCGGCCGACCTGCTTGTTACGGAAGAATGGCTTCCCGAAGTTAAAAAGGTGGCAGATATTTTAAGGCCATTTGGTATTCGCCTGCTAATCTCCATTGACTATGCGCTTCCGGTAACCTCAGGTCTACGCACCGCAGATCCATTGGATACACAGGTTCAGAAATGGTGGAAGGAGCAAACAGCGCTGGTCTACCGGTATATCCCCGATCTACGGGGTTTTCTTGTAAAGGCAGACAGCGAATTCCGACCCGGCCCGTATATGTACCAGCGCAGCCATGCCGAGGGGGCGCGGCTGCTGTCCGAGGCATTAAAGCCGTTTGGCGGAACGCTGATCTGGCGATGCTTTGTTTACAACTGCCGTCAGGACTGGCGGGATAAAGCTATCGACCGCCCAAAGGCAGCTTATGATACCTACGCACCCCTGGACGGGCAATTCGATGAGAATGCCATTTTGCAGATCAAATATGGACCTTTCGATTTCCAGGTGCGAGAACCCGTCTCGCCGCTCTTATATGCCATGCCCAAAACGGATAAGGCACTGGAACTGCAGCTCGCGCAGGAATATACCGGACAGCAGATTGATCTTTACTATATACTGCCCCAATGGCAGGAGATTTTGAACGATCTGAAAGATTGCATGCCGCGCCATATCTGCGCCGTTTCCAACCTGGGAAACAGCGCAAACTGGACAGGGCATGACCTAGCGCAAGCCAACTTGTTTGCCTATGGCCAAATGGCCTGGTTCGGCAATGTGGATGCAGAAGAAATAACACAGTGGTGGGTGACTTTGACTTTTGGCAAGCATCCGCCGGTTATCAAGACGGTAACGGAAATGCTTCTTATATCCCGGAAAATTTACGAAAGCTATACTTCCCCGCTAGGGTTGTGCTGGATGGTCACTCCCCATTCCCATTACGGCCCAAGCCCGGAGGGATATGAGTATTCCGCCTGGGGAACTTATTTGCGTGCGAATCGCGAGGCGGTTGGCATTGACAGAACTGGCAGCGGCACCGGCTTCACCCGGCAATATCCTGCGGAAATTGCATCACTGTATGACAGCATATCTACCTGTCCCGAAAAGTTGCTGCTCTTTTTCCACCGTTTGCGTTATACCTACCGCCTTGCCAATGGCAAAACGCTTATACAGCGTATTTATGACGACCATTTTTCAGGAGCGGAGCAGACAAAAGCCTTGGCAGCATTATGGAAAGCCTTGGAAGGATTGGTGCCCCAAGCATCACATGAAAACGTATCTGAGCGCCTGAAACGTCAAGTCCGCAATGCTGAGGAATGGCGAGACGTGGTAAATACCTACTTCTTCCGATACAGCGGCATTCCGGATGACAAAGGCCGCCTCATCTATGAGTAATTCTTATTGCATGCAAAAAGAGAGGCAGATCACTCCGCCTCTCTTTTCTGATTTATGGCTGCAAGGTGCGGCACAATTATTTGGGAGCATCCTGCTGCTTATTCCAGCAGCAATACCGCTACAGCACCTGCATCAAGCGCGTCAGGTAAGCCCGTACCAATTCCGTCCACCATTTCCCAGCCTGTAACCGTCTTGCCCTGCACGCTCAGTAAAACCGGTTGGCGCTCCTGGGTGTCATTCCAAAGCGCGATGGCGCAGCGCGTTTCTCCCTCAAACAGTGCACAATGCATCAAGGGGTTCCTGTTCTCAATGCCCTCCTGCTCCCGATAGGCGCCGCGCAGCAGTACATCCTCATATTTCTTACGCAGTTTTCCCACAGCGCAGGCATAAGCTTTCCATTCCTTGTACAAATCCTGCCGTATGGACTCCTGATCTTTCAAATAGCGCAGCTCCATTTCGTAGCGGAAGCCATAGAGGAATGCAAAGTTCACATACCTGGGGTCAAGGAAGGGGTTGGGGTTGCGAAGGGTCAAAATGGCATCCGGGAAGCAGTATCGGAACATTTCCGGGAAGGAGGACGCCAGATTCAGCATGGAGTTTCCATCCCGGCGGCGCCCGGCCGGCGGCCCGGGATTGGTCGCGATGCCATGGAGTGCATCCAAAAACTGGGAGTACACATCCGTTTCATGCTCCGTCATAAAGGCAAATTCCTGTCCATGGCTTTTCGCCCGGTCATGAAGGCGCTTGAGCAATTTCAATCTTCCCTGCGTGTATGACAGGGAAGGTTTTCCATGCAGATGAGGGTGCGCATCATTAAAGCAGGGATAGGGCGGCATGCCTCCAATCTGGTCATACAGCATGCCATCCGCACCGAAGGATGCAATCCAGTCGGCACGCTGCGCCATCAGGTCATGCCATTCCGTGCAGGAAGGGCAAACGGTGGCAAATAGCTTCTTGCTGAATTTTTTCAGGTACTCGCTGTTATGGAACTTGCTGTATTCCTCCAAATAGGGCGTATTCCAGCGGGTTCTCCCCTCCAGCAGATGCCCCTTTTCCTTATAAAACTTGGACCCTGTGTCCATCAGATGGCCCTGGTAATATAGCGTGACATGGCCGCCTTCCGCCTGTACCTTACCAATGTTCTCTTTCAGCATTTCAGCCCCGCCCAAGGTTGGGCTTACCTCCAGGTCGGGATACTGGTTGTCATGGCCGGAATGATACCAGCCAAACAAGCCCAGCGTATCACAGCCGTGAGCCTTTGCAGCCTCATACAACTCCGGAAGCGTATTATAAGGCCATAATTCATCGCCATATTGCTGCTTGTTGATAACCAGGAAATAACCGTTCATGCCGCGAATCCATTCTGCCGGTTTCACAGGCTTGCGCCATGTTCTGGTCCAGTCTGTGTACTCTTGTGCGCCTTTGCGCCATGAACCCTCATAAAGCCACAGGACATAAGGAGGACATTCCCAGGTTTCTCCTGCCTTCACAAAGCAAAGCTTATCCATTTCCAGGGTGATGTCGTGGGCTTTGCTCCCCACCACCCGCAGGATGCTCGTATGAAACAGCGTGTCATGCCCGGCAAAATAGAGGCACTCCTTTTGATCGATCAGCGCCATCCACTGCATGCTCAGCAACCCGGGGTAGGTGTTGCTCATTACATGCTCGCCATCCCAGTCTCCCATGCTGCCAACGTGGGTTCCAATATCCGGCAGCCGCTCCCCTGCGCAGTTAGGCCAAAGCAGTTCCGGCTTGCCCCCCGCCAAGGTGCGAATGCGGCCGATGGTCGGATAGAAAAAGTCATTAACCATGACAGTATCATTATTTTCCACCGTGGCATCAAAAAGAATCTGCTCTCCGCTTAGGCGGATGCGCATAACCACACGCACATTTACCGTATGGGTCTTGGTTTTGAGCTTTTCGGCAACGATATGCAGTGTATCGCCCTTCAGGGAAATCGCGTAGGTTTGATCCTTGGGAAATGCCACATCCTCCCAATTATCCCCATCCTGCATCACAACACGGAACAAACCTTCCGCAGGTGCTTCGATCACATTGCCATGATTGCCGCCAAGCCGTTCCAAATGCGTCAAGCGCCCCTGGTCATCCACCTCCAGGCGCACATGGTCATTTTGCAATACTGCCATTTCGATCCACTCCCTTATTAATGATATAGCTGCTGGGTATGGCCGCGTTCCTGTGTCGGCGATGTGATGCCGCATACGATATCGTACATATGCTCCGCCAGTGTTTCCATGGCCTGGGTCAATTCCGCATAGGGCATGTTGCAGATGGTAATCAGCCCGTGCTGCATACACTCGCCATCAAACCGGCCCAATACCGGCTGGTCATTCATCTCAAAATAATGGGCGCCCACGCTGCAGGTGTGGGCCATAGCCTGCTCCATGTAATAGATGCACGCTTTCGTGCGTTCCACCTGTCCATATGCTCGAATAAGGCCCGTGGCAATATTGCGCATTTCATCTCCGGCAATGTGCCATTCCCCCACCAAACCCGGGCGGGTGTCCTTTTCGGCCACAATATCAAAGCGCGGTGTGGGATCCACCTGGTAACAATTAAAGGAGCAGATATCAAAGTGGGCATTGCCCGCAAATTCATTTGGCGTCAATCGTGCATACCGCATTCCCAGATTCATATGATCGGGGTCCACCGCACGCAGCGCCTGGGAAGGCACAGCGCTGTACTTGGCAATCAGGATATCCCGGAAGGCTTCCAGATCGGCCCGGGAACTATCCGAAAGCCCATCCGCCCCCTCAATGGGGGTCTGCAGCGCGTCAAACCCGCCAAGGTCCAAGCCCCACGCTGCATTGAATGCATGAATATCCTGCTTGTAGCGCGCTTTCAGGTATTCAATCAGCGCATCCTTGCTGTATAGATGGCCGGAATAAGCTAAAACGCGTTCCGCAGGATTCACGGAAGCCTGGAACAGCCATTCCGGCTCATTGGTGATAAAATACCCAATCATATAGGGATTGCCAATGAACGGCGAAAGCTGCTCAAGAGCAAACCTCCTTGCACCTTCCTCGTATTCCGGGCTGAATACATCCGGAAAATCCCGATAGATGCAAGTCTTGGTCAAAGGAAATTCCTTCAGCGTCCAAACAAAGGGAATGGCCGCTTTTTTGAGGTATTCGTTCACATGCTCATCCATGTAGTTATTGACACCAACGCCGATGGTGTTGATGCCCCAGTGTTTCAGCCTGGCGGCATTGATCGTGACCCAGGCATCCCACCAGCCCTCAGAGCCAAAGGCTCGTATCATGTTGGCCCGTGCGAAATTAAACATCCTGCGGCCCTTGCCGCTTTCCTTGCCGTTGCGCTTTACAAACTCAGGAATTTCCGATGCCTCTGTCCAGCAGTCTTTCCACATGGGGTCTTCATGGTCCGGCAGCCAGTCAAACATCGTCTCCATCCCGTCTACAAAACCGTGAACACCCATACGGGAGCCATAGCATACACCATTGCTGTAAAAGGCATAGCCCTCCGGATCCACCAGCCACCAGCGCTTGCCATCATGATGGGTATGGAAATAGCCCGTCTTATCAAAGCTAATCTTGGTATACCCACCGAAACTGCTCCAGCCTTCCGGGTAGCCACCTATAGCTTTTGCCTTCTCCAGTTCCCCTTGCAGGTACTCCGTCAGCTCTTTTGTGCTGTGCATCTTTCCCGGCCACTCGTATCCCTTGCGCTGTCCCATTTCATCCACCATGGGGGCTCCCTGAATGCGCATATCGGGCAGCGTATCGTCCAGCCAAAGCCCATATAATTCAAAGCGTCTGCACCCGTCATTTTGGCGGATACGGATACGGATTTCGTCGATGCGGTCAATATGCGTAGGTTCGCCGTCCACATGGCCTTTCAGCGTGCCGGGATAGGTGGGCAGAAAAAAACGGTGGGAGTCCAGCTCCGAAAGGCGTACCGTCATCTTCACCCGGCGGGTTGGGATCATAAAATAGCGGATGGATAGAACCTTTTCTTCATCGCCCCGATGCTCCACAAAATCGAAGAACATCACCGGCATCCGGTCCATATCCACACACATTTCCATCGTGAGATAGTCCGTCTCATGAAAATCAACACCGCTGTCCGCCTTTTTGAGTGTCAGGCAAAAGGCGCCATCCTGTTGCGAGATAAGCGCGATCCCCTCCTCGGTTTCACATGGTGTTCCCTGCATAGGCATGAGCCTTAAAAGGGCGATATCCCTGCGCATGATGTATCCTTCTCCTTACTAGAAGACTGCGCCCATAGGAGCAGTCCGAAAACGGTTTTCCGGCGGGCGCACCCGCTTTCTCCGCCGCCTCCGTGCTTTCCATGGGCGCAGCCTTGTAATGTATTAAATAGTTATTGAGCTGCTTGTGCTGCCAGCTGGTCTGCGTATGCAACGGTAGCCTCGGCTTCGTATTCCAGGCCGCCCTCTTCTTCCCAGCGGGTAACGAATTCTTTGTATTCCGCGTCCACATCGCCGGTGGTGACAATCAGCTGCGCAAAAGCCTCCAAGGTGATGTCCTTAAGTGTTGCGCCGTATTCGCGCTCCGCTTCCAAAGTCTTGATAATTTTGGGATAGGCAATGCCGTATTCCTTCGCCAATTCCTGACCGTTGCGGGTCTGTTCGTTCAGGGTGCGGACTTCGGCATTGTTCAAGCGCCAGTATTTGTTGTACACAAATCCGCCATCGGCCCGATGGGTAGCTGCATCCGTGTAGGGCTCCAGCTTTTTGTAGGTGCCAGCAACCTTGTCAACCCATTCATAGTGCAGCCCTTCCACGCCCAGGTAGGTCAATTCGTCGCCTTCTTCGGTGAACAGGTAGTTGATCAGTTCCATAGCCTTTTCCGGATACTTGCAAGTAGAAGAAATTGCATTGTAGTAGGTATAGCGCGGATATTGCTTGATAGGGCCGCCCTTCCCGCCGGGGCCTGCAATGATAGCAAAGTCAAAGGTAGGAAGCGGGTTTTCCGTATAGCGGCCGGGCATCCAGTTGTTGGTGGTACCAACAGATTGGAAGTCAAATACGCCGGTGCGGCCCGTCCAAAGCTTTTCAAAAGCGCTCATGAGGGGGATGGTGGCGAAGTCGGGGTCCAGGATGCCTTCCTGATAGAGCTTGCGCAGATATTTAATGGCATCCAGGTACATGGGGGCCTTCATATAGGTGGTTACCGTGCCATCTTCCATCAAATAATCCTTGCCCGCGCAGATTCCGTACGCACCGAAAATGTGTTCAAAGGTGCGCAGGTTAGCCATGGAAGCTACATAACCGATCGTGTCGTTCTGGCCGTTGCCGTCCGGGTCACCCGTGGTAAAGGCCTTCATGACTTCATACAGCTCATCCAGGTTGGTAGGCATTTTCAGGCCAAGCTTATTCAGCCAGTCGGTACGGATGGATAGGTTGGACGCATAGTCCAAGGAAGCCGGGAATACCGCGTAGATGCCGTCAGCCTGGTTGACTGGGCTGTTTTTCAGGATATCTCCGATTTCAGCCGTAATTTCCTGCCCGTGGGTTGCAAGCAGGTCATCCAGCTTGAGCAGCATGCCCTGATCGCGGAAGTCTTCCGCAGCCATCTTTTCGCCGTCAATCAGGAAGATGTCGGGCAGCGTGCGGGCGGCTACCAGGGTATTGAGTTTGGCCGTATAGTCGGCCTGGGGTACATAGATAACGTTCAGATCGATACCGAGCTTGTCTTCCAGGGCGCGGATAACGGAGTTGTCTTCCGTGGGGGTGTTGTCGCCGTGCAGCATCATGGTCAGCACGGGCCGTGCTTCGGCCATCGCCGTTACACCGGACAGCAGCATCATGCACAGGCACAGAGACAGGAGCAAGGACAGGCTTCTCTTCATGGGGGTACCTCCTTTAATTATTGGGCTTTTTTCAACCCTTCACCGCGCCTACCGTGATTCCCTTGGTATAATAGCGCTGCAGGAAGGGATAGACAACAAGAACCGGAATGACCGATACGGCAATGGTAGCCATCTTCATGCTTTCTTCACTAAGCCTGCTGGCTTCGGACAGGTTGTCAACACCAGACAGGGAGTTGAGCGCGCCGGTAGAGGCCATCAGCTTGCGAAGATACACTTGCAAAATTTCTAATGAAGTAGAATTTGTATACAAAATGCCATCCATGTAAGCGTTCCAGTTGGCCACACCGTAGAACATGGTAACCGCAGCCAGAGCGGGAACGGATACGGGCAGGATAATGCGGAACAGCACTGTAAAGGAATTGGCACCGTCGATGTGGGCGCTCTCCCCCAGGGAATCGGGAATGGACTGAAAATAGTTGCGCAGTATGAACATGTTATAGGCATTCATCGCGCCAGGCAAAACAAGGGCCCAGAACGTATCAATCAAGCCGTAGGATTGCACCGTCAAAAAGGTGGGGATCATACCGCCGGAAAAGAGCATGGTGAAGAAAATCATCATTGAAATCCCGTTGCGGCCACGCAGCCGCTTCAGGGAAAGGGGATATGCCGTCAGCGAAGTCAGCAGCATACTCAGTGCAGTGCCAACCAATGTGCGTAAAATGGTATTCCGGTACGCGATATAAATCTGGCTTGTTTTAAAGATCATTTTGTATGCCAGCAGGTCAAACTGCCGGGGGTAGAAAAACAAGCCGCCAGTCATTGCCGCCCGAGAGTCGCTGGCAGAATACATCAACACATGCCAGAAGGGATAGACCGTTGTAAAGCAAAACAGAATCAGTATAACAACCAATATTGCATGGCCGATTCTTTCAGCCGGCGATTTCCGAATGTGCACAGTCTGCAGCCTCCTTTCTTACATGATGCCGCTGTCAGGATCGATTTTTTTGGCTACATAATTTGTAATCAGCACCAATGTAAGGCCAATAGCGGATTGGAACAGGCCGGCCGCAGTCGCCTCGGCAAACTTCTGCTGCTCCATGCCGATCTTGTAGACATACGTATCAATGATGTCGGCGACAGAAACCACCAGATAATTTGAGATGGCGAAAATCTGATCAAAGCCTGCAAACATCATTTCGCCTACCCGGAAAATAAGCAGCACCACAATGGTGGAACGGATGGAGGAAAGGGTAATGTGCCACAATTGGCGCCAATGCCCTGCGCCATCGATTTGCGCAGCTTCATATAATTGCTGATCGATCCCAACGATGGCGGCCAGGTAAACGATGGTGCCCATCCCGGCCCCTTTCCAGATGTGGGAGATGACGATCACCCAAAGGAATGATTCTTTTTGCGCCATTACATTTGTGATTTGTCCCTTGTAACCCATAGCCTGCATGATGCCGGGAATTGCGCCGCTGGTCGTGTTGAACATGGCGAACAGCAGACCGTTGACCACAACCCAGGATACAAAGTTAGGAAGGATGACAGCGGTTTGAATGACCTTGCGTGCTTTGGTCCGAGTAATCTCATTGATCATCAGCGCCAGGATCAGGGAAGCCGGAAAGCCCAGCACCAGCTTTAGAATACTGATCGACACATTGTTGCTCAGCGCCCGAAGAAAAGCAGATCGAGAAAATAACTTGATAAAGTTGTCCCAGCCCACCCAAGGCGCATCGGCAAATCCCTTAAATACGCTGTAATCACGAAAAGCTATGGTGACGCCGTACATGGGTACATATTTAAATAAGATAAAATATAAGATACCCGGAACCAGCATCAGGTAAAGAAGGGCATCCCGGCGCACATCCCGCCCAAGGCTTCTGTAGGGCTTTATAGGATAGCGACTTTCCCCCTTTTTTCGGTATGCTGTCATATATGCTCATTCCTCCGCGTCCAACATCTGATAAGCGCATTATACCCTATGCTTCGGCACGATGTCAACACAAATATTTCACTTTTTTCATTCAATATTGAAAATCATCCGATCTGAAAAAGCCTTAGCTATCCATATTATAACCGTAATATTTCCTTGATTTTTCATAATTCTATACAACATTCATCAAATTCGGCCATTTTCTCGCCGATTGAACACGTGAAATTATTTTCAATTTCAAAAATATTTTTTGAATATATTGTTGACATTCCTTGAAAGTTCATACTATAATGAATATAGCCTACAGCCGTAACACAGAAGTGTGCAGCGGCAGAGAATTGAGGGAATTTTCAATGAGCTTTATGTACAATCCTTACCCGTACGACGATCCCAACGCCATCAACCCAATTGATGTGGATCCCCAAATACGCAGTGCTATCGTGTCCGGCGCTCCTTCCAGTGCAAAAATGCTGGCCGGTGATGCTGCTCGCACAGCAAGTGAAAAAGGGCGCTGCATCGTAGCCATAGACGGTTATATCAGCGCGCCCATGGATTTACTGGCCACGTTGACAGCCCGCCTTCTTGGGCAGAGCAATGTTGCCGCAACCCTGCTGGATGCAAAAGCACTTTATAATGAAGAAAGCGAATTATCTGCACAGCTTCTCCCCTACCTGCCGGAAGACCGGGAGACCGACCCACCGCTTCTCTATGGCCGGTTGTATCACGGCGGTTATGAGGGCTTGATGAAGGCCGATCAAATCGATGCTTTTAAAAAAAGGCTGGCCGAATTCAAGTCACATGGAACCGGCGTGCTGATTCTTTATGGAAACGGCTGCTTGATCGACGCGCTTCGCGCCTATGCGGATATCAAAGTCTATGTTGACATGACGCAAAAGCGCTCCGTTCTCAACATCAAGTCGGGCCATACCGGGAACCTGGGCTTCTCTACACCCAAGCCCTTCAACCCGACACTGCGCCATGCCTATTATATTGATTTTGAAACGGCTGCCGATCTGAGAGGCAAGCTGGTCAGGCAGCAGGAATTGCAGTATTACGCAGCGGGTGACAGTGTGGATGGTATGCAGCTAATGTCCTTTGATACCTACCTGGCCGTCTGCGGTACATTGGTCAAATATCCTTTCCGCTGCCGCCCGGTGTATATCGAAGGCGTGTGGGGCGGCTTTTATGTCAAGCATTTGCGCAATCTGCCCGATGCCATGCGCAATTGTGCCTGGGTGTTCGACCTGATCCCCATGGAAGTGTCTATTGTAGCTGATATGGGCGGCCTGCAGCTGGAAATGCCCTATTATGGCTTTATCCAAACCGTAGGCAAGGAACTAATGGGCGAGGGCTGTCTGAAAAAGTTTGACGGCTATTTCCCCATCCGCTTTAATTATGATGATACCTTCCATGCCAGCGGCAATATGTCCATCCAGTGCCACCCGGACAGCGAATACGTGCGAAGCAACAACGACGAACTGGGCCGCCAGGATGAGAGTTATTACATTGTCGTTTCCGGGCAGGAGGCCAAAACCTATTGCGGCTTCCAAAACGACTGCGACGTGGAGGAATTCATTGCCGAAGTCAAGCGCTCTGAAAAGGAATGCGCGCCTATCGATCATGACAAATATGTATATGCGGCTCCCTCAAAGCCCGGCATGCAGTTCTTGATTCCAGCCGGCACCATTCATGCCTCCGGCCGAAATCAGGTTATTTTGGAAATCGGCAGCCTGACCATTGGCTCTTATACCTACAAGATGTACGATTATTTGCGTAAGGATCTGGACGGAAAGCCCCGTCCCATTCACTCCTATCACGGAGAAAAAGTGCTTCGCCGGGAACGCAAAGCGGATTGGGTAAATCAAAACCTCATCCAGCAGCCCCGTCTGGTTCGTGAAGATGGCGACGGCAGGGAAATCATTGTCGGGGAGCACGAGCTGCTCTACTTTACGCTGCGCAACCTGTGCTTTGAAAAGCGCATGACAGATGAGGCTTCCGACCGCTTCCACGTGCTGGTTCTTGTTGAAGGTGAGCAGGTGCTTATCCGTTCTCTTGAAGATCCCAAGCGTTTCTTTGTACAGCATTACATGGATATGGTAGTGGTGCCCGCTTCCTTCGGCAAGTATGAAGTGATAAACCAAGGGGTGGGCAGCATCGTCCTTCACAAAACCATGCTGAGGGATGGCTATGAAAACATCATCCGGTGAATGCGTGCTGGCACTTGACGCGGGCGGTACCACCATCAAAGCCGCCCTCGTCACGCCGCAGCACACGCTTTTAGATTTTTTTGAAATCCCAGTTATCGAAAACGGCAGTGCTTCCGGCATTTTAGACGCCTTTGAGGCCGCCGGCGCAACAGGTGCCGCACATGCCAGGGCACGCGATCTTCAATTGCGCGGTATTGGCGTATGCATTCCCGGGCCCTTCGATTATCAGGGCGGCATCAGCCTGATGACCCACAAATACGAAGCGGTGCGAGGGCTTCCCCTTCGGCCCTGCATAGCCCGGTCAATCCCCTCTCTCCCCATCCGATTCATGCACGATTCCTCCGCTTTTCTTCTGGGCGAAATGGCCGTGCGCCCAAAGTACGAGAAGGATATTTGCGGCGTAATCATCGGCACGGGCCTTGGATTTGCTTGTACCAGGAACGGCAAGCTTTTCCAGAATGAGAGCGGCGGCCCCGGCATCAGCATTTTTCGACGCTCCTATCGGGGAGAGACGGCGGAAGAGTTCGTCTCCAAGCGCGGTATCATGCGCATCTATGTCCAGTCAGGCGGCAATGAAGCGGAAAGCGTAAAAGAGATGGCACATCTGGCTCATCTTGGCGATGATGTGGCCCTTCGTGCATTTTCTGAAACCGGCGAATCTTTGGCTGAAATTCTATCTTCCATATTGCAGGAAAACGGTTTTGCCTGTATGATTCTAGGCGGGCAAATCTCCAAGGCTGGCGCTTTGCTTGTGGAACCGGTTCAAAATCATCTGAATCGGTTGAATATCCCCTGCCATGTTGAAACGGCTCTCCATATTGATGAAGCGCCGCTGCTTGGTGCTGCACAGCTAATATAAAAAGAAACAGGAGCTTACCGTAAATACTTATACAGCCGTCTTTAGGCAATGGGAAAGGAGCAATCTTTTATGACAGGCTGCCGGTTGCGTATGAAGGAAGCCATGGATTCTCTTGCCCCAAAGGAACAGCGCGTTGCAAGCTTCATTTTGGATTTTCCCGAAGAAGTGGTGGCTATGTCCATTGAGGAAGTGGCCAACGCCTGCCAGACCAGCACGGCTTCGGTGGTGCGGCTATGCAAAAGCATCGGCTATTCGGGGTTTAAGGAGCTTTTGCGAACACTAAGCGCAGATTTGTCCACCCAGCAGGATGGTATCACCTACGAGGATATCCGGCCGGGGGACAATCTGGACGCAATCATACGCAGCATCTGCATGAGCAACATGAAGGCCATTGAGGGCACCTTGTCGCTGATGAACCTGGAGCAGATGGATAAAGCCGTCACCGCCTTATGCGCTGCGCCCCGCATTGACTTTTACGGCGTAGGAAGCTCCGGCTTGGCCGCCCATGACGCGCACAACAAATTTTTGCGCATCAATAAATTTACACTCTCAAGCTCCGACCCCCACGAGCAGGTGCTATCCGCTACCAGCCTTCGGCCCGGGGATGTAGCCGTATTCTTCTCCTATTCCGGCGAAACCCATGATACCATTGAAACATTTGAAATTGCCCACCAAACAGGAGCAACCACCGTGAGCATCACAAGGTATGGAAAAAACCCGTTAAGTGAAGCTGCGGATATCAGCCTTTATATTTCTTCCTCCGAGTCCATGATCCGCAGTGGTGCCATGGGCTCACGCATCAGCCACATGACGATGGTGGATATTTTGTATACAGCGGTATCCAGCCGCATGTATGACAAAGTAAAGCCCTATCTTGACAAAACACGTCTTACCAGCCGCCGCAAACGGTTCAATGGAAAAAATCAATAGAGGTGATTCCATGCCGGTCTCTGCCCGCAAGCCTCGCATAGGCATGCTGCTTATTACCACCCCCCGCTTCAGAAACCTTGGTGAAGGCACAGCGCATGGCGTGTATCATCAGCGTAAAGAAAAGGAAGCCAATAGGATTATCGCAGCGGCTTCCCAGTTTTCCGATGTTATTTTTCCCGGCGTAGTCTATACCCGGGATGATGTGCGTCAGGCTATCCGCCGTTTTGAGCAGGAAGAAGTGGATATGGTCTTCGCCTGCTTTCTTTCCTGGTCGGATGATTTTGCCTGGATTCGCTTTTTAAGAGATATGAAACCTGTTCCCGTTCTGTTTGCGTCCCTGGTGCGGGACGCGTTGGGTTTTGAGGATTCTCTGAACGAGGACAGGTTTGTGGAATTCCTGTCCGCCGGTTCTCTGGTTGGCATGCTGGAGGCTTCCGGCTCTGCCACCCGGTTTGACCGGCCTATGATGCAGCGGGTCATCGGTACGCTGGATACCGTAATGCACACCTGCGCCTGCTTTTCAAAGGCTGCACATCTGCGCACAGCGTTATCCCAGGATACCTTTGGCCTTCTCCCCTCTCTTAATGAAGTAATGTGGTCCACCTATGTGGATGTGTATGACCTATTTATAAAAGTCGGGCCCGAATTGCGGTTTTTATCCGTTGCCGCTTTGCAGGAAACCATCGACGGTCTGCCAGATGAAGAAGTAGAGGAAAACGTACGTCGCATTATGAAAGCCTACGATAATGACGGCACCATTATCCCCGAAAAAATGAATGCATCCGTCGCCGCTTCCATGGCCTTGGAAAAAATGTGCCGGGATGCAGGGGTTTCCATGCTGGTTCTCAACGATGTGGACGCTACACTTTTGCGGACCATCGGCTTGCGGCCCGGCTTTACGCCCTGCCCCGGTACTGAAGACATTTCCGTTGTGCCGGAAGGTGATATCGGCGGTGCGCTGGCTGTATATGTTTTGCGCCATTTGACAGGACTTCATGTGCCGTTTGTCGAACCTTTCCATATTGATATAAAAAGTGGCACCTTTGCGGGAGGGCATGCCGGGCCCAATGACTACACTGATCCTCGGGGAAAAACGGTTCTATCCCGGGACGAACGCTTTGCCCGCTCAGATTACAAGCACGCCGGCGCGCCGTTCGCCTGGCACGTGATCTCTGAAGGCGAGAAGACGATGCTGCATATTTCCCAATGCAACGGCCGGTTCAAACTAGTTTGCACGGTAGTGGACGCCCTTCCCTGCCCGCGCCATCTGGCGGGATATACCCACGGGCTATTCAGGCCACGGAAAGACCCTATCGCATTTTTCCAAAGCCTGATGGACATCGGGGTTACCCAGCATTATGCCATCGCGGATGGCAATCACATTCAAACGCTTGCATCCTTTGCACGAATGATGGGGTTTGATTTTTATGAAGTGTGATTTCAAGCAAAGCATCATAAAAGCGGCGCACAACGGCATGCCTGTTGTGCGTCTCGTCTATGGTTCCTATGAAGCGGATATCTGTACGGATATGGGCGCAAACTGCATCCGTTTTTCCCGCAACGGCATGAACGTGCTTCGGACGCCGCCCGACCTTGATACGTTTCATAGCCAGCCCAATGTCTATGGCATGCCGCTTTTGTTTCCGCCCAACCGCATTCAGGGCGGTGTTTTTACATTTCAGGGAAGAGTATACCGCTTTCCCATTAACGAACCTGCGAGAGGGCATCATATTCACGGTTTTCTCAGCTCCACGCCTTTTTTACTGACAAAGTCAAGCATAGAATCGGATGGCGTGCGGTCCGAGTTTTCGGTCTCCTTTCACGAGCAGTCTCCCTATCTTTCCTTCCCTCATGCTTTCAGCATCAGCATAAGCTATCATCTCAGCGCATCCGGCCTTATGCAAACGCTGGCATTGCAAAACAACAGCCAGCAGGACATGCCTGCAGGTCTTGGCTTTCATACCACGTTTCAGTTGCCGTTCGTGCCGAATACCGCCGGTGAGGATTACCGCCTCAAAGCCTTTGTCTGCGAGCAGATCTGTCTAGATTCTAACAGCATCATTCCCACCGGCGAAACGCCAAAAGACAGCGCCGCCGGGCAGGCTTTACGCGAGGGCAGGCTGATTCCCGCAGGGAGCCCCCTCTCCCATCATTTTGGCGGGCGGACAGGCGAAATCGCGCTCACCCACGCACCTACCGGAGCGGCAGTCCACTATATTCCTGATAAAAGCTTCTCCTTCCTTATGTTATGGAACGGCGGCGGAAACAGCGGGTTTGTCTGCCCGGAACCTCAAACCTGGCAGGTGGATGCACCCAATTCGCCCTTGCCCGCATTAAGAAGCGGCTTTCAGGCGCTAAGCCCCGGCGATAATTGGTGCCTGACAAATAGACTTTTTATCGATTCAGGCAGCTTGTAAAGCGCATTTTGATTGACCCTTGCGATCGCTGCCTCACAATTTGTCTTTCCGGAGGGTTTCATCATGAAAATACCTTTTCGCATTCCTTACGGTCTTGATACCCTGCCCCTGGAAGTGGAAGAAAAGCACTTAAAAGCGGTGCTTGTTCCCCCTGCAGATGATGCAGCTTCTCCAACGGATGAGCAACAATCGGAAACAGTGATGAACGCTCTTTGTCACCCCATCGAAAGCCCGCGCCTTCAAGATTTGGCTATGGGAAAGAAGAAAGTATTGGTCATCACCAGCGACCATACAAGGCCCGTACCCAGCCGAATTACCATGCCGCTGTTGCTGTCTGAAATCCGCCGTGGAAATCCCGGTGCCGACATACGGATTCTGCTAGCCACAGGCATGCACCGTCCCACCACACCGGAGGAAATGGATGTAAAATTCGGCAAGGAAATTGCACAAAATGAAATCATTCTTAACCATATATCCCGCAAGGATGAGGACATGGTATTCAAAGGCATCCTCCCCTCCGGCGGTGAACTATGGCTGAACAGCCTTGTGGATTGGGCGGATTTGATTGTCTCCGAAGGGTTTATTGAGCCTCATTTCTTTGCGGGCTTCTCCGGAGGACGAAAAAGCATTCTGCCCGGAATCGCTTCCCACAGGACAATTCTATATAACCACAACGCAGGTTTCATCAGCAACCCCCTTGCTACCCAGGGCAGCCTGGATGGAAATCCGCTGCACAGGGACATGTGCCATGCGGCAAAGGCAGCAAATCTCACCTTTATTCTCAACGTCCGGATCAACAGCCGGAAGCAGATCATCGCCGCCTATGCGGGAAACCCCGAACAGGCCCACGAAGCGGGATGCCATGACTGCCTTCACCACAATCAAGTTACGAAGGCAGAGGGAGACATCGTCATCACTTCCAACGGAGGCCACCCCCTGGACCAAAATGTCTATCAGGCAGTCAAAGGGATGAGTGCGGGAGCGGCCTGTGTCCGTCCCGGCGGTGTAATCATTATAGCTGCCGCCTGCGAATGCGGACATGGCGGCGAGGACTTTTATCAATGGTTTGCCTCTGCGGAAGGCCCCGAAGAAGTCGCAAACAAAATAGCATCCATCCCGCCGGAAAATACCCTTTCGGACCAATGGGAAGCACAGATTCTGGCCAGGATTCTAAAAAAGGCCAGGTGCATATTTGTTACCCGTCCTGAAAATGAACGCCTTATTCAGCAGATGCACATGACGTATGCTTCCAGCCTTGATGATGCTTTGGATATTGCCCGCGGCTGGATCGGACAAGATGCCTCTATTGTGGTCATACCCAACGGTACAGAGGTTATCGTGCGATAGCCAACGGCAATGAGCCCATGCCTAAAAACGCAATCAAGCATGGGCTCATTTTTTCATTTATGCTTTAAATAATATCTGGATTCGACTTTGGTTAGCAAATTCCGTCTTTGGCATTGTAAAAGTTTTGATGATTTGAACAATACTATGCGAAGTGTGAATTGGCGGGCACTTAAGTTCACTCTCTTTCGTAAAACATAATTCATTATCACATAAAAAGTATTGGAAAAGTCTACTACATGGTTTAAAATCCATGACTTACTATTTGTATTTCGTTTACCGTTTTTTCTGTAACTTTCCAAAAAACAATTGACTTTTTCACAGCAATTCTTGTATACTAATTTTTGCAAATAAAGTATTTCCATCCATATGGTCACAGAATGATATGCGCCTTGTATCTGGCAGAATATTTCCAGGATAAACGCATGGCCTCCATCACCTTTATGCGTAACTAAGCAATTCTCGCCTTTCTTACGATGCGTAATGGCGCCGTCGGCCACGCATGAGCCGATGGCCTTTTTATGCGTATTCCCGAAAGGAGCCGCTCTTATGAATCGTATTCGCACCACCTTGCTGATTGACTTGGTGGTAAAAAACAAATGGACATATCTTGGTGCTGTCATTTGTACCGTCTTTTCAGTGCTGATTGGGTTTATTACCCCATTGATTTTAGCTGAAACAATTGACAGTATCCTGGGCTCCGCCCCCTCCTCACTTCCCGGGGTACTGAAAGGGTGGATTTACATCTTTGGCGGCCGGGATTATCTTATTCACAACTTGTGGGTGATTGGCGCTTTTCTTGTTCTGCTGAACATAATGAACGGCGTATTTACTTATTACAAGGGCCGTTGGTCGGCTGTAGCCAGTGAAAACATAGCCTTGTCGCTTCGTGACCGCTTGTATTCACACCTGCAGCACCTGCCCTTCGCCTATCACGTAAAGGCCGAGACAGGCGACTTGATTCAGCGCTGCACCAGTGACGTGGATACTGTTCGCAGGTTTTTATCCATGCAGTTGGTTGAGGTGGTAAACACCCTGCTTATGCTCGCTATTTCTTTAACCATCCTTTTCAGCAGAAATGTCGAGCTCACCCTCTACAGCATGATCATGATCCCGATTCTCTTTGCAACAGCCTATCTGTTTTTCAAAATGATTACCAGGCATTTTCGCTATAGTGATGAGAGCGAAGGGCGCATGAGTGCCGTTCTCCAGGAAAATCTTACGGGGATGCGGGTGGTGCGCGCTTTTGGACGCCAGCAATACGAGGTAGAAAAGTTTGATGCGGTAAGCAGCGATTTTCGAAAGAAAACTTACAAATTGATTGAGCTGTTGGCTGCCTACTGGAGTTCCGGGGATGCTTTGAGTCTGCTGCAAAGCATGATCACTTTGCTCATGTGCGTCTGGTATGCCATTGAAGGCAAAATTACCGTAGGTACGCTGATTGTATTTACAACCTATGTGGGAATGCTTCTCTTTCCCGTCAGGCAGCTTGGCCGCATTCTCAGCGACGCGGGCAAGAGCGGGGTATCCATGCAGCGTATATCAGAAATATTGAATACGCCCGCCGAGGCCCCCGAACCGGATGCGCTGCAGCCGGCCCTTTCAGGAGATATCGTGTTTGACAACGTGTGCTTTTCCTATGATGAATCACGTCCAATTTTGGACCATCTTTCCTTCACCATTCCTGCCGGAAAAACTGTAGCCATTCTGGGCAGCACAGGCAGCGGAAAAAGTACGATCGTCCACTTGCTTCAAAGGCTCTTCACGCCTAAGGAAGGCTTAATCACCATTGGGGGCATTCCCATCGATAAAATCGACCGGAAATATTTACGCAGCCGGATCGGTCTTGTGCTTCAGGAACCTTTCTTGTATAGCAAAACCATCAGGGAAAACGTAGGCATCGCGCTGCGTAGCCCCGAAGAGGATGACATCATGAAGGCAACCCATATCGCACATGCCCATGATTTTATTGTCCAAAGCGAACAGGGCTATGACACTTTGGTAGGCGAGCGGGGTGTTACCCTATCCGGCGGCCAAAAGCAGCGCATCGCTATTGCCCGCACGTTGCTCAAAAACAGCGATGTGCTGATTTTCGACGATTCCCTGTCTGCGGTTGATACGGAAACCGACGCTCAAATCCGCTCCGCACTCAAACATCGACCGGCACAGACCACGACCATCATCATTAGCCACAGGATTACAACGTTAAGCGAGGCGGATTATATACTGGTTCTGGATCAGGGCCACATTGTCGATCAGGGAATTCACCAGGAATTGGCCAGCCGGCCAGGCCTTTATCAACGCATTTATCACATTCAAAACGATTTGGAAGAGGAAATGCACCTAAGCCAAGCCAAAGTGAAAGCCGAGGTGAGCTAGCTTGCAGCATTATGACGAAACGGATTACACTCGCAGGTTTGACCTTTCCTTATGGAAAAAGCTATTGCACTATGCCAAGCCTTTCCATAAAAACCTGTACATCATTGCCGCATTCATGACTGTTTGTGCAGCTATTGACGTAATCCTTCCCAGGCTTACCGGATATGCCATTGATACATTTATCATTGGCCAAAAGACGCAGGGACTTCACAGCTTCATTATCCTATACCTTGGCATTCTCGTAACGCAGGTTCTCTCCATCTATATTTTCCTGATCAACTGCGGCAAGGTAGAAATGGGTGTAAGCTATACCATACGCAAGATGGGTTTTCAAAAATTACAGGAGCTTCCCTTTTCCTATTACGATACCATGCCTGTCGGATATTTGATGACTCGGATGACCTCCGATACCCAGCGTCTGGCCGACACAATCGGCTGGTCGCTATTGGATTTAGCCTGGGGCGCGGCATTTCTTGTCTTGTGCAGCATACAAATGTTTTTACTCAACTGGAAGCTTGCATTGGTCATAATGCTGGTTCTTCCTCCATTGGCGGCTATAAGCTGGTTTTTTCAAAAAAGGATATTGTCAGCCTACCGCATCGTCCGCAAAACCAACAGTCAAATCACCGGAGCCTTTAATGAGGGGATCATGGGGGCAAAAACCACAAAGACGCTGGTGCGCGAAGAGCTGAACATTGAGGAATTCCAAGTGCTCACCGGCGAAATGCGGCGCAGTTCCGTCCGGGCAGCATCCCTGTCCGCATTGTTCCTGCCTATCGTGGTGTCTCTTGGTTCCCTCGCCACCGCTTATGCGCTATGGAAGGGCGGATATGACATTTTCACCGGTGCCATGACCCTGGGCACGGTGCAGGTGTTTATCAACTATACCATTCAATTTTTTCAGCCGGTGCGGGATATTGCAAGGATCTTTGCAGAATTGCAAAGCGCACAGGCTGCAGCCGAACGGGTGGTTACGCTGCTTGAAACGGAACCGGACATTGTAGATACCCCTGAAGTGGTGGAGACTTTTGGCGACAATTTCCATCCAAAGAAGGAGAACTGGCCGCCTCTTCGAGGCGATATCGATTTTCAGAACGTTTCGTTCCGGTATAAGAACGGTGAAAAGGTGCTGGAAAACTTTGATTTGACGGTTAAGGCAGGGCAAACCATCGCTCTGGTTGGCGAAACGGGAAGCGGAAAAAGCACCATTGTTAACTTGATCTGTCGTTTTTATGAGCCTACAGCCGGCGATATACTCATCGATGGCGTAGATTATCGCAAGCGCAGCCAACTTTGGCTGCAAAGCCATCTGGGATACGTACTGCAGCAGCCCCATCTTTTCAGCGGAACCATCCGCGACAACATCCGCTATGGAAAAATGGATGCCACGGAGGAAGAAATCTGTCAGGCAGCCCGTTTGGTAAACGCGGAATCCTTTATCTTGCGGTTGGAGAAGGGCTATGATACAGACGTGGGCGAAGGCGGCAATCGCCTGTCCACCGGTGAAAAGCAATTGATTTCTTTTGCCCGGGCTATTCTAGCCAATCCGGCAATCTTCGTATTGGATGAAGCCACCTCTTCAGTAGACACGGAAACCGAGCAAATCATCCAGCAAGCCATTCAGGAGATGCTGAAAGGCCGGACAAGCTTTATCATCGCGCATCGCTTGTCTACTGTCCGGGCTGCCGACCGCATTCTGGTCATACAGGACGGCAAGGTGATTGAGGACGGCACCCATCCCCAGTTGATTGTAAAGAAGGGCTATTACTATCAGTTATATACCAATCAGTTTGAGGATGAACAGGGCCGGGCCATATTGCAGGGCATAGATGCCTAAACGTGAGCATGCCAAAGGACGAAGTTCCCTGAACCCTTGCCAAAGTACCATGTCCTTTGGTATCCTTTATAGGAATAAATGAATGTCAGCGCTGCTTGCTGGATATGTTGCAGCCTGTCACACACATGTAATAGGGATTTCAAGGGATAACATCCCTTGAACAGAGGTCATAGGGGACTGTGTCCCCTATTATCGTTTTCTTCTCCCGGGCGCGGACAGCGCCCTTTTTTCAACGAAACAGGCAGGTATAAAAGAGGTGTATGATATGGGCCGGACGGTAGTGGTAGCGGAAAAGCCCAGTGTGGGGCGGGATATCGCCCGGGTTTTACGCTGTCAGGAAAAGGGCGAAGGCTGCCTGGTCGGTGATAGTTATACTGTCACTTGGGCAATCGGCCACCTGGTATCCTTGTGCGAGCCGGATGAGATGGATGAAAAATACAAGAAATGGCGCATGGCAGATTTGCCTATTCTTCCTGCCAAAATACCGCTCAAGGTTCTACCAAAGACAAAAGCACAATTTCGAATCATCAAAAAGCTTATATGTCATCAGGATACGGAAAAGGTGATCTGTGCCACCGATGCAGGGCGAGAGGGTGAACTCATCTTCCGTTTTATATATCAGGAGACCGGATGCCAAAAACCTGTGGATAGGCTTTGGATCAGTTCCATGACCGATGAGGCCATTAAAGAGGGCTTTGCGTCCCTTCGGCCCGGACAGGATTATGAAAACTTGTATAAAAGCGCATCCTGCCGCGCCCAGGCGGACTGGCTGGTTGGCATGAACGCAAGCCGTGCCTTTACCCTGCGCTATAACGCACTGTTGAGTGTAGGCCGGGTGCAAACGCCCACACTTGCTATTTTGGTGAAAAGGCAATTGGAAATCGCCGCTTTCAAGCCAGAGGATTATTATACCGTTTCAGCCGATTTTGGTGATTATCATGGCGTTTGGTTTGCGGAAGGCCGTGAAAACGATACGCGCATTTCCCAAAAGGAAACCGCGGCTGCCATTGTGCAGGCAGTTCTGGGACGGCAAGGTAAAGTCATCTTGTCAGAAAGCGTTCAAAAGCAGGAACTGCCCCCCCAGCTTTATGACTTGACGACGCTGCAGCGGGATGCAAACCGGTTGTTGGGCTTTACCGCCTCCAAAACACTCAAGGTAGCCCAAAGCCTTTATGAAACTCAGAAAGCCATTACCTACCCCCGAACTGACAGCCGGTATCTTCCAGATGATATGGCACCAACGGCAAAGCAGGCAATTCTGAATTTACCCGCCGTTTACCAGCCACTGGTGGCCGGATCATTGCCGGATGGAAAGCTGTCCCACTCCAAGCGCATCTTTGACAAGACAAAGGTATCCGACCATCATGCTATTTTACCTACAACCAAGCATGTGGAAATAAGCAAGCTGCCCCCGGATGAGGCTAAATTGTACGATCTCGTAGCCCGCCGTCTGCTGGCTGCGTTTTACCCTGCCCATCTATATGATGCGCTGAAGGTGATAACCCAGGTGGATACCCATACCTTCCGCACCACCGGCCGCACCGTCAAAGCCGTTGGCTGGAAAGCGGTATATGCCCAGGAAGAAAAAGCAAAGCCTTCCAAAGGCAGCGTTCAGGAAGAGGAAGCGTCCCTGCCTGTGCTGGAACCGGGTTACTTGCGAACCGTTCAGGGGGCCTCCTATAAGAAAGAAACCACCAAGCCCCCCTCTCCCCACACTGATGGAAGCCTGCTATACGCCATGGAGCATGCAGGCCGTGAAATGGAAGATGAAGCGCTGCGGGAGCAAATGAAGGGCAGCGGTTTGGGCACCCCGGCCACCCGTGCCGCCATCATCGAACGGCTGGTTTCAGTGGGCTATGCCCAGCGAAAAGGAAAGACCATCGGCGCTACAGATAAGGGGATAGAACTTATCCGGATCGCTCCACCGGAAATGGCTTCTCCCGAAACTACCGGGCGCTGGGAGCTTGCGCTCAACCGTATCGCCACCGGAGAGCAGGACCCGCCATCCTTTATGGAGGGCATCCGCCGTTTAAGTGCCTTTCTGGTGAACTTTGCACAGGAAAATTCAGGCGATGCCCGCTTTTCCCAAGAAAAAGCATCCAAAGGAAAAAGCAAAGCATCTTCAGCCAAGGCCGTACCTGATGCGAAATGCCCCCTTTGCGGACAAGGGGACATCATGGAAAACAGCAAAGCTTTTGGCTGCAGCCACTGGCGGGATGGATGCCATTTTACTTTATGGAAAAACGCGCTGCAAAAAGCAGGCGGCCCTGCTCTCACGCCCAAGCTGGTTACAATGCTTTTGTCTAGCCAAAAAGTTGCCGGAAGCACGGGCATCATATCACTGGAAGAGGGTTACCTATGCTTCACGCCCAAGGGAGCCGCATCCCCCGCTGTCCGCACTTCCATGACGTACGAGAAAGTCCGGTAAAAGTAATGCCCTTGCCTTGCATCTTGCAGCCAAATGGGATAGAATACGCTTGGGTGATTCTCTCTCCCATCCACAGGAAAGGCTGGTCGTCTCTCCTATGAAGAAGCCTCCCAATGGCCGCTTGAAAAGTTGGCCCCGGTCCCGGGACTTGTTTGATTCCACCGGTATGACCGAAAGCTTGCGCCGCAGCTTATATATGGTCATCTGGTCCGTCACGGTCGGTATGATTTCCACGGTGGTCACCACCGGCGCAGCATGGACCGGTTTTCTGCTTGAAGTAATTCGCGCGGATGACTTTCAGTTGGGGATTATTGCCGCTATCCCCGTCGCGGCTAACACTTCTCAATTATTTATCAGTTATTTGATGGAGAAGAAACGGAACCGTAAGTTTCTGTTTCTGTTCTTCGGCATTCTCGGCCGCTCTCTGTGGATTCCCATCGGCCTTGTTCCTTTCTTTATTCCTGAGGTGATGGGGATCCTGCGCGCTTGGGTCGTTGTGCTCCTGGTGGCATTGATTGCCGGAGGCAATTCCTTTGTAAATTTGGGATATAATAGCCTTGTGGGCGATCTTGTGCCTATTCGCATACGGGGCCGCTATTTCAGCGCGAGACAGCGGGTATCACTTATTGCGGGAATTCTTGCAGGCTTCATCGTTTCCTGGATCATGGATACGCAAGGGCTTTTGGGCTATTCCATTGTACTGGTTCTTGCAGGCATCTTCGGCGTGGTGGATTTGGCCTTTTTCTTCTTTATTGATTGGCCGGCCATGCGGGTACCCAAGCCGGAGGAAAAGCAGGAAAGTTTCTTTTCCATGATAAAAGCGGTTTTTCAGAACAGCGCATTTATGCGAGTTGTTTTGTTTTATACCTTTTGGAACTTTGCAGTCAACGTATCAGCGCCATTTTTCAACGTACACATGTTGGAAAACCTGCATATGACTTATACGCAAATCACGTTGTTTAATCAGATCACTTCCAACATATCGACTGTGCTTTTCGTATCCAGGTGGGGGCGGCTGTTGGACCGATACGGCAACAAGCCTGTCCTTCAAACCGTGGCGCTGGTATGCATGCTTCCTCCCTTCCTTTGGATCTTTGTTACACCCGAAACATCCTACATGATTATTGCCATCAACTTGATCGTGGGTGCATTCTGGCCTTCCATTGATATTGGGCAGCAGAATCTTTCCTTGAGCCAATCCAGCGAAAAAAACCGCTCCATGTATGTGGCCGTCTTCTTCGCTACTTATAACCTTTTAGGTATAGCGCTGGGTAATACGGTAGGCGGATTACTGGTCCAGTCGGTTTATTCCCATCTGGACCTGCTGAAACTTCCATTCCTGGGTGTCACCCTGAACAAGTATCACTACATCTTTATCACCTCTGCCGTCCTGCGCGCCGTAACAGTTTTCTTCATTCTGCCGCTGCTCAAGGAAGAAGGGTCTAAACCGCTTGGAATGATGATGCGGGACGTCGCCGGGAAAACAAAAACGGGATTCCAGCAAAAGCTGTTAAGGAGAAACCCACATAACCGCTAAGTTTGCGGGATAAGGAGAATCATATGGCGGAACTAGAAAAAGCCCGAAATGAAATAGAAAGCCGCTGGCAATGGCAGTTGGAGGATTTGTACAAAGGAACAGAACAATGGGAGGCGGATTTTCAAAAAAGCAAAGCGCTTATTCAAGAATTCTCATTGCTGCAAGGCCATGTAGCAGAGAATCCACGTAAAGCGATTATCGCTTATTTTGACAGCCAGCTTATATTGGAGCGGCTATACGCCTTTGCGCATATGCATCGGGATGAGGATAACGCCAACACCGTATATCAAGCGCTGACCGATCGAGCCACCTCCCTGATGGTGGACACCGGTGCCGCTTCCGCCTTTTTAGAGCCTGAATTGCTATCCATGCCGGAAGCTGACCTGGCAGCCCTCATGAAGGATCCGGCCATGGCGGCGTACGACGCTTATCTTCGCAGCATACTGCGCAACAAGCCTCACACGCTTCCTGCGGAACAGGAAAAGCTCCTGGCAATGACCGGAGAAATGGCGGATGCGCCTCAAACCATTTTTTCCATGCTGACCAAGGTGGATATGAAATTCCCCGCGTTCAGGAATGAAAAAAATGAGAAAGTCCCCCTGACCGAAGCAACCTACGGAACATTTATCCGCAGTAGCGACAGGCGGGTGCGCAAAGACGCCTTCACCTCTCTCTTTGAAACCTATAAAAGCTTTGGAGCTACGATTGCCGCATCCTATGGGGCCAGCGTAAAGGGAGACCTGTTTTCCGCCCGTGCCCGGGGCTTTCAAACCGCTGTGGAAGCCTCTCTTTTTCCGGATGAAGTTCCGCTCACGGTTTATGACACGCTGATCTCTGTCATACATGAATATCTGCCCGCTCTTGACAAGTATTCGGCATTGCGGCAAAAGGCACTGAATCTTCCCGAAGTGCATATGTATGACCTATACACCTCCATGGTGGAAGATTATGATATGCCGCTGCCCTATCTGGATGCTTATAAACTGGTAATGGAGGGCTTGGCTCCCCTGGGGGATGATTACCTCAAGACCTTAAAGCGCGCTTACGAAGAGCGGTGGATTGATGTTTATCCCAGCCGATTCAAATCCAGCGGCGCTTATTCCTGGGGGGCATACGGCGTGCATCCCTATGTGCTCCTCAACCACAGGGATGACCTGGACAGCGCCATGACCATCGCTCATGAAATGGGTCATGCCATGCATACCTACTACAGCAACCTCCACCAGCCGGGGCCCAAGGCCAATTATTCGCTTTTCGCCGCTGAGGTAGCTTCCACCGTTAATGAAGTAATCCTCATGACACGCTTGATGGATCGCTATCAGGAGAATCGCAAGGCACTGGCTTACCTGAACAACCACCTTTTGGAGCAGTTCCGTACTACAGTGTTCCGGCAAACCATGTTTGCGGAATTTGAACGCATCTCCCACCGCATGGCCGAAGAGGGAGAAGCGCTAACCCAGGAAGCTCTCACCAGCGCCTATCTGAAGCTGAACCAGGACTACTATGGCCGGCACTGTCAGGTGGATGAATTGGTTGGCGTGGAATGGATGCGAATCCCCCATTTTTACCGGGCATTCTATGTGTACAAATATGCCACCGGTTTTTCTGCCGCCGTATATCTGGCCAACCGCATCCTGACCGAGGGTGGACCCGCAGTAAAGGATTATCACAAGTTTCTGTCTGCAGGCGGCAGTCTTCCCCCTATCGAGGCCCTAAAGCTCGCCGGGGTGGATATGTCCAGCCCGGAGCCCATCCGCAATGCCATGAAGGTTTTTGAAGCCACAACCGACCGGCTATCCAGCCTGATCTAACGCTAAGGAGGAATTCAGCATGAACGGGTATGACAAAAACGAGGCACTTCCTTTCATTCTCTCAAAAATCGAGGCGAGGCTCCACAAGGATCTGCCAGGCAATTTGGAAGACTGGATATCTCAGGCAATTGATGCCGATATGGCCTACATGCATTCCTGCGGTGTAATCGATGAAAGCGGTGATACAGGCGATGCTTACTATGATGACGACGACGCCTTCGAGTACATGCTTGACACCCTTGTCAGCAAGAATAAGCTTGACGCCGATACTTCCATGAAACTGGCCTCCCTTTTGGACGACTATATGGATGCCCAGCAAGCTTTCATGGAGCAAAAAGGCCTGGTTGCTTGGGAATAAGCATTAGCCCCATGCAGTACAAAGCCGCTTTTTCGATTGAAGAAGCGGCTTTGTCATATGCAAAGAATATTCGATTATTGCCAGCCTTCTACAGAAAGGATACAGCCAGTGCAGCCTGTTGTGCCAGATCGTTTTTTGGGAAAGCCAGAGGAGGTAAAAAGCCCGGCATTGTTAATTGCAATACGATCACGATGATCCCAACTACTGCCACATACAGGGCAAACCATTTTAACGATATCTTTGAGATCAGGCGCAGCATGAAACGGATTGCCAGATATCCGCTCACCGCGGCTACAACCATGCCAATGGCGGTAGGCATTATTTCAAGCTGGTCAAACAGCCCTTCTTTTAGAGCGCTTCTTCCCTCAATGAGAAGGCTGCCCAAAATGGCTGGTGCGCTCATCATAAAGGCAAACTTGGCCGCTGCCTGGCGGCTAAGCCCGGATGCCAAGCCGCCCAGCAATGCGGAGCCGCTGCGGCTTACGCCGGGCAGCAGTGCCACAGCCTGCATGCAGCCCATGGATACGGCATGCTTATAACCTGGCTCCTCCGCACGCTGGGTATGCCTGCCCCCCCTTTGGCTGACCGTTTGAGCCAAATACATAAACACTGCCGTGAGGAGAAAAGAAAAGCCTAAAAACCAGCCGGTGAAAAAGCTTTCCAGAATATCATTCAATAGCACCGCGATAAAAAGCGCGGGCAGGGAAGCAATAAAGAGCAGCAGCAGCGTTTTGGATCGGAAGGGGTTACGCAAAATACCCATCCAATCCTTCCAAAATACGACCACCACAGCGGCCAATGTCCCCGCATGGAGCAGGATATCAAACATCATGTACCCGCCGGATGCAGCAGTGGCATCGGAGATGCCCAGTAATGCCCTGGATAAAATGAGATGCCCGCTGGAGGAAATGGGGAGAAATTCAGCCAACCCTTGGACTAGGCCGAGCACGATAGCCTGGAAAATGTTCATCTGCCGGGCTCCTTCCTTCAAAAAGCATGGATTGCAGTTATTATACACCAGATATTTCTAGCTGTCATCAGCCTTTATGTAAACAGATGCGGTGCAAATTCATTCAGCATGGGGAAATTCACCAGAGGAATGATTGCTTTTCCCGATTCTCCCTAGTATAATAAGAACGCTATTGTTGTCATGCTAGGAAGGGGCGTCATTCATGAAACTGGGCGTAGTAGGGCTTCCCAATGTAGGGAAAAGCACGTTATTCAATGCCATTACCCAGGCGGGAGCCCAGGCGGCCAATTACCCATTTTGCACCATAGAGCCCAATACAGGAGTGGTCATGGTTCCCGATCCCCGGCTGAATGTGCTGGCTCAGATGTTCAACCCCAAGAAGGTCACCCCTGCCGCAATTGAGTTTGTGGATATTGCCGGTCTTGTAAAAGGTGCAAGCCGCGGCGAGGGATTGGGCAATAAATTTTTATCCCACATTCGGGAAGTGGATGCCATTGTTCATGTGGTACGATGCTTTGAAGATGAAAATATTATTCATGTGGATGGCACGGTGGACCCTGTGCGGGACATTGAAACCATTAACCTCGAACTGATCTTTGCGGACATGGATACCGTTACGCGCCGGGAAGACAAGGCGCGCAAAATGGTGAAATCCGGCGACCGAAAATACGCCATGGAAGCAGAAATTGCGCAGAAGCTGCTGGCCCATTTGGAAAGCGGCAAACCTGCCCGCACCTATACCATGACGGAAGAAGAAAAAGAAGTGGTGGACGGTTGGTTTTTGCTTACCACAAAGCCAGTAATCTACGCGGCCAATATTGCTGAAGAGGACTTGGGTAAGCCTGACAGCGCCATTCCCGGACTTGCCCAGGTTGAAGAAACCGCAGCGAAGGAACATGCGGAAATGCTGGTTATCAGCGCACGTATCGAAGAGGAAATTGCGCAAATGCCCCCGGAAGAAAAAGCGGAGTTTTTAAACGAGCTGGGCATCTCTCAAAGCGGTTTGGACAGGCTGGTTACGGCCAGCTACCGCCTATTGGGCCTTATCTCCTTTTTAACCGCCGGCAGCGACGAATGCCGGGCCTGGACCATTCAGGAGGGCACAAAAGCTCCCCAGGCCGCGGGCAAAATCCATACCGATTTTGAAAAAGGTTTCATCCGTGCCGAGATCGTTCCTTTCGAAACCTTGGTGGAGCAGGGCGGCATGGCCGCATGCCGGGAGAAGGGTCTCATTCGCAGTGAAGGCAAGGACTATGTCATGAAGGATGGGGATATCACCCTGTTCCGCTTCAACGTATGAGCCGGAGGAATATATGAACCGATTGCGTTATCTAATCCAGCGCATGGCAAAGATGGATTACCGGGCCATGTGGAAAACCACAAAATTGCTCAAAACCCGCAGCGGGAAAAGCCGCCTTTGGCTCCTTTTCGATATGCTGCGCTGCGCTGTCCGCTACAACGCCGGATATGTGGATTATAAGATTGCGCAGATGTACCGCCTCAACCATGAGCAGCGCAAAACCCAAATCACCAGAGGCATCTCCAACAATATCGTCCGCCGTATGAACGATAAGTCCTATTGGCATTTTTTCGATAACAAGGCGGAATTCAACACCCTATTCGCCTCTCAGGTCAGGCGTGATTGGCTTGAAATCAGCCCAAACACTACTCCGGAAGCCTTGGAAGCATTTCTTGCCAGCAAAGATTCCGTCATTGCCAAGCCCTTGGAAGGTTCCAGCGGGCAGGGCATTGAACGCTACGAACAAAAAGACTGGGAAGGAGATATCCCGCTCTTCCTGAAAAAGCTTCACGAAGGCTCCATCGGAATTCTGGAAGAGATCGTGAAGCAGCATTCTAAAATGGCTTCTCTTTGCCCCACATCAGTAAATACCATCCGTATTGCCACCCTGTTGGGTGAAAAAGAGCAAGGCATTGTGTATGCCTTTTTACGCATAGGTAACGGCCGGGTAATGGATAACGTGGACTGCGGGGGCATGGCCGCCAGGGTAGACCTTGCCAGCGGAAAGCTTCTTACAGTTGGCGCGGACAAGCAGGGAAACGTCTTCTCCATTCACCCTAAAACAAATACTCCCATTGTCGGCTTTCAAATTCCCTATTGGGAAGAAGCGCAAAAAATGTGCCTTGAGGCTGCAAAAAAGGTGCCCCAAATGCGTTTCGTTGCTTGGGATGTGGCAATCACACCGGACGGGCCTTGCTTTATTGAGGGCAATTCCTTTCCCAGCCATGCCATCCCCCAATTTGCCGCGCATTATCCAGACGGCATTGGTATATTAAAAGAGTTTGAGAAGTTTATCGATTTATAAGGTCTGACAGCACTTTCCCTGCGCAAAGCGCAGGGTTTCTTTTTATTTTCGCAAGCCCTTTGGATAATGGTTTTTCACAAAGCCCCCGGATGCTTTTCCCCAGCCCAAGGCCATACCGGCAAATGTGGGCAATACCCAGCCCAGCAAGTCATCCGGAGCGGGCAATGCCTCTCCATGCAAGTAAGCCCCTGCTTCTTTCAAGGAAAGCGGGAATGTTTTTACTTCATATGGCGGCTTCATTGCCATGGCGAACGCATGGTCAGGAACAAAAATATCCCCCTTTGCTCTGCCCAAATGCACACCTGCCCTAAGCACCTTCAATCCGGAAATATCAGGAAGGTCCTGTGCGCAAACCAGCTGGCCCCCAAACATTCCTGTAGCTTCAAAGGACTTCTCCCCCAAAGCCGCGCAAAAAGCCTCATAGGCTTTTCCTGACACCTTATCTACACCCAGGAAAGGTTTATATTCAAGGGCTCTTTCTTCCTGCGCCTCCTCCTTCTTTTGAAAGAGCGCTACAAAATGGCCCTCACCCAATACTTTATGTGGGAACAGATGCATGTACCCTTGTAAGGTTATATTTTCTTCAGGTGTGAACAGAGAAAAAGGAACGGGTGCAAAGTCAGCATGCTCCTCTAAAAAGCCCTCTACTACGCCTTCATTTTCCACGCTGTTGAATGTGCAGGTGGAATAGCACAAAAAGCCCCCGGCTTTTAGCATTCGCGCGGCGCTGCGCAGGATATCCCGCTGCCTTGACGCACATCCCCCAGGGCTTTGGCACGTCCACGCCTCCCTGGTTTCAGGATGTCGGCGGAACATACCCTCTCCGGAACATGGCGCATCCACCAGAATCCGGTCAAACATTCCCGGCCACCTGCCCGCCAGCCTTTCCGGAAGCTCGCTTGTCACCAGGGCATTTGTTACGCCCATGCGTTCCAAGTTTCCAGACAAAATCTGTGCTCGGGAATACACCGGTTCATTGCTCACAAGCAGCCCTTTTCCTCCCAAGCGCCCTGCGATTTGCGTGCTTTTTCCTCCAGGTGCGGCACACAAATCCAATATCGTTTCCCCCGGTTTTGGATCGAGCACCGATACCGCTGCCATGGCGCTGGGCTCCTGAATATAATAGGCGCCCGCATCATGAAGTGGATGGGCTCCGGCCAATGATTCCTGTTCCAGGTAGTATCCCTGCTTTTCCCACGGAACAGGCTGCAATACGCCGGATACATATTGCACAAAGGGGTTTTCAGGCGCCTTCAGCGGATTGAGCCGCATGCCCCTTACATAGGGCTTTTCATATGACTGCAAAAAGCCCTGCGCCTCCTCTTGCAATAGGGGCGCAAGGCTTTCTAAAAATCCTTCAGGAAGGGGCGGCACTCCCGGCCGTTTTACAATACCCTTCATACGTCCATCCATTCCGGCCGCATATACCGGGTAATAGGCCAAGCCAAAGATTTCAATGATTCCGGCAGCAGATCGAGCACCTTTTTTTCCCCGGTAATGAAAGCAATAGGCAGCCCCGTTCTTCGGGATACCTCATCCAGCACATCCTGACCTTTCAGCAATAGCTCCATGGATGTCTCCCCCGCCAGATTGGCATTGTTAACGAGCGCATCAGGGTTCATCCTGGCACGAAAGGAAATACGCTCCATAAGCCGGAGGATATCCTCCGCCGTTGCGGAAAGGGGCCTTAATACATTCACCACATAGAGCATAAGGGTATTATCTCGCTCTTTTGCGAAATACGGCGCATATCTTCCCAAGGCCGTTGCGCCCGTATCGTCTCCGCCCACATCAAACACCACTTGCTCTTCCGGTTTATCAAAAACACTTTGAATGTCGGCAGGCAATGCCGGAACATCTACCGAGCTCATGGCAAATGTAGGCATCAGCACACGAACACCATGCTCTTCTAACAGGGTATGCTGCTCGCCGCTTCGAAAATAAGGATTAACAATATCCAAATCCACTAATGCGGCAGGGCCATGCGAGGCCTTCTGGAGGGCTAGATTCAATGCAATTTCCGTCTTGCCGCTGCCATAATTTCCAACCAGAACCGTAAGGCGTTTGTTCGTTTGCATGGATCTTAGTCGTCCTCCCGGAAATCAGGGTTATCCTGTGTTTGTTGTTGCTGGTTATCAGGTTCTTTCCATCCGGATGGATATACCGGGGCATGAAAGGCACGCCTCTTATCTATTGGCGGCGGCAGGCCATCCAGTATCTTGCCTTCCTCCTCATCATCTACCGTCAAAACCCGGCCGGCTTTTCTTGCCAAACGGCGCAGACCGCTTTTAAGCACGCCCAAAGGACGGTCGCCGATTTCTTTCTCCTGCCAGGCACCCGCTTCTTGATTTGGAATAGAAACTGGCACCTCAACCACAGGCGGCGGGCTATAAGGTGCAAATTCCTCCAGGCTTTGAAACTCCCATGCCTCCCCTGAATCTTCCGTTTCCTGTTTAGAAGCATTAGTTTTCGGAGAAGCCATCGCTTCTTTGTAATATTCCGTCCTAGGCTTTGTCTGCCATCCAAAACGGCGGCTGAATTCCTGAGAGTTGATACCGGGATGCACCGGCATCTGCTGCGGCTCGGAAAAGGCTTGGGGCGCCGGAGCGGATTGATATGCTCCCCAGCCCCCTGCATTTTCCTGTGTGTCATTCAGTAAAGGGTTCTCCTGCTCCTGGTAAAGCTCATCATAGCCTTGGGGATCATACAATTCCTGTGAATCGTCTTGCAGTACATATTGCTCTTGCGCATATGCCTGCTGATCATCATACTCCGGTGCGTATTCCCCTTGGGCATAGGCTTCAGGCGCATAGCTCTGAACCTGGTAGGATTGCACAGCATAAGACGCCCGAGGTGCTTCCTCCTCAGGCCGTGCAAATCGGCGCACATACTGCTGGGAATAGTCCACTTTCCTTGGACGGGCATATACACTTTCAGGAACCGTCTCATATGCCGCCGGTTCCGAAGGGGCTGCCTCTTCCCAATATGTTTCTTCCTGGTCCATCGCTGGCTGAGGCGTGTAAACAGGCGCAGGTGCGGGCCGTACAGGGCGGTCAGCTTGAGGCGCGTATCCCCTCGTTTCATACGCTGTTTCATCTTGAACTTGCCGTCCGGAAAACAGCCGCTTCAGCCGACGCAATTTTGAGCCCCAAACATAATAAGGCCGCCAGCGCACAAACCATATAAAATAGTCGATCACTACGCCTGCCAGGCACAGGATCACGACCAGACCAAACCAATTCTCGGCAATCCACTGCAGCCACCGGCTCGTGCCATCGCTGAAAGCAAGGTCCCAGATGGTTTCTACCAGGGTTCGTATCCAACCCAGCAGTACATTGAATAGCGATGTGGTAAATCCTCTCATGGTTCCCTCCTTTCCCCCCTCTGAAAAATTAAATCAGCCCAGCCTAATTGCCCGTAACAACGGCTTCCACCATGAGCGGATCGGTGGAATAGGTGTAGGTGATGCCCTGGCTGTCCTTTACCATACAAATCAGCGTAACCCTATGCGATCCCTGGGATAGGCCTGTAAGGTCGGCAGTGATAATTACACTGGCATCATTCAAGTTTTGCAGCCACAATTGAGGACCTTGAAGAGTTACGCCGGCCTTCGTATTGCTTAGCTTGGCGGAAAGCCCTTGTGCAAGACCTTCCGTATTGATACGGATGTTCTCAAAAGTCCTGTTGGTGATTACCGGCCCGAGTTCCACCGATACGGTAACGCTGTCACTGGACAAATAGACAATTTCCGATGGCTTGCGCACCTTGATGACACCGTGAAAACTTTCCGTGGCACCTTCCAGGTTTACCGGTGTTTCCACAAACAGGTTTTCAATGGCATTCAATTCTTCCGCCCGTCCTGCAGCCAAGATCTGGGTGGGTGTCACAGTAACATTTTTAACTTGATATCCGGATGCCGGGTTCCCGGCGACCAACGCCAGCTGGCTGAGATCCATAAGCCTTGTTGTATACAGCGCTTGCTCCACTACAACGCTATCCAGCAATACAGATTCGCTGGTTACTTGAATAAGGTCGCTCTTTACTTCCTCCCCATTGGCATCCACCAGCACAAAGGGAACCCCCGTACGTACCAAGCCTTCCCTTGCAGGGAGATTACTTTGGTCAAATGCTGCCACCGCCCGAACCACACTGTTCACTAAAGAGGCTGGGCCACTGACGGCCACCAAAGGCGGGTCCAGGGTTGGGGTTGAACTGTAAAACCCTTGGGGAATCTCGCCTTCCCGGACTACCGTAACGGGGATACGGTACCGTGTGATAAACTCCTCCACCTCCACCTCCAGCGTATCAGGCGTAATTTCCTGAACGTTTCCATAGGTGCCAGAACTGGTGGCGATAATTTTCAATACTTGCTTACCCGTTTCTGTAATACGGCTCAAGTCGATTCGTACATTGTAATTGCTTGCAGAAACTGTATTATATTCCTTTTGGGGCACATCCACCCTCAAGCGGACAGTAGGGGATTGTTTAACTAAATCGCTGACAACCACGAACCCGTTCTTCTTTAAAGTGTCCGCACCGGTGATGTTGACTTGCACATCGGCAAAAGTCCGTTCCCTGACCAGGGTGGGATCTTGGGTAATCAAACCGGCCCACAGGCCCACCGCAAGAATAAGTGCGAGAATCTTCCAGCCCAAATTGTGACGAAGCAAGTGCCACAGATAAGACAATAATGTCAATGGCTTTTCATTGCGCTTTGGGGCGCCTTCCGCTTTTTTTTCGATTTCACTGCTCATTTAGCGCCCTCCTTTTTATGTGTGACTCTCCGTGTCTTTTGTCGAAGGGTGGACCATAACCTTGCATGTGGCTGATGATACATGGCCGACAAAATCTGGTGCAATCCTGCCGCATCCAGATGCCGGGTGAGCTTGCCGCCCCTTGCCATGGAAATAATGCCTGTTTCCTCCGACACAATCAAAGTTACAGCATCCGTAGTTTCGCTGATGCCAATCGCCGCACGGTGCCGGGTGCCCAATTCACGGCTGATCCCTTTACCTTCGCTTAACGTGAGAATACAGGCCGCGGCCATCACCCGGTTTCCCCGAATCACCACAGCACCATCATGCAGGGGGGTGTTTGGTTCAAATATGTTTTCCAAAAGCGGACAGGAAATCATGGCATCAATCCGTGTGCCGGTCTCGATGATGTCCTTGATTCCTGTTTTTTGTTCGAACACAAGCAATGCGCCCACTCTGCGGCGGGAAAGGTTGACAAGGCATTGTATGATTTCTGATACGACACGCTGGTTATCCGATTCATCATCCAGATGAGATGTCTCCAAAATAGTACCCCGTCCAATTTGCTCCAATGCTTTTCTCAGTTCAGGCTGAAACAGAATGACAATAACCACAGCACCGTTATTGACAATATTGAGCAGTACCCAGTTGAGCGCCGTAAGGCCGATGAGGTCGGAAACCCAACTGGCCAGGATCAGCATCCCCAGCCCCTTCAGCACGGCACTGGCACGGGTCTGCCTGGTCAGCATCAATAATTCATACAGCAAAAATGCCACAATCAATATATCCAATATATCGGTTATGCTGGGGCGGTTGAACACATTCCACAGAACGATCTTTGCTTGTTCCCACAATGCTGTCAAGCGTGTGTTCCCCCACTTTCGTGCATAATAGCTTTCCTAACTGTTATTATACTACAGCTTGGCCGTTATATGAATCCCATACCCGGGAAAATACAAGATTTTTCTCTCGGGAGGCTTTCTTTTATACAACGCTCAAAACAGGCGTTTTCTTCATAAAAAAGCGGATCATTTCCTTTTTTCAATCTGGTAAATTGAGGAGGAACTTGTCAAATCCATGGGAAAACATCATGACAAGCATCATAATTGATGGTACAATAATGTGGTGTAACTGGTACAAAAGCGGAGGCTTTATGGTTCATGACGGTCACAGGCAAAGATTGAGGGAACGTTTTTTAAAGGAAGGGCTGGACGGTTTCGCACCTCATGAGGTGCTGGAGCTGCTGCTATTTTATGCCATTCCCCAGCGAAACGTAAACCCTCTTGCCCATGCTCTTTTGGATTATTTTGGTTCTTTGCACAATGTATTGGAGGCCACTCCCGAACAGCTTTGCCAAGTAGATGGCGTTGGCGAATACACTGCTGCTTTTCTTTCCATGATGGTTCCCCTCTTCAAGCGCATGGAAATCAGCCGTCTTGGAGAAAAGCCAAAGCTAAACAACCGGTTAAAGGCCCAGGAATATTGTCTTCATTTGTTGTCAAGCCTGCGCCATGAGCACTTTTATGTTATTGCCCTGGATGCTCAATTGCAGCTGCTGGGAAACGCCCTGGTGGGGCGGGGCAGCCTAGTGGAAGTGCCTGCTTATCCCCGGCTGGTGGTGGAGGCAGCGTTAAAATTCAACGCCCACAGTGTGCTGCTTTGCCATAATCATCCCGGAGGCACGGGTGTCCCTTCCGAAGCCGATTTGGAAGCTACGCGCCGGATTGTGGATGTGCTGAATGGCATCGATGTCATCGTATTGGATCATATTATTGTAGCGGGAGATAAGGCCCTCAGCCTGGTACAGCAGGGATATATGAATCATGAAACATCAGGCGGCATTCTTACCCTTGTAGCGGACGGTTCCAGAAACATACTGCCGCCGAAATCAAAATAGTTCTATTTTTGATATTTGAAAGAAGGTTCCCATGCAATCAACCAAACCGCGTTTTCCATGGACCAAGGCGGTAAAACTCTTGCTTTTGCTTGTTATATTGGGCGTTGTTGGCTTCTGTGCCCTGGTTGGATATGTTTGTTATCTGGAAAATGAGGAGGCAAAAATCGGCGTGCCGAACGAAAAAAGCGATGCCATCATTGTGCTGGGCGCTCAAGTTCTCGCCTCAGGGGAGCCGTCGGTACAGCTGTCCCTGCGGCTTCAGGCCGCTTTGGACGCCTATCGCGCCTCCCCCGCTTTGATTATTACTTGCGGTGCTCAAGGCGGGGATGAACCCAGGCCTGAGGCGGATGTCATGAAGGACTGGCTAGTTGCGCAAGGTGTGCCTGCGGAAGATGTCTTAGTGGAAAACACCTCCTTCAACACCCGGCAAAACATACAAAATGCGATAAAGCTTCTCCATGAGCGAGAAGCCTCCCGCGTCACGCTTATTACCAGTGATTATCATCTGCCCCGTGCCATGGCACTGGCCAGAGATGAAGGCTTGACAGCGATGGGCATCGGCAGCATGACACGCCAGGAATACTGGGTGAAAAATCACACCCGGGAAGCCTTGGCCTGGGTTAAATATTGGATGCAAAAATACTTGCACATCCCCTTGGAGTGAGTGGTATGAACATTGAAGAAGAAATTTCCTGCAGGTGCCGGCAAGCGAATATCCCTTTACCCGTTCATGCTGCGGCACAAATCGCCCGTTATCACCAGATGCTTTTAGCGTGGAATGAATGGATGGATTTGACCGCTGTCTCTGAACCGGAAGAAATGATTGACCGGCTTTATGTGGATTCATTAACGCCTCTGCAAATACCCGGGCTGATACCGTTCCACGCCAAGGTGATTGATGTGGGCAGCGGCGCAGGCTTTCCGGGGCTTCCGCTGTCCATCGCCAGACCGGACCTTTGTATAACGCTATTGGACGCCCAGCAGAAGCGGGTGCGGTTTTTACAGGCAGTTATTGAGGAATTGGGTCTTTCCAATGTGAAAGCCATACACGGCCGGGCAGAAGACGCAGCCAGGCTTCCGGAATACAGGGAAGCCTTTGATCTGGCGCTGGCCAGGGCGGTGGCATCCTTGCCTGTTTTGTTGGAATTTCTACTCCCCTTTGTGAAAGAGAATGGCCTTTCCCTTTGCTGGAAAGGCCCCGGTACCAAGGAGGAACTGCCCCAGGCCAAGCGGGCCGCGTCCCTTCTTGGCGGTGAACTTTCCGCACCTGTTTTAACGACCATACCCGGCAGAGATTGGGCCCATGTGCTGATTCCCTGCCAAAAAACCGAAAAAACTCTTCGCCAATACCCGCGCCGATCCGGCATCCCTGGACAAAAGCCTCTGGGCGGCAGTTAAAGATCTATTCTTCTTCGACATAACTATCCTCTTACCGCGTCCCTTCCCCTGCTTTCGCATGCGAATTATGGCGAACGAATATTCGTATGATGAGCAGGATTTTTATATTTGTACAAGAATCGAAAGAAAGAGAGTGAGGCGGCAGGGTTGGAAGTCAGGGGGAGGACGACCGTCCTGCCCGCCCCACTCTTTTATACGGACGGATACAGCCCGGAGCCCCACCGGGAAGGGAGAGAATGATTTCATGCAGCAACTGCAGCGTTCCAGATCCGGTCCTGCCTCTTGCCGCCAGGTGTGCTGGCTTCCCTTGTCGTCCATCGTTCCCAATCCCGATCAGCCGCGAAAGGAGTTCTCTCAGTCCAGTCTGAACGAGCTGGCATCATCTATCCGCCAATTTGGCTTACTGCAGCCCATCACCGTTCGCATCGCCACCAACGGGCAATATGAAATCATCATGGGTGAACGGCGGTTTCGTGCATGCCAGATGCTTGGGCTCAGCCATATTGACGCTATTGTACTGCCGGCAACAGGATTGGAGAGCGCTATGATGGCGTTGGTAGAGAACCTGCAAAGGGAGGATCTTCATTTTTTTGAAGAAGCGGAGGCATATTCCGCTTTAATCGAAAATTATCATTGCACCCAGGATGATCTGGCTAGGCGCCTGGGAAAGTCCGCCTGTACTATCGCCAATAAGCTCAGGCTCCTTCGGCTGGACAGCACCCTTCGCACGCTTATCTTTGAAGAAAACTTATCCGAGCGCCATGCAAGGGCCCTCCTGCGCCTGCCTGACGGCCCCGGGCGCATGCGTATAGCCCAGCAAGCCGCCGCAAACAACCTGACTGTGCGTGAAACAGAAGCCCTGGTTGAACGGGCGCTCAGCCGCCTGCCGGTACCGCCGCCGCCATCCCGCCGGCTCATTTCCCTGGTGCGGGACCATCGGCTGTATATGAATGCCATCAAGGGCATCGTTGTGCAAATGCAGGAAACGGGCATTCCTGCGGAATACAGTGTAATGGAATATGGCGATACCATCGAATTAAGGATTCTAATGCCCAAGCGCAAGCGCAGACCGGATGAAGCCGCACATACGGCCTACGGTTTATCCCCCTCATAGGGCTGAAACATAGGAAGGGCTGCTTGAAAAAGCCGCCCTTTTTTTGTTCCCAAACGGCGCAATCATCTGCCGAAAGCCAGTTATGCACATCATGCAATTCTTGACAAATACTTTAGAATCTATTACATTGTTATGCAAATGGGCAGACACGTATTGCGGGCCGATTGGAGCGCATGCTTATGTTAAAAGTGATCATCGCCGATGATGAAATCAAAGTTTGTCAGCTGATTCGGGAATTGGTGGATTGGAAGGCATTGGGGCTTACCGTTGCAGGAATCGCCAACGATGGGTTATCAGCCCTGGAGATGATATCTTTACATCAGCCGGATTTTTTAATTACGGATATCCGCATGCCGGGGGTAGACGGCATAGAGTTGATTCGCCGGGCCAAGGAAACTTTGCCCCGCTTGCAATGTGTTATCATTAGCGGCTACCGGCATTTTGATTATGCCCATAACGCCATACGCTACGGGGTTGAAGACTACCTTTTAAAGCCGCTCAATCAGCAGGAATTTGTAGCAACGCTTCAAAAGCTGATTGCAAAAAAGCAGCAGGAGCTCCAAGCGGATTCCCAGGCTACCGATTTGAAAAAGCAGGTAAGCGAAAGCCATGAGCGGCTTCAAGCCGACTTTGTGCTTCGCCTTCTGCATGATTCCGATTCGGCGCTGACTAACCTGACTCCCAATGAAGTCAGCAGTCGGAGCGGTATAGCGCTGCCTGAAGGAAGCTACACATGCCTGGCCGTGAAGCCCGATCTGGAAGGTGTGCCTCCCCAGGATGGCCTTTGGCATGTTGTAACCGAAAAGGCGCTCTCTCATACCCGGCTGCTTCTGGCGCCGCTAAGCAAAATGCTGCTGTTATGCCCCGCGCCGGAAGGTGTGTTATGCGTACTTGCTCATAATACCGTGAGCCGGGAAGAAATTCTGCGCAGGCTGAAGGAGCTTATGGAGGAGCTATACCTGCTGCGGGATTTATTCCCCTCTCTTGAAATAACGGTTGGCGTCAGTCCCCTCGCCCAAACGCCCAATGCCCTGAGTACCGCAATGAAGCAGGCGTATCAGGCATTATGCCGACGGATGCTGGAAGGTACGGGACAGATTTATACTGCCGCTGCCCCCCGCTTAAGCAGCAATATACGGGAAACCGTCCTGGGTGGCGAAAGCCGCAAGGGGTTATTGGCAGCACTGGAAATTTTAGATGAAGCCTCATATCATATCCAATTGGAAAAAGTGATCCATTCTTTTCATGCCCTATCGGGTATATCCGTTCCCGACTTCTACGACTGTTTCCGGGAGCTGATCCTGCTGCACTTTTTCGGGTTGAGCGGCAACACGGCGGCCGGAGAAACCGTAGATGCCATGCTTCAGGAATACGATGCTTGCTGGAATACTGCAACGACTGTGAAAAAGGCGGAAGCAGACCTCATATCTCTTTTGTGCAGTCATCTGAATACAATCAACACACGCCGCAGCGATGCGGAAACAAAGCCTATCCGGCAAGCAAAGAAATATATGCAGGATAATTTTCATAAACCCCTCACCCTGGAGGATGTTAGCGATATAGCAGGCTTCAACCCAGCCTATTTTTCCACGCTGTTCAAAAAAGTAACAGGCGAAAACTTTTTGGAATACTTAAGCAGTCTGCGGATGAAGGAAGCCAAGGAACTGTTGATGGATTCGCGTCTGAGCGTCCCCGATATCGGGGAAAAGGTGGGATACAGCGACAGCAAATACTTTGTGAAACTTTTCAAAAAGACAACGGGCTTAACGCCCCAGGAATACCGCAAACTTTACTGCTGACGGAGGCATCATGAAAAATGTCAAGCCATGGTCGCTGTACCGCCGGATAACGTATGCATTTATTGTCTCCTCCATGCTGGCACTTATACTGTTGGTGCTGCTGGCGGCATGGGTTTTGCATGAAAAGCAGTCTCTTCTTCATCCCATGATGCTTGCGGTCGTTTTTCTCGGGGCCATATGGGTGCTGCTCATGGCGGCCGCATACAGGTTTATACTGATCCCCTATGGAAGAACAGCAAATCTGCTTCACCGTTTTGCATCAGGGCGTACGGTCGAGGAACTGTTTCACATGAAGTATTCCCTTTCCCGTGATATGGATGAAGCATTAAAAAAAGTCAGTGAAATTCTGGACCGCCAAACCGCCCTGAAAAATTCCATGAAACAGGCCGAATATCTGGCCCTTCAAAATCAGATCAATCCTCATTTTCTATACAACACATTGGAGGCCATTCGCGGTGATGCGCTGGCCAGCGGCATGGGCAGCCTTGCGGAAATTGCAGAAGCCCTGGCTACCTATTTTCGCTATACCATCAGTAAAATGAACCGCTTGGTAACAATCGAAGACGAATTGAACAATGTGATGAACTATTTCCGCATTCAGCGTTACCGGTATGGCGACCGTATGGAGATGACGCTTTCTTATGATCATGAAAACCTGGCCCTGCTTCAATGCCGCATTCCCAAATTAACACTTCAGCCCATCGTGGAAAACGCTGTCATCCATGGCCTGGAAGCAAAAGCTGGGCCGGGACACATCTGGGTCACTTTGGAAACCACGCAGTCCAGGCTATTGGTTCATATCATTGACGACGGCATCGGTATGGATCAGGAGGCGCTGGCAATCCTTACCCAGAGGCTGAGCCAGACCAGGTTCGATTATTTGGATAACGCCGCCCCGAAAGAGGGGGGTATCGCCCTGGTGAATGTCAACAACCGCTTGCGGCTTTTGTTTGGAGAGCAGTATGGCATTCATATCTATTCCGGAGAAAACATCGGGACGGATGTGGAAATTACATTGCCTCTGCAGGCCGCGGAGGGGCGGGTGGATGCATGAAAACAGAAATCCTTCGCATGGAGGATATTTTTTCCTCCAGCAACGGAGTCCGTCTGCTGGATGGATTCCGCATGAACCTTTTCATGGGCGAAACCCTTGGGCTTTTGATCAACAACGTTTATAAGCGCTCCCTGGTAGTAGATATGCTCCGTGGCAGTCTGGAGGTGGACAGCGGCCGCATCTATTACCACGACAGGCAGGTTGCCCCGGAAGAATACCTGCCTATCGGCCGCCGCCGTGTAGCGTGTGTAGGCGGGGAAAGCTGGCTCATTTCCAACATGAGCGTTGCTGAAAACATATTTGTAATAAGAAACCGGTTCCGTAAATATTTCATACGTAAAAGTGTGTTGGAAAAGCAAGCCCGTATCCTCTTGCAGTCCTTTGGGGAGAATTTATCCCCCAGCGCGCTTGTCAAATCCCTCTCCGGTCCGGAAAGGGTCAAGGTGGAACTCATCAAGGCCAGCGCCACGGGTGCGCAAATTATTCTGCTGAATGACCTGTCCAGGTTTTTAAGCGCAATGGATATTACTTCGGTTTTTGAAACCGTTCATGCTTTAAAGCGCGACGGCGTTGCCTTTCTATTGGTGGATACTTATTTGGATGTTCTGTTTCAGTATACCGACCGGATGTCCATTATGGACAGCGGGCATGTGGTCCGTACCTTCGAAAAAGCCTATTACGATCAACAATTGGCAGAAGCCGTATTGATGGAGGGAAGTGAACGGCCTCTACGCAATTTGGAGGATGCCCCCTTTGCATTGGAATTGCGGAATATCCATACCGACAGGCTGTTCCATCTCTCACTTTCCCTGCGCAAGGGGGAGATAACCAGCCTGTTGGATATTGATGGCAGCACGAACGACGCACTGCTAAAGGTACTCACAGGGAACGAAGCATTTACTGGCAGCATGCTGCTAAATACACAGCCCTATAAGCCCCGAAACTTTCAAAGCGCCTTGCTGAAGGGTGTTTGTGTGCTAAGCGAAAACCCCACGGAGTCCATGCTTTTTCCCCACTTAAGCGCCCTTGAAAACCTGATGATGGCCATGTCAGGAAAGGTACGGCTTATCTTTAGCAAAAATAAATACCGAAGGAGCATCCGCCAGCGCTTCATTGCAGAGCTGGGAAATCATATTGTGGATTGCCAGGATATACGCACGCTAACCAGTGAAGAATTGCAGCGTCTAGTATATGCCAAATGGCTGCTGTATCACCCCCGGGTGCTGGTGCTGATCAAACCATTGTCGGTAACTGATCCCCATTTGGGGCGCATTACCCAAGAACTGATTGAAGACTACGCCCAGCGGGGCATTTGTGTGTTGATACTATCATCCAATCCTTCAGAAGCCTACCGATTGGGAGACAACGTATATCTGTGCAAGGATGGCCGGATTACAAAGTCAGCGAAAGAGTCAGTGCTTCCTTTATGACAAAGTCAGCGAAATGACAAGCAAAGGGGCTGCGGCAATTGCCGCAGCCCCAAATTGTTATGTGTTTTGAGAAATCACTCGCCGCGCAGCACGCTGACGCCGGTGTCGATAACGGAGGGGCCGGTGCTCAGGTCGTTAAGCGCCGCATAAGCCTGAGCCATGCCAAGATAGCCCATGGTGTAGGGGTTCTGTGCCATGGCGGCCTTCAGGCTACCATCCTTGAGCAGGCCCATGATCGCATCAGACTTGTCAAAGCCGATACCGATGATGGTAGCGCCGGCAGCAGCCTTGATGGCATTGCCTACGCCAACGGTAGAGCCTTCATTCGCGCCGAACAAGCCAACGAGATCCGCGTTGCCGTTGATGAAGTTGGTGGCAGCTTCCTGGGAAGCGGCGGCATCGCCTTCTTTATACTCGGTCTCCAGCAGTTCGAAGCTGCCGTTGGCAGAGATGACATCGCGGAAGCCCTTCTCACGAAGGATGGTGGAGTTGGTAGCAGTGTTCACGCTGATGATGCCGATCTTGCCGCTGGAGATGTTGGCAGCGGTGAATTCGTCCAGCATCGTTTGGGCAGCCAGCTTGCCAGCATTGTAGTTGTCGGTAGACAACGTGGCGATGGCTGCTTCATCGGCGGGAGAGTCCACATAGATAATCTTAACGCCGGCTTCCTTGGCGGTCTTCACAGCCATGGAAATGGCTACCGGATCATTGGCGGCCAACAGGATCAGGTCTGCGCCGTCCGCGGCAGCATTGTTCAAAGCTTCGATCTGCTTGGCATTGTCTTTCTTGTCAGGAGCATCCCACTTGTAATCAAGCCCAAGCGCTTTAGCCATATCCGCAGCGCCCTTGTCCACGCTGACCCAATGCTGATCCATGCGGTCCATGGTGATGAGGTAAACGAGTTTCTTTTCTTCGGCCAGCGCAACGCCCGTAAACAGGCAGCCTACCAGCGCCAGAGCCAATACCAGGGAAAGCAGCTTTTTCATGTGTTGTTCCTCCTTATGAATTTGGGGTTTGCAAAGCAATTCGTTTCTGGCGCGTGCCTTGCTTTCGCGCCCAGCAAACGCCCCGCGAAGCGGGCCGTTTTACAGCGTAATGGAGTCCTCCGGAGGATGGGCTTTCCGGAATTTGAGAAGCTTGCCGATATCAATGACATTGCCTCTGGCTACCCTGTCAATCAATACGGAAATGATGACAACCACGCCTATAACCAAGTTCCTCAATGCCAATGGCGCCCCGGCAAATTGAAGGCCGTTATTCAAAACGCCCCAGATGAAAGCGCCGATCACCGTACCAAACAGGAGGCCCTGGCCGCCCATGGTGCTCACACCGCCAATCACGGAAGCTGCCACAGCGTTAAGCTCGTATCCGTTACCGGCATCCATGCTGCCCATGCCGCTTTGCGCGGTAAGAATCAGCCCCACGATACTTGCCAGGAATGCGCTGAACATGTAGGCCTTGGTCTCGGACAATTTCACGTTGACCCCGGAGAATTTGGCGGCTTCATAGTTGCTGCCAATGGCGTAAATATGCCGCCCTGTCCGGGTTTTCGCCAGTACGAAGTTGAAGATCAGGAACAGGCCCAGCGCTAGCCAGATGGGAGAATAAACGCCCAGGAAGGATCCGTAATAGAAGATGTTGCGGAAGGCTTCTGCGGTAATGCCGTCGGTGTTCATATTGTTGTTCACCAATTGCGCAATGCCGCGGGCTATAATCATGGTACCCAAGGTCGCGATAAAGGGAGGCAGCTTTGCTCTGGATATAAGCGTACCGTTAATCAAGCCGATCATTACGCAGCTCAGGATTGTAATAATCGTGGCAGGCAGCGCACCCATGCCGCCTTTGGTCATCAGTGTGGCGGACATCATGCAGGACATGCCAGCCACCGACCCAATGGACAAGTCAATCCCCGCGGTAATCAAAACGAAGGATTGCCCGATGCCGATAATGAGGATGGGCGCTACCTGACGCAGAAGATTCGTTACGTTTCTTGGGGAGATGAAGGAACCGTTGAGCAGCGCAAACACCAAAATCATCAAAAGCAGCGCCACAGTCACGGACACCACTTGCCCCATGCCGCGAATGGACATCATCCGCTTGACGAAGCCTACCTTTTTCGTATCAGACTGCATACTGTCCGTTTCCTCCCTTTGCCTTAAACTGTGTGGCATATCGCATAATCTCTGCCTGAGTGGCATCCTTGGCCATCATTTCACCGGTAATACGCCCATCGCACATGACCAGGATGCGGTCTGCCATACCCAGAACTTCGGGCATCTCCGAAGAGATAAACAATACCCCGTAACCTGCTTCCTTCAGCCGGTTCATCAGATGATAGATTTCCACCTTGGCAGCTACGTCGATGCCCCGGGTAGGCTCGTCAAAAAGGTAAACACCGGCATCCCGTACCAGCCACTTGCCCACAACCACCTTTTGCTGGTTGCCGCCGGACAGGTTTTTTGCCTGCTGCAACTGGGTGGGCGTCTTGATTTTCAGTTCACTGATGGCCCGCTTTGTCAACTCCGCTTCCTTCCGGATGCGGACAGTGGTAAGGGGGCCCTTTATCCTGTCTAGGTTCGCCAAGCCCACGTTCTCCCGCAGGCTAAGCTCCACACAAAGCCCTTCCTTTTTTCGGTCCTCCGGCACGCAGACGATCCCGGCGGCGATCGCATCCCTTGGGGTGGCAATATGAACCACCTTGCCATCAAGAAGAATCTCGCCCTTGTCGATTTTGTCTGCACCAAATATTGCACGGATCAATTCTGTACGGCCGGCGCCCAGCAGCCCGGCGAAGCCCAGAATTTCGCCTTTATAAAGGGAAAAGCTCACATCCTGAACAGCATGGCCCGCCGTCAAATGGCGAACCTCCATCAGCTTTTCACCCTTGTTGCAGCTCACATGGGGAAACTTTTCCTTGATCTCCCGTCCGACCATCATGGCGATAATCTCCGGAACGGATGTGTCGGCAAAATTCTTTGTATCCACGTACTTCCCGTCCCGCAGCACCGTCACCCTGTCCGCGATGGGTGCCAGTTCCTCCAACCGATGGGAGATATAAACAATACCGCAGCCTTGTGCCTTTAATTCCAGAATAATGCGGTTGAGTTCTTCCACTTCCCTGGCCGTCAAGGCGGACGTGGGCTCATCCATTACCAGCACTTTGCAGTTGGTGGACAAGGCCTTGGCGATCTCCACCATTTGCTGCTTGGATACAGGCAGCCGGCCTACCACGGTATCTGGCCGGATATCCAGCTTCAGCCGGGCAAGCACCTTCGCTGCTTCCTTGTTCAGCGCTTTTTGCTGAATATTCAGCCATTTTACCTTTTCCCGGCCGAGAAACATATTTTCAGCTACAGTCAGGTGCTGGCACATATTCAACTCCTGATGAATAATGGCAATGCCCAATTCCTGTGCCTGGCGCGGTGTTAAACTGCCCACAGGCGCCCCGTTCACCAGGAACGTTCCCTCGTCCCGCTCATAAATGCCTGCGAGAATCTTCATCAGTGTAGACTTTCCGGCGCCGTTCTCCCCCAAAAGAGCATGAACTTCACCGGGCCGTACATCAAATGATACATGATCCAGTGCCTTTACGCCTGGAAAAGACTTGCAGATATTCTGCATATCGATGAGGCATCCGTTCATGTCTGCCCTCCTCATCCTGCTACCCTATGCCCGAAAGCATATACTAGATTATTTAAGTATATGGAATCGATACAGAAATACAACCGATAATATTTGGATTGAGGGGGACATTCTTTGGATCTATTACATACAAAAAACACTCGGCTGATAAATCACACCGAGTGCTTTTAAACGATCCGGATTGAAAGGGATTTACTTACCCTTTTCCAATAACATTGGCTGTATTTGAACCCCCGCCAGGGCCGCGGCTACGGTTTCGGGTATTTTGTCAAAATGGGCAACCAGCGACCTGGGCTTGGCAAAAGGATCGTCCTGACCATAGGGTACAAAAAAGACATTGTCAACGGCAAGAAGCTTTCCGATATTGAGCGCGCTTAACGCAAGGCCGTCATTGGTTGATACGGCCAGCACAAGGGGTCTCCCGTTTCTCAAGTGGGATTTTGCCCCCAACAGTGCCGGAGTATCATAAACGCCATTGGCCAGTTTCCCCAGGCTGTTGCCGGTGGCGGGGGCTATTACGTAAATATCCAACAGCTTCTTTGGCCCGATCGGCTCAACCTCATTCAAAGTAGTCAAGGGTTTTTTCCCGGTGATTTCCTCCAACCGCTGATGAATTTGCGCCGGGGAAAAAAAGCGGTTTTCCTCCCGCCCTGCATTATAGGAAAGGATTGGGGTTACATCATACCCTCTGGCGACCAGGCTCTCCATCTGGGCAAAAACCTGCGCAAAGGTACAAAAGGACCCTGTCATGGCAAAGCCAACGCGGGTCTGCGTCATTTAGAATCACTCCTCGTGTGCGCTTCAAAGTATTGAAGAAGAATGGCTGCCGCCGTCCGGGGCGCATACCGGCCGGGGATCCCCCCCTCCCGCCAAGCCTGAATGCCGCAGCGTTTTGCTGCGTTCAAATCGATGCCATAGGGTGCGCTGGCCAAATCAATGGCAAGTGCATGTATGGGCAAGGCTGCTAGAACCTCTTCTCCAGCCACGGGTGAAGGTGCGGTATTGAATAGAACGTCAGTCGTTTTCGCAGCATCAGGCAGCTCTTTCATGGGTATGGTAATGCAACCCATTTTCGCGGCCTCATGCAAGGCTTCTTCACGCCGGGCAGCTATCGTAACCCTGGCTCCCAGGCCCAGGAGCATCCTTGCCAGCTCTTTTCCAATGCGTCCTGGCCCGATAATCAAGCAATGGCTGCCGCAAAGGGTATGGTCGGCTTTTTCCATGGCGGCAAAAATTGCCCCTTCCGCTGATGGCATGGCGTTTTTCTCTTCATAGGAAGGGTCCAGGCCAGGAAGGAGAAGCCGCCAATCCTTCTGAGATGCCCCGTGGGAAAGTTCTTCATCCAGCACGCCCGCCATAACCCAAGCCTTTTCCGGTATCAATTCAACAACACGTTTTACCCGGATCGGTCTGTTGGAGAAGGGTGCGGGAATCATGCCTTCATTCGCTGCTCTCGGGATGGGCAGTATTACCGCTTGGGCTTCATGTATCACTTCCGGCTGATCCTCAATGCCATGGCCCCATGTATGCACATCATAGCCCTTATGGTAGAGTAATTCCGCCATCAGCCGAAGCCTGTCGTCACCGCCCACCACACAAACACGCATGCCTGATTTCTCCCCTCACGCCGCTGGTCCATCCTATGAGCAAGAAAGGATGCAGGTGCGGGCTGCACATCAATTTTAAGCGTTATCATTTTGGCATTTGCCTAACTTCGCGGCTAAACAAAATCCTATAAATAGAAAAGCAGCAACGACTTTTCATTCATTGCTGCTTTTCTCGAATAATCTTTTGCCAATTATGGGTTTGGCATAAAGCACTCTTTGTCCAAAGTGATATCCTTTTCATACAGTTTCAACCCCAGCTTTTCACCTTTTACCAAGGTCAGGGCCGTCCCTTTTCCCGTTACCTCCACCTTTAAAAGCCTGCCCCTATAAATCAGCTGAAAGGAATACCCTTTCCAGCCCCCCGGCAAAAAGGGAGAAAAGGACAGGCCTTTGGCAGTGCGCATCCCCGCAAAGCCCTGAACGATGGAAAGCCAACTTCCAGACATGCTGGTAATGTGCAGGCCATCCTCGGTATCATGGTTGATATTATCCAGGTCAAGCCTGGCTGTGCGGCGGTACATTTCAACCGCCTTTTCCCGATAGCCAATCTCCGATGCCAAAATACTGTGAACACAGGGCGACAAGCTGCTTTCATGTACGGTCAATGGCTCATAAAAGTCAAAATTGCGCTTCTTCTCATCCTTGGTATACAAATGGCCAAGGAAGTATAACCCCTGCAGCACATCCGCTTGTTTGATGTAGCAGGATCGAAGAATATGGTCCCAGGACCAGTGCTGATTGATGGGACGCTCCCCGTCAGGTATTTCTGCTGCCGGACGGATTTCCTTGTCCAGGAAGGTATCATGCTGAACAAAGATACCTTGCTCTTTATCCTCGGCATAATACATGTTCTGGGAAATCTCTTTCATGTGCATAAGCTCATCGGGCGTGAGGCCCACTTCCCGCACCCGCTGCGGTCCGCAAAGCCCGGCTGCCTCCACCAGAAAATCCAGGCACCAGGCAGCAATGCGGTTGGTGTACCAATTGTTGTTTACATTGTTTTCGTATTCGTTTGGCCCTGTTACACCATGGATCATGTACTTTCCGGCCCGCCCGGAAAAATGCACCCGGCTTTCCCAGAAGCGGCCGATACCTGCCAATACTTCCAAGCCTTCTTTTTTCAAGTAAGCCGTATCACCCGTGAAGGTCATATAGTTAAAAATTGCGTGTGCAATGGCTCCATTCCGGTGAATTTCCTCAAAGGTGATCTCCCATTCGTTGTGGCATTCCACGCCGGTAAATGTGACCATCGGAAACAGCGCCCCATTGAGGCCTTGCTGCATCGCGTTGTGATAAGCCCCAGGAAGCTGCAGGTGGCGGTACAGGAGCAGCTGTTTTGCCACATGCTCCCCCGCTATTGCCATATAAACCGGCAAACAATAGGCTTCCGTATCCCAATAGGTAGCCCCGCCGTACTTTTCACCGGTAAAACCTTTAGGGCCAATGTTCAGCCTTGCGTCATCCCCTGTATAAGTGCTGAATAGCTGAAACAAATTGAAGCGGATGCCCTGCTGGGCGGAATCATCCTCGTCGATGCGTATGTCTGCTTGTTCCCACCTTTTTTCCCATACGGCAGCATGATAGCTTAATGCGCTTTCAAACCCCTTTGAAGATGCCTTCTCTGCCAGGGATAAGGCCAACTGCAGCAGGTCTTCCTGTGCGTGATCCCTGCTGGTAACCGCTACGGAGAACTTATCCATCGTTATGGTTTCCCCAGCCGCTGCCCTCTTTTGGTATGCAGCTGCGCACCAGCCGCTTTTTGTTTCAATCCCGTCATATTCCATACCGTCTGCGCGGACACGCATGGCAGCCGCCACTGCAAAACGCGGCGCATCAAAAGGATTCGCCTTGGTCTTGGCGAGCAAACCGCAGGTTTCCCCCGCCTGCCTTTCCTCCAGCATATCCCAGAACGTTTCATCATAGTTGGCATCCAGATTGCGCACATTACCGTCTAGATACGGTTTCATTTCAACCAATGATGAAAAGGAAGTTGTAACGCTGTAGCGGATAGCCAATAGTTCTTTTTGCGCGGTGGATACAATCCGGCGGCTTTCAATGAGTACCGTGCCTTTTTCCATACGCACCTTTGCTGCTCTGTGCAAAACACCGGTTTTCATATCCACTTCCCGCAGGAATTCCGTAACGGGATAGCAATTCAAATCCAAGGGCTGACCGTCCACCATAACCTGAATTCCGATCAGGTTTACAGCATTGATCACTTTGCCAAAGTATTGGGGATAGCCGTTTTTCCACCAGCCGACCCTGGTTTTATCTGGAAACCATACACCTCCCAGATACGTACCTTGATGGTGATCGCCCGTATAGTCCTCCTCAAAGTTGCCTCTCAGACCCATATATCCATTTCCCATGGAGCAAAGGCTTTCTCCCAGGCGCATTGTTTCCGGTTGCCAGCCCCGCTCTACCACACGCCAGGGATCGGTCATAAATCCCATATGCTGATCCTCCCCATTTGTGCAAACGTTTGCAGCTCTTCCTTTTCTTATCATATGCGCTTTTGAACGCCTTGTCAAGAATGGAAAACAGCTATCAATTATGTGCAATATATGTCAGGAATTTTTGATATATAGTATCAAAAATTGATCTCAATTTTCATGGGAATTTTTAATGAAAAATTGATTGCATTCACCTGCCATTTTTTATATAATGCGTCTCGTGCTGAAATAAATGGGTCATTGGCTGTCCACATCACGGACTCAGAAGGAAAGGCTTTCTGCTTGGTGCTGTATCGCGCTTGGGGCTCTGCCCCGGAAAGGAGAAAACCATGAAAAGACTTGCTTCTTTGTTTCTTGTTTTGGTGCTGATCGTTGGGACAACCGTCGCTGTTGCCGAGGAAAACTATACCGATGAAATGAAAATCCCCTATACGGTAGACCTCTCAAGCGAGGATGGGGCTGACTCTGTGGAGAGGGCGGGCGACCATGCGGATTCCCCCTATTTCGCCCATCCTGATTTTTACAACATGACCTCTACAGACACGCTGACCATTCTGCCCAAATTCAAGACCCAGCAGCAGACCAGCGAATGGTCTTGCGGAGTCAGTTCCACGCTGATGGTTCTCAACTACTTTGGCAAGCTGGGCGACTATAATGAGGAGAGCCTGGCGGCAATGCGTTCCGTTGGCCTCACCAGCGGCAAAGGCGGCACGGAACCCAGCTCCACCAGCTTGATCCAAGTGGTTGATATGTTCAATGGCGTGGGCGGTTTCACCCTCACCACAGCCCGCGATTACGGCGAGGATATTCACGACAAATTCACCCTGGACGCCATCCAGGCATTTTTGAAAGATAACACACCCATCCTGATCGGCTGGAACGATTGGGGCGGTCACTGGCAGGTCATTATCGGCTATGATACCATGGGCACAGAAACCCAGCAGGACGACGTAATCATCGTAGCCGACCCGTACGATACCACCGATCATAATCAGGACGGCTATGGCATCTATCCTGCGGAACGGTTTATCTACAATTTCACCTTCTATAACTTCTTTAATGAAGAAGACGGAAACGACATGCAGTTCGTCGCCGCAAAGCCCGCCGAGTAATCGGTCTGTAAAGCTTTTTCGGGAGAAAGTAGCCAAACCACCATCAGTACAACCCGTACGAAAACCAGCACATGTTTTCACGCCCCGCAAGCATTGCGGGGCGGTTTTTTATTGAGTGCAACTTAGCATAAAGCCGCCGTCTCATCATGAGCGGCGGCTCAGCGTGTCGAAAAAGTGGCTACGCCGCTTTTTCGAGTCTGCACCCTTCACCTGTGAGCTATATCTCACGGCCGGTGAAGGCTGTAAGGAAACCTTGCTGCGCAAGGCTTCCGAAGCCACCGCACATGTCGCTGGCTTCGGATTTACAGTCGGAGGGGTCGCCCCTCCGACACCTCCCAGAGGTTTTTTGACAGTCTGAAGCCGCCGTCTCATCATGAGCGGCGGCTCTTCAAAACAGCAACATATGCTACTATTTTGCTACTTCCGCTTTGGGAAAAGCAAACACAGCCCAGTCTCCCAACGCGTGCGGCACAGACAATGCTACATAAACATCCACATCAGGCCCCCAAAGGAAAAAAGACTGGCTGAGAGAGGGATCGTCCCCCGGCTGATAATCATCATTTTCCAGCATGGCTTCAATGGCAGTAAGCTCCTGGGAGGAGATATATTCCGCTTGCGCCTGAAACACTTCCGGTTCCACACCTTCCAGCCCGCTGTGCAGCTTTCCTTTGTCAAGCAAAAGTGCCGCAATCTTTCCTGCATCCGCCATGTCCGTCAAAGTAAGGCGCGTGCCATTCTTCACGTCGTAGTTGGCGGTATAATACAGGGTGACAGGGTATGCCGCGCCCTTTGAGAACATCTGCACCTGATAGGCCATGGATAGCCAATCTCCATCCTGATGGATGGTCACAAGGCCTCCGTCAGCCCCGCGGTCTTCCGTCCAATCCTGGAAAGGTGCAAAAGCATCCGCTTCTATCAGCCCATTGATTTTTTCATTAAGCTCCTGGTCTTCTCCCAAATCCACTACAGGATACGTAAAATCCACCCCAGGCAGGTATGCCGTGGCTATATCAAAGCTCACATTGGAAATTTCAGAGTTGGCCAGTGCCGCTGCGTAAAATGTGAAAACCAAAGCACATACCATCATGCATACGAACCGTTTTTTCATGCGTTAACTCCTCCTATAAGGCTATACTGCCCGGCCTTCCTGAACAAGCCAGGCCCGAACTTCTTCTTCTATAATATCAGCGGCTATCACCGTACCGTTTTCTTCCCGCAAGCGCATTCCCAGCTCCTTTGCAGCTACGCCATAGGACTTCGTCGTTGCAAGGTCAGTAAGCGCCCGGGTCAGTTTTTCAACGGTCAAAAATTCCCTTCGGATAGGCTTAGGGCCTGCACCCAAGGCATGTACACGCATGCCCCAGAACGGCTGATCCCCGCCAAAAGGAATAATCAGCGTAGGCTTTCCCGCCTTTAATCCTGCTGCTGTAGTTCCCGCGCCGCCATGATGCACCACCGCAGCGACCTGCTCAAACAGCCAATCGTGAGGCAGATATTCCGCCACAAACACTTTTTTATTTCGGGTGGAAACCTCCGATCCGCCCCAGCCCTTGCTTAAAATAGCCCGGACGCCGGATTCCTTCACAGCCTCCAGCACTATGTCAAGGGTCTTGCCCATGTCCCCTGACACCATAGAGCCAAACCCGATGTAAATCGGCTTTTCACCGCTTTCCAGAAATTCAACCAAATCCGCCTCAGGTTTAAACTGTGACTTTTGCGTTTCCATCCAAAATCCGGTCATATGGATATGCTCATTCCAGGAAAGCGGCCGCTGCATGAGAAGCGGACTTACCGCATACAAAACCGGAATATGATGGCCGTTCACCGTATAATCAGGCTTGGGGCGAATTTTTCGCACCCGCATGCCCTGTTCTTTGCGCCAGCCTGTGAGCAGCTTGCGCTCCAGGGAATTGATGAGCAAATACCCAAGCTTGTAGCTCATCTTATTCCAGGCCTTGCCCACCTTCAGCCCCGGTGCAGAGGAGATAGGCACCACATCATTATAATCCATGGGATAATACTGCGTCTGAATGCAGGGTACGTTGTACTTCTCCGCAATGGAGTACATGGCAGATCCAAAAAATGTGCAGATAATCGCTTGCGTATCCGAGCATGCTCCCAGCAGATCCTGTAAAAGTGGGTCCACCACATCCCGGATGGCATTTTGCACTTGCTGCAAATAGGTTATACCAGAAACGCCAGGTTTCATGATACTGCTCATAAAGCGGGTCACATCCCCTGCCAAGGGGCAGAATTCGAGTCCTGCTTCCCGCACCATTTTTTCAAAAGGGGCAAAAGAGGCGATTTTGACCGCATGACCCCTGCGCAAAAGTTCCTGCCCTAGAATCACATAAGGGCGGACATCACCTGTGGAACCAATGCTGATCATGGTAAAACGCATGGCGTTCACCTCGTAAATGTGCTTGCATAAGCACAGAATTCAACCTGCAAAACAATGCCTTGTACGAGCCGAAAATACGTCTTTAGTATACTTCATGCGGGCCAAGATTGCAACAATACCCCTTTGCGCTGGATTGCCGCTGTGTTATAATGGAAAAAATCCAAACATTGGAGGATTGATTATGGCTCTTTTTCAGGGAACCATTCGTTCCAAAACACTGGATTGCTGGTGCAATTTGAACGTGCTGCTGCCCCAGGAACATCAAGGGCCTATGCCCGTACTTTACTTGCTCCACGGACTGTCCGGCAACCAGTCGGACTGGACCCGCTCCACCTCCATTGAGCGCTACGCTGAAAAATATCACCTGGCCATTATTATGCCCGATGCCGGAAGAAGCTTTTATACGGATATGGCTCAGGGTCCCCGCTATTGGACCTTTATATCCAAGGAACTGCCAGCCCTTTGCGAGAACTTGTTTCCCTTGTCGCACCGCCGGGAAGACCGCTTTGCCGCAGGTTTATCCATGGGAGGCTATGGCGCAATGAAGCTGGGCCTTACCTGCCCCAACCGCTTTGCCGCTGTGGCAAGCCTGTCCGGTGCATTGCAAATGGATCCCAAATATCATTTTGAGCAATCGCCCGAGGACTTCCAAAGAGAATTGATACGCATGTTCGGACCGCCCGAGAAATTTGCCGGCAGCAAAAACGACTTATTTTCCCTGGCAGACAAATTGGCGCTGCATCCCGAAAAATCTCCAAAAATGTTTGTTGCCTGCGGAACTGAGGATTTTCTGCTGGAGGGTAACCGGCAATTTCGCGATACCTACGGAAAAGTGTTTGACTTGACCTATATGGAATCTCCCGGAACCCATGAATGGGGTTTTTGGGATGCGTATATCCAGAAAGTGCTGGCTTGGCTTCCCCTGCGCATGCAAAGCGGAGAAGAGAAATGACAAAAAAAGCTGCCCGTCGCCAGGCCGTACTGCGGCTGCTGGACGAAGGCCTGTTTTTGAGCCGGGAGGAGGCCTTGCCCTTTTTCCTCAGCGGGCAGGTGTTTTGCGGCACCCAGCGGGTTACAAGCCCCGCTCAATTGGTGCCGGATGATTCATCGCTAACGGTCCGGGGCCGGGAGCTACCCTATGTGGCCAAGGGTGGGTTAAAGCTGGAAGGGGCCTTGCGTGATTTTGGCATACAAGCTGGCAGTAGGGTCTGCATTGATGCAGGTGCCTGCACCGGTGGTTTTACCGACTGCCTTTTAAAGCATGGGGCATCGCTGGTATATGCCGTGGAGGTAGGCTTTGGGCAGTTGGCCGGTTCGCTGCGGCAAAATCCCAAGGTTGTAAACCTTGAAAAGACCAACATCGGCGACGAAAGTCTGATGGGATTGGATCCTACCCCCACCTTGGCCAGCGTGGATTTAAGCTATCTTTCGCTGGAAAAGGCTGTTCCGATTTTTGCAAAAATCATGGATGGCTGCGGGGAGCTTGTCTGCCTGGTCAAACCATTATTCGAAGTGGCGGACAGCGAAGCAAGACGTACGGGCATAATAGCCCCGGAGGCATACCTGCCCACCCTGATATCCCTTGCCAAATCGCTCAATGCCCAGGCCTCCACCCGGGTTATCGGGGTTACAAACAGCCCCGTTACAGGCAATAATGGCACGCATGAGTTTTTCTTTCATGTAGCATTAGGGGTTGATGTGCCGGTTCCTGATTTGCGCAATGCCATGGAAGAATCCATTGCCAGGGTGCTGTCCCTTGATGCGTACAAGAAGGGGTAACAGCCAATCATCTGCAAAATCCTCTAGGTTTTCCCGTTTCATTTTTCTCTGTTCCATACATAAGGCAGCAAAGCCTCATCTGAAATCGATGGTGCATTTGCCGTTTTCAGGGAATAAAGTTCGCCTGATAATCGTTGATTATGGTGAAGGGCAATAACCGTTGCCTGGAAGGAGGGAAAAGAATGAAAACGGATGTATTGCACCATTCCCTTTTTTACAAAAGATTCGCGGCTTTTATGCTGACTGTGCTGCTTGTGGCCGGTACTGTCCCCGCTTTAGCCGCTTCAGAGTTTGCCGTAGTCAACAATACCACACGTTTGAACCTGCGCAGTGAGCCCAGCGCCAATGCCACTTGGCTGGGGGCTTATGATAAGGGTACGTGGATTCAGGTTTCGGATGCCACGGAAAAATGGTATGCTGTGGTGACGCCGGACGGCAAGACCGGATATATGAGCAAAAACTACCTGAACAAGGGCATTACGGCCGCTACCAACGTAGCCATTGTAAAAAACCCGGTTGCCACACAATTTTTAAATCTGCGCAGATCACCCAGCTATACTGCTCAGGTGCTGGGCATCTATTACAACAATACCCCGGCCTTGGTGCTTGGCGGGTCAGATGGTTGGTATCATGTACGGGTGGACGGCATAGAGGGATATTTCCGTGGTGAATATATCACGCTTCAAACCATGGTTGGAAGCGACGACATTGCCACCATCGTCACCCCCAACAATACCAATCTCAATCTCCGGGAGGGCCCCGGCAAACAATACGCCACAATCCGTCAGTTCCGGGGCGGGCGCATGGTGATGGTATTGGCCCGGGGCAATGACTGGTGGCGGGTATCCATTGATGGTTATCTAGGCTTTATGAGTACGGATTTCCTTCAGGAGGGCATTTTAAACGGAGGTACGACCGGCGGCGGTTCCGTAACGCCACCCAGCGGCTCCGGCTATGCGCTGGTGAAAAATCCCCAATCCAGCCAAGTGCTCAATCTGCGCGAGGAGCCTAACACCTCCGCCAGGGTGCTGGGCAAGTACAAGAACGGTACCAGGCTTACCATGCTTGCCCAAGGAAGCGAATGGTGCCATGTGGTGGTAGATGCTTCCGGTACCCCCGGTTTTATGATGACCAAGTATCTGGACCTAGTCAATTTGCCCAGCACCCCCACGCGGAAGATTTCCCACCCGCAGGGCACCTTTGTAAACCTGCGCAACGGGCCAAGCCTTACAGGAACCCAAGTGATTGCCCAAATGCCCCATGGCACCCAGGTGGAAATCCTGGTTCCGGGTGTGGATTGGGCCAAGGTAAAATATAACGGTTACGTAGGATATGCAGTCACGTATTTTATGGACTGACCCTTCGGGTCTATATTGTCAGGAATTCCCAAGGGGCTAGCTCCTTGGAAATTCCTGCGATTAGGATTGTCAGATGTCATAGGAAGCATATCGTTTCCTACTTTCACAGAAAAAAGGAGTATTTCTTTATGCTGATCCGGGATGTAAAGCTAAGCGACAAGAAGACATACCTTGCCATGGCCCAGGATTTTTACAGCGGCGAAGCCACGCTTTTCTCACTGCCCCTCAGCCATTTTGAAGATACCTTTGAAATGGGGCTTTCCGCCTCCCCCATGATGCGTCTTTTGGTTTTGGCCGAGCAGAAAGAAGCCCAGGAAGAGGTGGTGGGCTATGCGCACCTTGCCTTTACCTGGACATGCGAAGCAGGGGGGAAAGTTTGCTGGCTGGAAGAAATTTATCTTCTTCCCGGTCAAAGGGGGCAGGGCTACGGAAAAGCGTTTATCACCTGGCTATTGGACACATATAAGGATACCTGCCGCCGCTTCCGCCTGGAAGTATGTCCCCACAACGAAAAGGCGAGAAGTCTCTATGAATCTTTGGGATTTACAGAACTGCCTTATCAGCAGCTGGTAAAGGATCAATAGAAAGCACCCACTGGGGTGCAATGTTCATTCGGCGAAGCACACCTTTCCAAAAATCCTCTGCCTCAAAAACCACCGTAGCTGTATTTACGCAAGGGTGTACGGCAATCCGGGGATATTCCGCTATTTGCCGGTCGCACACCAAACTCACCTGGCGTTTCTTATCAAAGAGCAGGCCCAGCGGGCTCACTGCGCCGGCCTGAAGGCCCAGCAATTCCGGCAGCAGCGATTCCGGGGCAAAGCTCAAACGGGAAACGCCCAGTTCCTTACTGACCGTAGCTGTGGAAAAGGCTTTTTCCGGCTTGAGCAGCATCAAATAGAACTGCGTCTTTTGACGGTTGCATAGAAAAATATTTTTGCAGATCACCACTTCCGGTGTAATAAAGGGCATTTTCACACAAGCGTCGATGGTAGGAGCCGGGTCATGTTCATAGTATTCAAAAGGAATCTGCCATTCCCGCAGGGTATCCAGCACCGTCAAGCTGTTGTCCATATGATCCGCTCCCGCATCATTTGCATTCCACTTTGCCTCCCGCTTACTCAGGAGGCCTTTTTATTTGCCATTATACCGCAATATCAAGCTCATTTCCCATGCTTTTTATAAACCTGCCAAAAAGAAAATTGCCCATGGCTAGCCTTTGGCATCTTATGGTATAATTCATGATAGAAGTATTACTTAGGAGGAGCGGCGCATGAAAAGGCGGATAGGCATCCTCACCAGCGGCGGCGACTGCCCCGGTCTGAACGCGGCCATCCGTGGGGTAGCCAGGGCAGCTTATGAACTGTTTGACGCGGAGATTGTAGGCATTCGTGATGGCTATCGAGGACTTATCCAAGGTGATTGTCAGGAGATGGACCGCAAACAATTCTCAGGCATTTTAACCTTGGGTGGCACTATTTTGGGTGCCAGCAGGCAGCCCTTTCGAAACATGCGGGTAATCGGCGAGGACAACATCGACAAGGTAGCCGCCATGAAAGACAATTACCGGGCCATGAAATTGGATTGCCTGGTTACTTTGGGCGGAAACGGCACCCACAAGACGGCCAATCTGCTTGCCGAAGAAGGGCTGCATGTCATAGGCCTGCCTAAAACAATAGACAACGACTTGTACGGCACAGATGTCACCTTCGGTTTTCATACGGCAGTCGATATTGCCACCGAGGTGATCGACCGCATTCATACCACTGCCACCAGCCATGGCCGGTGTATGGTTATTGAACTGATGGGCAACAAGGCCGGCTGGCTGACCTTGTACGCTGGGGTAGCTGGAGGCGCCGATGTGGTGCTGCTGCCCGAGATCCCCTACGACATTAAAAAAGTCGCCAAGGTAGTGGAGGCCAGGGCCAACAGCAAAAAGCCATTCTCCATCATAGCAGTAGCAGAAGGGGCCATGGACCTGCAGGAAGCAAAAATGAAGAAGAAGGACCGGGAGTCCGCTCGGGCTTCTGATCCCAATTTCAATTTCAGTGTCAGCGCCCGCATTGCCAGGCAGTTGCAGGAAATGGTGGGGGTAGAGGCCAGAACCGTTGTACCCGGCCATATTCAGCGCGGAGGAAGCCCCAGTGCATATGACAGGGTGCTGGCCACTCAATTTGGCGTTCACGCCGCGCAGCTGATCCGGGATGGTATCTATGGGGTTAGCGTAGCGCTTTCTGGCAATATGGTAACCCATAATCCGCTGAGCGAAATTGCTGGGGTTCCCAAATTGGTTCCGCCAGACCACCAAATGGTGCAACTGGCCCGGAATATTGGCATTTCCTTTGGCGATTGATTTATGAAGAGAGGCCGCATATGATACCTGTCATCTCCAGCAAATCATCTATTTTTGAATTAAGCGCTCAACATACGCCCGCTTATATTGCCAGCTCCGGCGATACCCTCCTGTTTGAAACCAAGGATTGCTTCAGCAGTCAAATTACGCGGGAAGATCAGCGGCTGGAGACGTTGGACTGGTCATGCACCAATCCTGCCACAGGCCCGGTTTATGTGAGAGGCGCAATGCCCGGCGATGTGCTGAAGGTGTCTATACTTTCCATTGAAACAGACACCTTCGGCGTTATGGCCGCTATCCCCAAGGCAGGTCTTTTCGGAGATGAAGTCTCGGAATCCGCAATCAAAGTGCTGCCCTTTGAGAACGGGCAGGTTACATTCCGACCCGGCCTGTCCATCCCCCTACAGCCCATGATCGGTGTTATCGGTGTTGCCCCGTCAGTGGGGGCTATCGGCTGCGGCACGCCCGGCAGCCACGGAGGTAATATGGATAACCGGCTGATCGGTACCGGAAGCACGCTTTATCTGCCGGTATTCCATGAAGGAGCGCTGTTGGCCATGGGGGATGTCCATGCGGCGATGGGCGATGGCGAAATCATGGTTACTGGTGTGGAGACTTCCGCCCGGATTACTGTACGCGTGGAAGTTATGAAGGGCTCTCCCCTCAATAACCCCCTACTGGAAACCGCATCACATTTTTATACCATCGCCTCCGCAAAGGATTTGGGAACTGCCGTCCATACGGCGGCCCGGGATATGGCGGATCTGGTGATGAAGCGCATGAATATGCCCTTTCATGAGGCGGGAATGCTCCTCAGCGCCTGCGGCCATACCGAAATCTGCCAAGTGGTCGACCCGCTCCAGACCGCCCGGTTTTCCATGCCAAAATCCGTGCTGGAAAGCGTATTCTGAAATCCTTCCGCATGTAAAAGAGCCGCCTTCTCCTTTCACAAGCAGAGAAGGCGGCTTTTTTTCAATATGCCAGATCATGGATTGCAGGGGAATTTTTCTTTCAGGCTCCTCAAAAAGGCAAGGATCAGCTGGGTAGACGCTTCCAAATCTTCCATGCACACATAACCGACGGTAGAATGCATATACCGTTGGGGCAGGGAAATGCAGCCGCTGACCGCACCCGTGCCGGAAGCATGCATGGCAATGGCGTCCGTGCCGCCGTTCATCATCACCTCATACTGGGCGGGGATGCCGTTTTCCTTAGCCACGGCAAGCAGGCGCCGCCAAAGCTTGGGGTTTACGATGTTGCCGCTCATATGGTTGGGAGACCAGTCGACCATTTGGATGGCGGGTCCTTTCCCAAACAAAATCGCAGTGGATTGGGGAAAACGGGCCTGGCTGTCATCCGCGGCAAAGGTCACATCGATGGCCAGGCCGATATCCGGCTTTACTGCCGCCGAAGCCGGAATTGAACCACGGAAGCCGATTTCCTCCTGCACCGCACCCACCGCAACCAGATTGGGTTCAATGGTTTCCCCCTGCAGTCGGCGCAAGACCTCCAGCATAACGGCACAGCCCGCCCGGTTGTCGATGGCTTTGGCCGCGAAATACTTATCGTTCATCACATGGCCGTTGCGCTGAAAGGTGACGATGTCCCCGGGTGCAATGCCCAGCGCCTCCGCCTCATTCTGACTCATCGCCCCCACATCCACGCGAATATCCTGCATGGTAAAGGGCTTTTGCAGTTCATCAACCCCTAATAGGTGAATGGGCTTTGCCATACCGATCACGCCGGTTACCTCACCCTTTTCCTGGGTGTGAATGGTTACCGTCTGATTGATCAAAAGGCGGGGATCATGATATCCGATGGGCACGAGATACAAAAAGCCGTTCGGCGTAATATCGCAAACCATAAAGCCGATTTCATCCATGTGTGCGCAAAGCATGACGGTAAAGTCCGGCTGGCAGCCTTTCTTTACGAAAAAGCGGTTGCCTACCACATCAGAATAGCATTCATCCGCATAGGGCCTGCCCCGCCTGCCAAGTTCGGCGCTGATGGCATCCTCATGGCCTGATACACCGGGAACAGCACAAAGGTCTTTCAGCAAATCCGCCCATAATCCGTTTTCCATTTTATTTACGCTCCTTCTGGCACGGCAAAACATGCCACAAAATGATCCGGGAATATCTCTTTTAGAACGGGTGTTTGCATTTTGCATATGGGTGTACACTTGGGGCACCTTGCCGCGAAACGGCAGCCTTCCGGGGGAGCGTCAATGGGGTTGGGGATATCCCCCTCCAAAAGAACGCGTTGCTTCTCCTCATCCGGGTGTGAACGGGGTATAGCACTCATCAATGCCTGGGTATAAGGATGAGTAATATTTTGGAAAAGCTCTTCGGCTGGTGCAAGCTCCACAATGCTGCCCAGGTACATAACCCCTACCCGGTCGCAAATATGCTCCACCACAGTCAGTTCATGGCTGATAAAAAGCATGGTCATATCAAAATCCTGACGCAAATCCATGAGAAGATTCAGTATTTGCGCCTGCACGGAGACATCCAGCGCCGATACAGGTTCATCCGCCAGAATGAAATCCGGTTTGAGCAAAAGAACCCTGGCAATGGCCAAACGCTGTAATTGCCCGCCGGACAGTTCCACAGGCCTTCGGTCCAATACATCCTCGGGAAGTGCTATTTTTTGAAGCAGTTCCCGAATTCCTTGCTCCGCCTCGCTGCCCTTGATGCCGTGGACATGGCATACCTCCTGCAGGGTCTGTCCGATGGTCATTTTAGGGTTAAAGGAGGATAGGGGGTTTTGAAACACCATCTGCATTCTGCGGCGCATGTGCCGAAGCTTCGCCGGGCGAATATGGGTGATATCCTCCCCATCCAAGAGCACCGACCCCTCCGTAGGCTCAATCAGCCGCAGGCAGCAGCGGCCCAGCGTGCTTTTTCCGCAGCCGCTTTCCCCAACCAGGCCCAGAATTTCACCCTTGCCGATTTCCAGTGTTACGTTGTTCACAGCAGTGAGCATCCGGGGCATTCCCTGTAAATCCCGCCCTGGGAGAGGAAACCTCCTGCTCAGCCCTTTTACGGCCAACATGGCTTTCCCGCTCATGATTTTCCCACCTCCACGCAGGCCACCATATGCCCATGGCCGATTTCGCTTAGGAGGATCTCTCCTTGTGTACAATTTGCACCGGCACTTTGGCACCGGGGAGCAAAAGGACAGCCTTCAATGAGGCTGAACAGTTCCGGCGGAGCGCCCTCGATGGTTGTCAGCCTCTGCCCGGGTTTACCTGGTCTTGGAATCGAGGCAATCAGCGATTGGGTATATGGATTTCCAGGGTGATCGAATATGTCACGTACATCACCGGATTCTACAATCTTACCGGCATACATCACCGAAACCCGGTCGCACAGTTCCGCTATCACACCAAAGTTGTGGGTAATGAGCATGACTGCCATGTTCATCTCTTTGGATAGGCGCTTGATAAGTTCCAGCACCTGGGCTTGAATGGTTACATCCAAGGCTGTCGTGGGTTCATCCGCAATAAGCAGTTTGGGCTTGCAAGCGATGGCGATGGCAATCATCACCCGTTGAAGCATGCCGCCTGAAAAAGAAAAGGGATATTGCCTGGCCCGTTTTTGTGCCGGGTGGATGCCCACCATTTCCAGCAGTTCCAGCGCCCTGGCCTGTGCCTCCTTTTTCGTTGCGCCTGTGTGGAGAATCAGCGTTTCGCATAGTTGATCGCCAATGGTCATCAAAGGGTCCAGGCAGCCCATGGGGTCCTGAAAGATCATGGCCGCTTCCCCGCCGCGAAAGCGCTCCATTTCCCGGCTCGATTTTTTTAGTATATCCTGGCCCTCAAAGAGGATTTCGCCCCGTATCCGGGAACGGCTTTCATCATGCAGCCGAAGGATGGACTTGGCGGTGATGCTTTTCCCGCAGCCGCTTTCCCCCACGATGCCCATGATTTCACCCGGCTGAATCGTAAGGTCGATACCGCGGACGGCATGCACAATGCCGCGGACCGTCATCAATTGAACCGTCAGGTTTCGGATGGAGAGCAAGGCCTGTTCAGGCATGCTGCAACGCCTCCTCCTTTTTAAACTTGGGCACCTTGCGCTCCTTGGGGTCCCAGTAGGCTTGCAGCCCGTCGCTGAACAGGTTCAGCGCCACCACGGTAACGATGATGGCAAGGCCGGGGTAAACAGCCAGTGCCGGACTGGAAAGCACATAAATCCTCGCCTCCGCCAGCATGGCCCCCCAGTCTGCCGTAGGAGGCGAAATGCCAAGGCCAATAAAGCTCATACTGGCGATATCCAATATAGCATAGGCCAAGTCCAGCGTTACCTGCACGGTGATGGTGCTGACACAGTTGGGCAGGATATGGCGGAACAGTATGCGCAGATCGGAATACCCCAAAGACCTGGCACATTCCACATAGGGTTTGGCCCGCTCCACCAGTGCCAGTGACCTTGTCAAGCGCGCTATGGCCGGAATATAGACAATGCCCAGGGCAATAATCGTGTTTTGAAGTCCCGTACCGAAGGCGGCAACAAAAACAAACGCCAGCAGCAGGGAGGGGAAGGCAAGTATCATATCACTCAACCGCATAAGCAGCATATCTGCCTTGCCGCCGTAATAGCCCGAAAACAGCCCCATGGGAAGACCGATGACAAGGGAGATGCCCACAACCAGCAGCGCACCCAAGAGGGTGGTTCGCCCGCCATAAATCAGGCGGGATAGCTCATCCCTGCCGGCTTTGTCAAAACCCAGAGGATAGCCGGGCTGCGGGCCTTTCAGCGAATTGTTCAAATCCTGGGCGTAGGGATCATGGGGCGCGAGAAGCGGCGCCAAAAGGGTAATCAGAATAATCGCAATCAATATGCATAAGGCAGCAAGGGTTATACCGCCCAGCTTGGACGCGCTTTTTTTACGGCCTGTCTTTCGCCATTTGCTTGTGAGAGAAACATGATGCATTCAGGTATCTCCTTTCCACGAAGTGCTGATTACGCCAGGCGTACACGCGGGTCTATGGCTGCATAAAGCAAATCCACCAGGGTGTTTATGAGCAAAAAGATCGCCACCAATAAAAGCGTAATCGTCTGCACCACGGGATAATCGCTGGCTTGGATGGCCGTAACGAGAAGGCTGCCCAGACCGCCGATGCCAAAGGTGTACTCCACCACCATGGTACCCGTCATTAAAAAGCCCACTTGCAGCCCCGCCACCGTAATCACCGGAATCAAGGCATTTTTGAGTGCGTGACGGGAGATTACCCGGCTCATGCGCACTCCTTTGGCCTTTGCTGCCATGACATAATCAGCACCCAATTGTTCAATCATGTTGGATCGGGTGACCCGGGACAACAGCGCGATCATATTCAGTGCTAAGGCAAGAGAAGGCAAAAACAGATATCTGAAATTTTCCAGCAGACTGTTTCCCAGCCCGAAGGAAGGAAATATGGGGATATAAAAGGCCAATAAAAGAATCAGGAAAATACCGGTAAGAAATGTGGGTGACGACACAAGAAATACAGATAGGGTGGATAGCGTCCGGTCCTGCCACCGGTTTCGTTTCAAGGCACTGTATATGCCCGTTGGGATTGAAATAAGTACGCTGATCGCCATGCTCATGAGCATCAGCTGCAACGTAGGCGAAAGCCTGTCTCTTAAGAGCAGGGAAATGCTCTGCTTATACTTGTAGCTGTCCCCCAGCTCCCCTTGGAGAATGCCTGAAATCCATGAAAAATACTGGGTCTGCAAGGGATCGTTCAAATGATATTTTTCCCTAATATTCTGCAGCGTTTTTTCGGAGGTGTGCTTTCCTCCAGCCATTTTGAGCGCGGGATCCCCCGGTGCCAGCCGGACCAGAAGAAAAATTACCAAAGAAGCGACCAGCAGCGTTACCAGCATTTGCAAAAGCCGCCTGCCCGCATATTTCCACATAGCAATCACCTGGCCTCATAAAGGATTTTTGCAAATGCGGCAAGCGGGGCATTTCGTCCCGCTTGCCGTATCGCCTGGGGTGAGACTAAAGGTTACTCGCCCATGGTCCAGGTTTTGATGTACATGTTCCAAGCCCAGCTTCCGCCCAGGTTCATATTGCTCAGCTTGGCATTGCTGATGCAGGTCATCTTCATGTAATCCAGGACATGGTAGGGATGATCGGCGTTAAGCAGTTCCACCGCTTTGAGCAGCAATTCCGTGCGCTCCACATTATCCGTTGAGGCTTTGGATTGATCCAGCAGCGCGTCAAACTCGGGGTTCTGGTACATTGGCGCATTGGCACCGCCCTCGCCTGCGTTGGCAGAATGGAACAGGGGTTCCAGGTTGCCGGCGGGATCGGGATAGTCGGAGTTCCAGGAGCAGAGGATGATCTCATAATTGCGGTCCATACCGCCAAAGTACAAGGCGGTATTCTCGTCCTCGGTCACTTCCGTGATATTGACGGTGATGCCGATCTTGGCCGCTTCCGATTGGAGCATCAGCGCTGTTTGCCGGGCCAGTGTATTGGGGGCAATCGTAAAAGTTACTTCAAACCCGTCGGGATACTGGGACGCCGCCAGGCATTCCTTCGCCCGTTCCAGGTCATATTCGTAGGGATCAATGGCGGCAGAGGCAGCAGCCCAGGTATCCTTTTCGAAGACCCACAGGCTTTCTCCGCTGGGCAGTTCCGTTCCCTTTTGACCGGTATATTTGATGATGTTGGTCATCAGCTTTTCCCGGTCAATGCAAAGGGACAGCGCTTTGCGCGCATTCACATCATCAAGGGGCGGATAGCTGGTGTTATAGGAGAGGTAATGCAGGCCGAAGGTAGGCATGGCTTCAACCTTCAAGTTTGCTTCATTGAGCACGGCGTCCGCAAGGTCGGTCTGAACGTTATTGATAAAGTCCACCTCGCCGTTTTTCAGCGCGGTAGCCAGGGTGGCAAATTCGGATACGACTTTGAATACAATTTTTCCGATATTGCCCGTTGCGCTCTCCGGGTTCCAGTAGTTGGCGTTCTTTTCCAAAACCAGCTCGGTTCCGCTTTTCCAGGAGGAGAACACATAGGGGCCGGTGCCCATTACGCCGCCGGTGGCACTGCCGAAATCCTCCGGATGGGCCTCAAAATAAGCCTTAGAGAAAATGGATGCGGCGGTGGTAGCCATGGTATATTTAAACATGGCATCCGGCGCAGACAGTTTTGCCGTCAATTCCCAATCCCCGGTTTGCTCAAAGGATTCAACAGAGCTGAACATCCAGCCAAGGTAGCTGGCAGTTTCCGGGTTCTTGGTCCGGTTCAGGCAAAAAAGCACGTCATCCATGGTCATGGGGGTTCCATCGGAGAAGGTCACGTTGTCCCGAATCTGATACACGTATGTTAGCGGATCGGGATTTTCCCAGGCAGAAGCCAGGCCCGGCTGCAGTTGATCATTCTGGTCAAAGACCAGAACCGTCTCGCAGATCTGGTTTACCACCGGAAGGCTGTACCAGTCATAGCAGAAGGTGGGATCCAGCGAGAGGATGTCCATTGCCACAGCATAGGTGAGTGTCACAGGTTCTTCGGCAACCGCAGCCGGTATGGACAGCAACACCAAAGCCAGGCACATGAGCAAAGTCAACAGGCGTTTCATGATTTTGTCCCCCTCCAATTTATTACTATAGAAAAAAAGCCGCGCGCAGATAAGGCTGCGGGCGGCTTCTTTGCCATCAAATCCGTTTTCCCCCAGGAACCATGTGCAAAGCAACTGGCCGTGCGCAATACCAAGGGCTATACAAAGTATAGCATTTTTATGTATTCGTTACAAGGTGCATTAATGCATCAACAAGGGTTCGTGTCCTTGTTGTTTTTGCACAATTTATTCTATTCGCATGCATTTTTCGTAGGCTTTATACAATTTGAATGCTATATATGAATTTCAATTATCGCGTGCCTGCACAACAAGTCACGGAATCAATCGAGTTGAGTTGTGCTCCCCGCATTCCTCAATGCATAGTCATGCTTTCATATGCCATGCTAATTCTGAGGTGAATATAATGAAGCCAAAGCATAAGAATTTGAAGCTGTTTTTATTAGGCGCCGCAGGTTATCCCCTCCTGGAAATCGCCTGGCGCGGGCGTACAACCCTTTCCATGGCCGCGGCGGGAGGGGCGGGGTTATGCCTGTTAAACCGCTTGAGCCGCAGCATGGTCGGGCGCCCCATGTGGCAAAAATCCCTGGTGGGAGGGGCGGCGATCACTGCCTTGGAATATGCGGCAGGGGGGCTTTGCAACCGCCGCCACCAGGTATGGGACTATTCCGGAATGCCCTTCAATATTCAAGGGCAAGTCTGCCCGCCATACGCCGCATTGTGGTGCCTCCTATCTCTGCCGGTTTTTCCCCTGCTGGACAAGCTGAGGCAAAACAGTTAGCATGATGATCCTTGATGCAAAGGGCGCATATAGTAAAAAGGCAACCGGTCTGATTGCATGGACCGGTTGCTTTTTCTCTTATACAATGTTTAATTTCCCTGGTCGCCGGGTTTCTCCTCGCCGTAGGCAGCATAGAATTCACGGCGGAAATCCAGCAGTCTATCCTCCAAAATAGCCTGGCGTATCTGTTCCATCAGCCTTATCAGGAATTGCAGATTATGAATGGAAGTCAGTTGTGCCCCCAATATCTCCTGGGCTTTGAATAAATGGCGGATGTAGGCCCTGGAAAAGTTTTTGCAGGCGTAGCAATCGCATTCCTCATCTAGGGGCCGGAAATCCCTGGCATAGGTTGCGTTGCGCACCACCAGGCGGCCTTTGCTCGTCAGCGCCGTGCCATTTCGTGCAACGCGGGTAGCCAGCACGCAATCAAACATATCCACGCCCCTCAATACGCCTTCGATCAGGCAATCGGCGCTTCCCACCCCCATCAAATACCGGGGCTTGTCCTTGGGCATGAAGGGGATCAATTCCTCCAGCATGTCATACATAATAGGCTTGGGTTCACCCACCGACAGCCCGCCGATACCATAGCCGGGGAAGTCCATATCTGCCAGCACCTTGGCGCTTTCCTTACGAAGGTCTGCATAAAACGCGCCCTGCACAATGCCAAACAACGCCTGATCCTCCCGGGTATGGGAGGCTTGGCAGCGCTTGGCCCAGCGGTGAGTGCGGTCCATGTTTTCCTTGGCCGTTTCATATGTGCAAGGATAAGGAGAACACACATCAAAGGCCATGGCGATATCTGACCCCAAAGCTTCCTGGATTGCCATGGATACCTCGGGTGAGATAAAATGCCGGCTCCCGTCAATATGGCTTTGGAAGGTAACGCCTTCCTCCTTGATTTTGCGGATGCCCGCCAGAGAAAACACCTGAAACCCGCCGCTGTCGGTGAGGATAGGCCCATCCCAGCCCATGAACCGGTGCAGCCCTCCCGCTTCTTTCACCAAGTCTTCACCTGGCCGCAAATGCAGATGATAGGTATTGCAAAGTAAAATCTGTGTCCTGATGTCCTTCAGGTCCCTGGGCGGAACTGCTTTTACGGTTGCGGCAGTTCCCACCGGCATATAAATGGGGGTCTGGATATCTCCATGAGGGGTATGCAAAATTCCCAGCCGGGCCCCGGACTGGCGGCAGGTTTTGATAAGTTCAAAGCGGCAGGGCTTATTCATCAAATGCTCCTTTGGTTTCGGGAAACACAGCGATTTCCCGTTGATAGTGCGTCCATGGCTCTCCCTTTGGCAGGCTGTAAAACACCATTTCCTGCCCCAGGGTTGGATGGACAAGGGTCAGCTTCGCGCCCCACAATGCGATTTGCTGGCCGGGCCGGCCTTGCCCATAGCGGTTATCGCCCCACAGGGGATTTCCGGCGTTGCAAAACTGCACACGTATTTGATGGCTGCGGCCCGTTTGAAGCCGGATATGGCATAAGGAGAACCCTTCACGCCGAGCCAGACATGTGTATTGCAGCACCGCCTTTTGCGCCCCCGGCGTTCCTTCCGGGACGACAGTCACCTTGTTTGCTTGCATTTCCTTTAAAAGCCAGTCTGTCAGCGTACCGCTCTCGGGAAGGCTGCCCTCCACCACCGCCAGATATTCCCGGCCCATGGCATGGGTGGATACCTGTGCAGACAGCCGGGCTGCCGCCTTGCTGGTACGAGCCAAACATATCAGCCCGCCCACAGGCCGGTCCATCCGGTGGACAAGGCCTAAGTAAACATCCCCCGGCTTTTGATATTTTTCTTTAATATAGCTTTTCATCCTGGTAAGCAAGTCCGCATCCCCCGTATGATCTGCCTGCGTGAGCAGGTTGGGAGGCTTCACCACCACCAGAAGATGATTGTCCTCATAAACGACTTCACACATGGCTTTCCCACCGCCCGCTGGCACCGCAGGGCAGAATACCCCCGGACTGGACCGGCAGACACAGTTCGTCAGCCTTGAGAGAGCCGCCAAACCTTCCTTTTAAGCACAGGCGCAGTATGTTATCCAGCACGCTGGCCTGAAAGCCGGTGGTATAGCTGTTGAGCAGGTAAAACAAAGGCGTATCGCTAAGCACCTGAGCGCAGGTATCACAAAGCCCATACAGTTCATCCTCCAGCTTCCACACCTCACCGTTGGGGCCGCGCCCATAGCTGGGCGGATCCATTACGACTGCGTCATAGGTATTGCCCCGGCGGATTTCTCGCTGGACAAAACGGAGGGCATCCTCCACAATCCAGCGGCAGCTGTTTTCCGGCAGCCGGGATAGCTCCCGGTTTTCCTTGGCCCAATTCACCATTCCCTTTGCGGCATCCACGTGTGTCACTTGTGCGCCTGCCTGGGCGCAGGCCAAGGTAGCCCCACCGGTATAGCCAAAGAGGTTCAAAACCCTGGGCGTTTGCCCTTTTTCCGCCCGGCGGCGGCACAGATCCGCCATCCAAACCCAGTTGGCCGCCTGTTCAGGGAAAAGCCCCGTATGCTTAAAGCCTGTAGGGCGCACATAAAAGTGCAGCGTACCATGGGCGATAACCCAGCGCTCAGGAATTCTCCCAAAAAACTCCCATTCGCCGCCGCCCTTTTCGCTGCGGTGGTAATGGGCTTGGGCTGTTTTCCATACGTTAGGCGTTGCTGCAGGCCAAATCACCTGGGGATCAGGCCGGCGAAGGATCACATTCCCCCAGCGCTCCAGTTTTTCCCCATTCCCCGTATCCAGCACCTGATACTCCGACCAGGTATCGGCAAGAAACATGCGGCTTTCTCCTTCCGTTCCTCAGGCGAACCTGGGCAGTATATCCAATTGCCTATCGATGAGCTGATGTACCACTTCCAGGCAGTATAACCGATCAAGTCCCGAAAGGGCTGGGTCGATCTCCACGCAACTGCGCAGCGCTTCCCTGTCGCCCGTGGAAGCCTGGGCTGCCAGGATATCGGTTTGCGCCAGTTCCCGGCACAAGCCTGCGGCACCAATGGGAAGGGTGATGGGCGTGATGGCGGAAACCTTCCCTTGATTGATGGTGAGAGGCGCCTCTACGGCACAGCCCATGGGCAATTGGGGCAGAATGCCCTGATTGATTTGCGTTACAGCGTTCAGCGAAAGAGAAGTTCCGCTGAGCAGCGCCAGTAGACACTGGATAGGCCGGTCCGGAGAGGTTGTCTTCAGCAGGGCCAATTGGGCCTCGTTCCCCTCCTGGGATTTGAGCCCTTTTTGCGCCACCGTATTCATGTGCAGGATACGCGCTTTGCGAGTGGGTACATCCTCCGACAATGCGGGGTTTTCAGGCGGCGTATACGCTTCTTGTGCCGACAGAAACTGGGCATGATTTTGCACATCTCCCAAAGGAACAGCATCATACCAATCCGTCAAACGGGTACATAATGTGCCCCAGCGGCCTTCCAAAATCTGCAGCTTTGCCCGGCCGAGAAGATCCTCCCCCGTAAGTCTGTGGCGCAAGGAGCACAGCCAACTGAACTGATTCAGCCCGGCCGCTTCAAACTGAATGGACTCTTTTTTAAGGGAAAGCAAATTGTCCAGATGATTTGCACCCTGTGGGCCGCGAAGGGCGCTGTACCCCATCCCCAGAACCCGGAAACCCATCTGATGCAGTAGAAGCGTCATACGCCCCAGCGGCAAAGACAGGTTGATAATGAATGCCTTGGGGCATAGGGATTTCATCTTCTCGCCCAGTATGTAAACCGCTTCGCCTGTGCGGAGCGTATGCAAAAGCCCGCCGATTCCCCCGGAAACCCTGGCCTGATCCATTAAGGGGCTTGGGGTTTCTTCCTCCCCTTTAAGGTAGGAACGGTCCATTTGAAACCGGGAGGCTGCCTGTACTTCACCGGCAAAAATTACCCCATCAGCATCCTGCAAAACCTCGTCGAGGTCGGCAGATGTCCTAAATTGCACAGGGGATCCACCGTGTCGGATGAGGGTTTGGGCATAGGCCTCCATCAGCCCGGCCATGGCCTCGTTCTTTTCCAAGAGGTAAAGCGTGCAGGGAACCCGGTGAGCAAACAGCGCGTCTGCCAGAAAGCCGGGAAGATGAAAGGGAATTTGTGAACCAATCAGCACAATTTTCATCCGGGCACTCCTTTTTGAAAAAGGTCTTCCCATGCCCATTTTGATGGGACAGGCGGTTTATTATACCACGGGAACAGGATTTCGGAAAGAGAAATACAGGCATATAAGAAAGAACGTCTGGGAGTTCTACTCCCAGACGTATGTTCAAAGGGGTGAATCCCTTAAGCAGGGGTGCCGGAGGGCTCAGCCCCCGACCTTCACTGCTGAAATTGATGTTACGCCCGGCGGACAGACAGCACGGCGGTTTCGCCGTTGATGTCCCACTCCTTGGAAACGGCCTTCTGTGAAGCTGTGCCTGACACAAGGCTTAAAGCCAGCACGCCCTGCATAATCATCTCCCGGCCTTTTTCGATGGCTGCGGACAGCTTTTCGTTTGCCTGATAGGTCACATGAATGCGGTCGGATACATCGAAATCCGCTTCCTTGCGCATGGTTTGCAGTTTGCTTACCACTTCTCTGGCAAAGCCTTCCTCGATAAGCTCCGGTGTAAGGTTGGTATCCAGTACCACCGTAACGCCCCGGTCGGTGAGGGCCATAAAGCCGGGCTTTTGCATAGGCTCGGTCAGCACATCGTCCTTTTCCAGCACCACGTTTGTCCCATCCACCTCAAAGGAAATGGATTCTCCCTTTTCAAAGGCATCTACCACATCATTACCATCCAGTGCGGAAAGGTGCTGGCTGATTTTGCCCAGGAGTTTTCCGTAGCGGGGGCCCAATGTGCGCAACTGCGGCTTAAGCTTATAGCTGGTGAAAGCCCGGGCATCTTCGGTGAAGATGACGTCTTTCACGTTCAGTTCATCCTCGGTGAGTGTCATATAATCCTGGGAGAAAGCTGCCCCCTTCACATACAACGCCTTTGCCGGCTGGCGCACCTTCATGGAGGCGGCATTGCGGCAGGCACGGCCCAGCTGCACCACTTCCAGGAGTGCGGCCATCTGCCGCTCCATATCAGGATCGATGCAGGCTTCATCATAGGCCGGGAAATCGCACAGATGCACGCTCAAAAGCGCATCGGGGTCCACGGAGCGCACCAGGTTTTGGTACAGCCCTTCCGCCATAAAGGGAACGAAAGGCGCGATGAGGCGGGATAAGGTTTCCAATACGGTGTACAGGGTGATGAATGCCGCTTCCTTATCACCGGCCATTCCTTTGCCCCAGAACCGTTCCCGGCCACGCCGGACATACCAGTTGCTGAGTTCATCCACGAAGTCCTCAATGGCCCTTGCGGACTCGGTGATATGGTATTGTGAAAGCTCCCCGTCCACCAAGCGGATGAGGCTGTTCAAGCGGCTTAGCACCCATTTGTCCATCAGGGACAGTTCTGCCTTTTGGAGGGGATGTTCCTTGGGATTGAATTGATCGATATTGGCATAGAGCACGAAAAACGCATAGGTGTTTTGCAGCGTGCCCATGAACTTGCGCTGGCATTCGGACACGGCTTCGCTGTAAAACCGGCTTGGCAGCCAGGGCGCCCCTGCCGTGTAAAAATACCAGCGAACAGCATCCGCGCCCTGATTATCCAAAACAGTCCAGGGGTCTACCACATTCCCCTTGTGTTTGGACATTTTCTGCCCGTCCTTGTCCTGTACGTGGCCCATAACGACGCAGTTTTCAAAGGGTGCTTTGTTAAACAAAAGCGTGCCGATTGCCAGCAGCGTATAGAACCAGCCGCGTGTTTGGTCCACCGCTTCGGAGATGAAATTGGCGGGGAAGTTTTTCTCAAACTGATCTTTGTTTTCAAAGGGATAGTGCCATTGTGCAAAGGGCATGGACCCGGAATCGTACCAGCAGTCAATGACCTCTTTCACCCGGTGCATTTCCTTGCCGCAATGGGGGCAGCGGATCACTACCTGATCGATGAAGGGGCGGTGGAGTTCGATATCCCCCAAGGGAGCAACAGACATTTCCCTTAATTCCTGTTTGGAACCGATCACATGCATATGGCCGTCCTCGCAAAGCCAGATAGGCAGAGGCGTACCCCAATACCGCTCCCGGGAAAGGCCCCAGTCGATGACATTTTCCAGGAAGTTACCCATGCGCCCTTCCTTGATGTTGTCGGGCAGCCAGTTGACACTCCGGTTGTTTTTGACCAGATCATCCCGTACGGCGGTCATGCGAATAAACCAGGTAGCCCGGGCATAGTACAATAGAGGCGTATCACAGCGCCAGCAGAAGGGGTAGTTGTGGGTATAGGGCGCAGTTTTCAAAAGCAACCCGCGCTCCTTCAGGTCTTTTAAGATCAGCGGATCTGCCTGCTTGACAAAAACACTCTCCCAGGGAGTGCCGGAGACGAATTTACCCTGGGTATCCACCAACTGCACAAAGGGAAGGCCGTTTGTCCTGCCCACCCGGGCATCGTCCTCACCAAAGGCCGGGGCGATATGCACGATGCCCGTTCCGTCGGTGAGGGTTACGTAATCGTCGCACACCACATACCAGGCTTTTTCCTTTGGTGCGGCATAATTGTAGAGGGGCTCATATGCCATCCCCTGAAGCTTTTCGCCAGGGAAGGTTTCCAAAATAGCGGCGCTTTGCGCATCCTCCTCACAAAAAACGGAGGGAATCAGCGCCTTGGCCATAATATACGTGTATTCGCCCAGAGTAAAGCGGCAGTATTCCTCATGGGCGTTGACGCACAAGGCCACATTGCTGGGCAGCGTCCAGGGGGTAGTGGTCCAGGCCAATAGGTAGGTGTTCTTTTCTCCCTTGACTGAAAAGCGTACGAAGGCGCTCAGATCGCTGACTTCCTTGTAGCCCTGGGCTACTTCATGGCTGGACAGTGCCGTGCCGCAGCGGGGGCAATAAGGCACAACCTTATGGCCGCGGTATAGCAAATCCTTATTTGCAATTTCCTTAAGGCTCCACCAAACGGACTCGATATAATTATCCTCATAGGTGATATAGGGATGCTCCATATCCGCCCAGAATGCCACCCGGCGGGACATCTCTTCCCACTCATGCAGGTATTTCCACACGCTTTTTTTGCAGGCGGCAATAAAGGGCTCGATGCCGTACTTCTCGATTTGCGGCTTTCCGTCCAGCCCCAGCAGCTTTTCCACTTCCAGCTCCACAGGCAGGCCATGGGTATCCCAGCCGGCTTTGCGAAGAACGGACTTTCCCTTCATGGTCTGGTAACGGGGAATGATATCCTTAATAACCCTCGTCAGAATATGACCGATATGCGGCCGACCATTGGCTGTAGGCGGCCCGTCAAAGAAGGTGAATTGCTCCGCCCCGTCCCTATGATGGAAGCTTTTCCTTACAACATCGTTGTCCTCCCAAAAAGACGCGATTTCCTTTTCACGGGAGGCGAAGTTCAGGTCGGTTGATACTTTTTGATACATGTTGTCCCCTCCTTGGCTATTCTCGGTTATGGAGAAAAAGAAAACCGCCCCAAGTATTTTACTTGGGACGGATTGCTCCGCGGTACCACCCAGTTTGACGGCAATCTGCCGCCCACTTTCGCATTCTTCAGCCGAATGCCTGCTTTATAACGGAAGCTGCCGCTCTTCCCTTCGGCTTTCCCATCGGGAAGAGAAACTCCGGGGTGATCCGATGCGGCGCCTACCGCCGGCCTTTCACCATCGCCGGCTCGCTAAAGGTTCGCGCTTTCCGCACCCATCCCCATCATGGTCTTTATACTTCATCTATTATATGCAGGCTTGAAAAAAAGTAAAGGGGTTTTGCTCTTTTTGATACCTGATTCATCATATTTCAGCAATTAAAGTGTGCGCGATAGGTAAAACATGGTATACTATTGAAATATCATTTGGGGAAAGGGAGATATTCGGAATGACAAAATGGCTCATCCGGCTGTTTATAAAAAACCCTCAAGACACAAAAAGCCAACCCAGCCGTGCCGCATATGGCACACTTGGTTCCATGGTGGGAATAGGGCTTAATATCCTGCTTTCCCTGGCCAAATTCATCATAGGCCTTGCCACGGGGTCCGTAGCCATTACGGCGGACGCGGGCAATAACCTGTCGGACGCCGGCGGCGCCGTCGTATCCTTGATAAGCACCCGTCTGGCTCAAAAGCCTCAGGATCAGGAACACCCCTTCGGGCATGGGCGCATGGAGTATATCGGAGCGCTGGGGCTGGGCCTTCTGATACTCATCATGGGGGTAGAACTGCTGAAGGCAGGCATCACAAGCATCATCCATCCTGCCGCATTGATATTTTCATGGCTTTCCTTTGGGCTGCTCCTCGGAGGCGTGCTTTTAAAGGGCTGGCTTATCGGTTTTTATGCCAAATTGGGGCGGCAGATTGATTCCGCTGCATTGCAGGCGGCAAGCAAGGATTCCTTGAGTGACGTGCTGTCAAGCAGCGCGGTGCTTTTAAGCATGCTGGCGGACCACTTTTTTCATTGGGCCCTGGATGGGTACATGGGTGTTTTGGTGGCGCTTGTCGTTTTGAAAACTGGTTTTCAGGTATGCAAGGGAACCATTGACAGGCTGCTGGGCGCAAAGCCAAGCAAAGAGCAAAGCGAGCTCCTTTTGCAAAAGCTTCTGGCCTATGACGGCATTCTGGGCGCCCATGACCTGGTGATTCATGATTATGGTCCCGGCCGCTGCATTGCATCTGTTCACGCGGAGGTATCAGCCAAGGGGGATATCGTGAAGATTCATGAATTGATCGACCAGGTGGAACGGGAGATTTCCAAAGAGATGAACCTGTCCCTTTTGATTCATATGGACCCCATCGTAACCGATGACGCCGAAACCAACGAAGCTCGTGCGCGGATGGAAGCGTTTTTATTATCGACTGATCCGCGCTTGAAGCTTCACGATTTTCGCCGGGTACCCGGTGAAAAGCAGGTTACGCTTGTTTTTGATGTGCTGGTGCCCGCGGAATACGGCCCCACGGAAAAACTCGAAAATAAGATTGAAGCCTTTGCACAGGAACTGGACACACGGAACAAATGCCTTTTGCACTTTGATCTGGATTATTTCCACTAATTGGAGATATGGATACTACAAAATTTTGCATGAATCCCCATCATATAGCCGTTTTAAAAGTATTGCATATCCATTGGAGTATTATGATGGTAAAGGCAGGGCATTTTTATGATCCGGAATCGTTTATGGGCACAATTATTGACACTTCTTATGGTAATAACTCTATTTCTGACCCCGGCGCTGGCTACGGAAGAACTGGAGGAGCTTAGCAAGGAAGAGCTTATGCAATTGCTTGCGGAAACGGTACCTGAAGGGCAGGAAAATCCCTCAGAATACCTGGTGCTGCCGGAAGATTCGGAATTTCAAACGCCGCAGAAAGATGTGTTCCAGCTATTGCTCATCGGAACCGATACGTACAGCGTCAAGGCCAAAGGCCGAAGCGATGTAATGATGCTGGCACAGCTGGATCAGGAGAATAAAACCATCAAGCTGGTTTCCTTTTTACGGGACCTATATGTGAAAATCCCCGGCAAAGGGTCAACCCGCATCAATGCGGCCTATGCCTACGGCGGTGCGGATCTTTTGCTAAAAACTATGAAAACCAATTTCGGTATCGAGCCGGATGCCTATATAGTGGTCAATTTCAGCCGTATGGCAGACCTGGTGGACCAGATTGGCGGCGTGGAAGTGGAAGTATCCAAGAGCGAGCGAACCCAGCTTAACAACATTCTGAAATCGTATAACCTGAAAATGGGCATCAAACAGAATGACGGACTTTTACAAAGCTCCGGCCTGCAGGTTCTGACTGGCAGGCAAGCCTTGTCCTTCAGCCGGATCCGCAAAATCGACAGCGATTTTGAGCGTACCAACCGCCAACGCACGGTAGTAGAAGCAGCTTTCCACAAAATGATGACCTTTAGCTGGGATAAAATTGGCGAGCTTGTGATTGACAATATGGATAATGTCATTACGAACTTATCGGTGGAAGATGCAATCAAACTTATTCCCATGGCATTAAATGTGCAGGATGCAACTTTCGCTACCATGCAAATTCCCGCCAAGAGCGCCTATTCCAGTCAAACCATATCCGGCATGGCCGTACTGGTGCCCAACCTGTCCAAGAACGTGCAGCAGTTGAACGACTTTCTTTACAAAACGCAGGAATAACGCAAACAATAAAATCCGCCCTCTTATGCCATATGGCACAAGGGGCGGATTTTGCTATTCTGCCTTATTATTTCCCGCATTCAGCGTCTCAATTTCCGATTGGCGCTTGGGCGGCGAGCAGGCGGGGCATCCCGAAAGCTTCAAGTAAGGCTCGCTCTCCAATTCTCCATATGTGAAGCCTTTGAGGGGCAGATATCTGCTTTTCACGCTTGAACAGTTTTGATCGCTATGGTAATACTGGCCGCGATCAGGGTTGTAATAAAGAGGCGTGGCCGCATCGGGAACGGGGATATTCCTGCCCACATCGTCCCAGATGAATACGCGGGTATTTTTCTTCAAATTATCCCATAGCCAGCGCATGTTGATCCCCTCGGAAGATTTTTCCTGCTGGACACGGACACAGCCATGGCTTGCCTTTTTGCCTAGCTGCCGTTCAAAGGTTTCGTAATAACGTACATCCTCCTTGATAAAGCAGGGCACTTCATGGATGAGGATCCCGCCATTGATGCGAAGCGCCATATCGCAGTACATATTACCGGACCAAAATCCGCCGGTCCAGCTGACGATCATGAATTCACCCGCCGGGGTTTCGTTATATGGCTGTTTGCTGTTCACAAGCCCGGTGGAGATGAAAAGCTCCGTAATGATTTTCCCGTTTTGGAAAACATACATTCGCTGGGTCAGCTTGTCCAGCACCAGTCCAAAGTTTTTGTTGGGATCCTTTACTTCCAAACGGGAAGTTTGAATGTATCCCGTAACAAATTCTGCCCAAACCTTCACCTTGCTGGAATGGATGGAGCTGGAATATGCCTCCACCAAAGACCAACCGTTTTCGTAACTTTCAAGAACATGAAGCCCTTGGGAATCGCAGGTGACTTCCCCAACGGGGGCAGATTGATCGCTGGGTTCCGAATAGATCTTCACAACCTGCCGCTGTTCCCCCTTGACCACGGTCATAGGCTGCATCATGGCATCCCAAATGGCCGCCTCGTCCAAGTCCCCCATGGGCAGTTTCCAGTAACAGGATGTATGGTCGCAGGTGTACGCGCTGAAGGTTGAAGGAGAATTTTTTGCAGCGCTGTCTGCTTCCAAAGCCAGATCACTCAAGCGGAATGCATTGGGATCTTCGACCGCCGGATCTGGAGTAACCTCTGGCACATCTGTTCCCGGCGAGAGATCTGATTCCTGTATCTTCTCCGGCTCAATTGGAGAATACGCTTCCAAAGCATCTTCTGTCTTTGTTGAATCCACAGGCTTTGTATTAGCGGCAGATGCGGTATCAATGATGGTGAGGATGACCTGCTCCTCGTTGGAAGAAAAGCCGGTATTATCCGTCAGGATAAGCGAGAGCGTATAAGTGCCGGGGGCAACGGCCTCCCCTTCCCAATAACCATCCCAAGAAACGTCCGTCATACCCACAGGAACAGTTTTGTCATACAGTACCACTTTTTCAGTGCCAAGCTGCATCGATACGGTAAGCTTTCCTGCCATGCTGGCTTTTGCACGTACAGACCAGCTGCTTCCTGGAGAAAGACGGTTGCTGCTTAATGATACGTCCTGAAGCGCAGGGCTTTGTTCCCCCACCGCTAGCGGCCGGGTGGCTGTTTCCCCATTAAAATCAACAGCCAGGACATATTCACCCGGCGTTACAGCCTGACCGTTTATATAACCATCCCAGCCTTGATGGTTGCGCCCGGCCTTTGCGGGAATATTCTCCGCTATTACCGCTACCGTTTTGCCGGAAGCGTTTTGAAGTATCAAATCGGCGTTACCAGGCTTTGAAGCGGAAAAGCCGATGCGAATGGCTTTCCCGGGGCGGATGACATCCGGTGCATCGTCAATCGTAATGCCGCCCTGTGCCCAGGCGGCTGAATATAGCACGATGAGTATAAGCGAAACAAGAACCCATCCGAACCGTTTCATGGGGTACCCCCTTTATATAGAACCTTTTCTATCATACAAAAAGTATATATAAATTGCAACCCAAAACGGGACATCCTTCTTTTTGTTTTCGTAATTGTTACAACTAAATGGGAGATTTGCGCCGGAGATTAAGCCGTGATACAATACATGCATAAAAAAATGGAGGGTGCGCATGGGTGAGCTATTGCAAGAGGTTGTAGGAGCGCTAAAACGGCTGCGCGCTCCGCTATGCCAGGGTGAATATGATTTGCACAGCCTGGCCGCAAGCGCCCTTTCACAGGCAGGCATTTCCTACGCCCATGAAGTACCCTTGGCCCCCCGATGCCGAATCGATTTTTTGGTTGGGGATGTGGGTATTGAAATCAAAAAAGGCAAGCCGCGAGAAAGGCAGCTGCTTGTACAGATGGAAAAGTATGCGATGAGCCCAGCGATTGGGGCTTTGGTAGTGCTGGTAGAACGCTCCGCCAATTTACCCCTGTACGTTTGCGGTAAGCCATGCGTGATTTTATCTATCAACAGGTTATGGGGAATCGCATTATGATGACTGCTAAAGATGTTCTTCCGCTTGAGGAGCAGCAAGATATTTTGCCGCCATATTTACAGGACACCTTAACCGATGGCCATATCTATGGCACGCTTTCCTATAACAGGCGCAGCCGATGCTGGGTCATCAAAGGGGAGCCTTGCGTGACGGAGCTGGCAAAGCGCCTTTTCCCCGGCAGCGCAGGCCACGGCCGGGGCGAGGCCCGATTTACCGATCATCGGCGGATCGTTGGAGACTTGAATTGGCTGATGCTCCGATACCCCCTGCAAGTGAAGCCCCTGGACGAAAAACGCTGGCAGGAAGCGCTGGAAAAAGCCAGGGCTTATGCAAGGCAAAAGGCTGCTGCCCTAAAGATGCCCCAAGAGGCCGAACCTCCCGAAGGTTCTTTTTTAGGTGAGCTCCGCCCTTTTCAAAAGAGAGGGCTGTCTTTTTTGTTAAAGGAGAACCGGGCACTGCTGGCCGATGAAATGGGCTTAGGCAAAACCGTTCAAGCATTGGCGTGGCTGACCAGCATCGGGGCGTTTCCGGCATTGATTATTCCACCTGCGCATCTATTGCGAAACTGGGAGGCGGAAATATCCCGGTTCTTGCGTATTGAAGGAAGGAAGCCCATTGTTCACATAGTGAAAGGGCTCACCCCTTATCCCCTGCCCTCGGCGGATATTTACCTGATGCATTATCTCCTGCTTCGGGGCTGGAAAAAGCAGCTACCAGAGTTGCCTGTGCAGGCTGTTATCTTTGACGAGATACAGGAATTGCGCCATGCCGGCACAGAAAAATATTCCGCTGCCAGTTTGCTTTCGTGTGCAAAAGAACGGGTAATTGGCCTCAGCGGCACCCCTATTTACAATAAGGGCGGAGAAATTTGGAATGTGGTAAACATCCTCGATTTTCATTTCCTTGGAGATTGGGAAAGCTTCTCCAGGGAATGGTGCTACGGTTATGGAAACGCCGTAGTAGTCAAGCCCGATTTGCTGGGCGCCCACCTGAAGCGGGAAGGCCTGCTTTTGCGCCGCACCAAACAGGAAGTGCTGCCGGAATTGCCTCCCAAGCGAAGACTGGTACAGGAAATTGACGGAGATGACAAGGTATACCGCCAGCTGATGCAGCCTGTACTGGAAAAGCTGATGCATTGGAAGCAGGAGGAATCACTGACTGCTTCCCAGCGGGCCATTTTGGAAGAGCAGATTTCCAAAGAGGAACGCCAGGCTACCGGCCTTGCCAAGGCACCTTATGTTTGCCAGTTTGTCCGGGCGCTGCTGGATGCAGGCGAAAAGGTTCTTTTGTTCGCCCATCATCATATGGTAATGGACGATTATAAAAAAGAGTTGAAAGCCTACTCCCCTGTCTTTGTTACCGGCAGGGAATCCGGCGTTCAAAAAGAGGACGCCGTGGAAAGGTTCATGCAGGGGCGCACCGACTTGTGCTGCATTTCCCTTCGGGCGGCATCCGGGCTAAACCTGCAGCGGGCATCCTGCGTTGTATTTGGTGAATTGGATTGGTCCCCTGCCGTTCATAGCCAGGCAGAGGATCGTGCCCACCGCATCGGCCAGGAGGATTCATTGCTCTGCTACTACCTGGTCAGCCCAAAGGGCAGCGATATGGATATGCAGGAAGCACTTGGCTTGAAGGTAAGCCAATTTGTAGGGTTGATGGGAGATGCACCAGCCACGCCGGAGGAAATGGCATATTCGGCCAACGCGGCACGCCGCCATGTACAAAGGCTGGCAGAGCGTTTGGAAAGAGAATCAATTGGAGAGGTATAAAGCAATGCCAATGTTATTTTTAGGGATTATTTATCTGGCCTTTATCAGCCTGGGGCTGCCGGATTCAATGCTTGGCGCCGCATGGCCGGCCATGCATGTTGCTTTTCAGGCTCCCGTGGGACAAGCAGGAAGCATCAGCCTGGTAATTGCGGCAGGCACGGTAGCTTCCAGCCTGCTGAGTTCCAGGGTTGTGAAACGGTATGGCACAGGGAAAGTTGTATTTGCAAGCGTTTTGTTAACAGCTATTGCTTTGCTTGGCATTTCCTTTGCCCCGGGAATAGCATGGCTGTATGTGCTGGCCATTCCCCTGGGGTTGGGGGCCGGAGCAGTGGATGCCGGGCTTAATGGATATGTAGCCAGGCATTATGCTGCCAGGCATATGAATTGGCTGCATTGCTTCTGGGGTGTCGGGGCTACGTTAGGACCCATAATCATGGGCTTCTTTTTGAGCGGGGGAAACTACTGGCAGGGCGGCTATCGAACCGTGGCCGGGCTGCAATTTTTGCTGGTCATCCTCCTGTTCTTCAGCCTGCCCTTATGGCGGGAGAATGGTTCCGCCGAAGCTGTACGAGCGGCCTCTGAAACAAAAACGAATATATTCCGCCTTCCAGGCGTCAAGTGGACATTGGTTGCCTTCTTTCTGTACTGCAGCCTGGAAATCACCGCGGGGCTCTGGTGCGCCAGCTTTCTTGTCACAATGCGGGGCTTGTCCCCTGCCAATGCCGCACAATGGACCAGCCTGTTTTATGGCGGGATTACCTTTGGCAGGCTGGTATCAGGTTTTTTGACCCTCCGTTTGAAAAGCAAGCAGCTTATCCGCCTGGGGCTTTGCTGCATTCTATTGGGCTGCGGTGTGCTTTTATTGCCAGGTACCGAAGCCGCATTGGGTATGGGGCTGATTGGGTTGGGCTGTGCGCCTATTTATCCCGCATTGCTGCATGAAACCCCTGCGCGCTTTGGCGAAGAAAATTCCCAGCGCCTGATGGGCATTCAAATGGCATCGGCCTATGTTGGCAGTACGCTGATGCCCGCATTAATGGGTGGATTGACCGGCTGGGCCTCGTTAGCCATCTACCCTTGGTTTCTTCTGGGATGTGGTTTACTTATGCTGCTCAGCACAGAGCGGGTCAACAGAATCCTTGCGAAATAGCAAAAGCGGCAGGAGCAAGCCTCTCCTGCCGCTTTTGATTTGTCATTACATTCTGGGAAGTGAGATACACACGCAAGGAAGAAAATCGCACGGTGCCAGGCAAGGGTTGGCCCTTAACAGGGATGCAACGGAAAGATTAAACTTTGCAGCTACCGTTTCAAGGGTGTCATTAGCTTGCAGAATGTAGGAGGAGGGCAAGGGACAAGGCTGGTTTACCGTGGGCACACACAACACCTGCCCGGGAACCAGGTTATCCAGATCCACGTTTGGGTTGGCAAGTTCCATGGTGTGGCGGTTAATATCCGCTGCCAACTGGAAATCGCTGACGCTTTGTCCCGGCTGCACGGTTCTGCGCTGTTCAATGGGACATGTAAAAATGGGAACCTCGGTTGTTCCGGTTACGGTCCCTTCCACTGCCCCGGTCGGCCCGGTAATAACTACATCGGTAGGGCCGGTGACATCGCTAAGGGTAGTCCCAGTCGGGCTGATTGGTTCCTTGGCAATATGTTGGGAGGACTCCTCCAAGGGAATGCACAGCACGTCGCCCACCATGAGGCGAGCCGGGTTGATACTGGGGTTGGCTGCCATCAGATCCCTGAGAGATACTCCCAGCCGACGGCTGATGAGGTAGAAGCTGTCCCCGCGATTTACGGTGTATTCATAGGCGCAAATTTTCTCGCTGGGCGCAGTTGTGCCAGTTTCAAGATTCATATACGCAGGCTCCTTTCCAGAATTCTGCTTTATCTTATGCCAGATTCAAAAAATGGTGTACAAATCGGCATAAAACCAATCCCCTGCATTTTGGTAAAATGGGGGTTGGCAGAAGCTGTAGAAAAGGGGTATAATGAAGCGATACGCAAACTGAAACAATCCCGAATCATTAATTTTGATGAACGCGGTTCGGGAATCAGCCGCAAAGCCATAACGCAGCGTCGCGATTCCCCTTCTTTCACTATTTTATGGTAAGTAAATCGCTTGTTTGATGATATGCAAGGAGGCAGCTAAGTGATTCAGGCCCAAGATTTTGCACAAGCGCTGCAATTGACGGAATTATCCCCTTCCACAAGAAAGGAATGGGACATTCGTACGACCGACCTTAACAGACCCGGCATGCAGTTTTGCGGCTTTTACGAATATTTTGCCTATGAGCGGCCCCAGGTCATCGGCAAGGTGGAGATGACCTATTTGGAGTCGATGGAACCTGATGCCCGAAGGAAGATGTTGAAAGCCTATTTCGGCTACAACCTGCCCTGCGTAGTAGTCTGCCGGGGCATGACGCCTCCCGCAGATTTGATTGAAGAGGCCAGGGCGAGGGATATTGTTGTCTATCAATCACAAATGGTAACAACAAAATTCACCTTTAACGCCATCAACTATTTGAACCGCCGTCTGGCCCCCCGGGTCACCCGCCATGGCGTTTTGGTGGATGTGTACGGTGTAGGCGTCCTGCTCACCGGAGAAAGCGGCGTAGGCAAAAGTGAAGCCGCGCTGGAACTGGTCAAGCGGGGCCACCAATTGGTAGCTGACGACGTGGTGGATATTTGCCGGGTCAGCGATGAACGGCTTACCGGAGAAGCGCCGGAGATGGTGCGCCACTTTATGGAGATCCGCGGCATCGGCATCATCGATATCAGGGCGATGTATGGTGTTGGATCAGTTATTGTGAACAAGACCATTGACCTTGTCATGCACATGGAGCAGTGGGACGAGCACAAGGAATACGACAGGCTGGGTTTGACGGAGGAAACCATCACCATCATGGGCGTAAAGGTCCCCCACCAGATCATGCCAGTTCGTCCGGGCCGGAACCTTGCCATTATTATCGAGGTAGCCGCACGGAACCTAAGCCTCAAGCGTTTGGGTTACAGCGCCGCCCATGAGTTGGACCGGCGGCTGATGGACATGATTGCCAAAAATTCCAATGGAGAATAACCGCATTTGATTCGGAGGATTGAAGGAACATGGTATTTATCGGCATAGATTTAGGCGGAACGAAAATTGCTGTGGGCATTGTGAACGAAAAAGGCACAATATTGAAAAAAGGGTCTATGCCAACATTGGCAAACCGGCCTTATCAGGAAATTGTAAAGGATATGGCGGATTGCTGCCTGTCCACCTTAAAGGAAGCTGAATTATCTTTATCGGATGTACACAGTATTGGCATTGGTGTGCCAGGCATCGCAAATCCCGATACCGGCGTTGTCGTATTTTGCACAAACCTGAGCTGGCATGACGTCCCCCTGCGGGATGAGATGCAGAAATATATCAATAAGCCCGTCTTTATCGATAATGACGCCACTGTTGCCGGCTATGCCGAAAGCGTGGCCGGGGTCAGCGCAGGCTGCCATTCCAGCGTGTTCTTGACATTGGGCACCGGGGTAGGCGGCGGTATTGTAATCAACGGCAAGCCCTGGAGCGGCTTTCACAATGTAGGCAGCGAGATTGGGCATATTACATTGGAATTGGACGGTGAACCCTGTACCTGCGGCAACCGTGGCTGCCTGGAACGTTATTGCAGCGCTACCGCTATCATCCGCATGGCTAGGCAGGCGCTCCCCGTACATCCTGAAAGTTTGATTTCTTCTTTGTGTCAGGGTGATGCGGAAAATATCAACGCCAAGATGGTATTCGACGCAGCCCGAGAGGGAGACGAAACGGCACTGAAAATTTTCCGCCGCTATGTGAAATACCTTGCCCAGGGCATCAACACCATTGTAGCCTTTTTAGACCCGGAGATGATCGTGCTGGGCGGCGGTGTCAGCAAAGCGGGCAGCTTTTTGCTGGATGCAGTACGGGCTGAAATCCCCCAATATCTGCTGTTCAAAACCATGCCCTATGCCAGTATCGAAATTGCCAGCCTGGGCCCTGATGCCGGAATCATCGGTGCGGCCATGCTGGGAAAATAAAGTTCTGGGAAGTGCCTCCGAAAGGAGAAGCCCCTTGGTTCGTCCGTTAATGAAAAGGAGGAAGGGACCCATGACCACCATCCGATCCTTGTTTCAAGCCCCGCCTGCAGCTGACGTGGCAAAGGTTACGGTTTCCGGCTGGGTGCGCACGGTGCGCGACAGCAAAGCCTTTGCCTTTATTGAGCTCAATGACGGCACATATTTTAAAAACCTTCAAGTCGTTTGCGAGGAAGGGCTAACGGAGGATTTTAAATCCGTCCCCCGCATTACCTTGGGCAGCGCCGTTGAAGTGTTTGGAACGCTTGTGGTAACGCCCGGCATGAAGCAGCCCTTTGAACTGAAGGCTGAAAAAGTCACACTGGTAGGCGCATGCGACCCCAATTTCCCGCTGCAGAAAAAGCGCCATACTTTTGAGTATCTGCGCACCTTAGCGCATTTGCGGCCTCGGACGAACACCTTTGCGGCAGTGTTCCGAATCCGGTCGCTGGCTGCGCAGCTATTGCACGCTTTCTTTGCCGAGCGTGATTTTGTGTACGTTCATACCCCGATCATCACCACCAGCGACTGCGAAGGCGCCGGAGAAATGTTCCGGGTTACGACCCTGGACATAGACAAGCCTCCCCGGGATGATAAGGGGCTCCTTCTGGAAAGTGAAGACTTCTTTGGGAAAGCAGCCAGCCTTACGGTGAGCGGCCAGTTGAACGTGGAATCCTATTGCATGGCTTTCCGTAACGTATACACCTTCGGCCCCACCTTCCGGGCTGAACGCAGCTTTACGCCGCGGCATGCAGCGGAATTCTGGATGGTTGAGCCGGAGATCGCCTTTGCCGATTTGTTTGACGATATGGACCTGGCTGAGTCCATGCTGAAATATGTGATCACCGGCATCCTAGAAAAAGCCGCACCTGAAATCGAATTCCTAAACGCCTTTGTGGATAAGGAGTTGATAGCCAGGCTTTCTCACGTGGCAGCCAGCGATTTTGCCCGTGTTTCCTATACCGATGCCATCGCGATTCTGGAAAAGAGCGGCCAGGCTTTCGAGTATCCTGTAGCCTGGGGGATCGATTTGCAGACGGAGCATGAAAGATATCTTGCGGAACAGCATTTCAAGCGTCCCGTGTTCGTGTACAATTACCCTAAGGAAATCAAAGCCTTTTACATGCGCATGAACGAAGACGAAAAAACTGTTGCAGCTGTAGACCTGCTGGTGCCGGGTGTTGGTGAACTGGTGGGCGGGAGCCAGAGGGAAGAGCGTCTGGAACGGCTGCAGAACCGCATTAGCGAACTGGGTATGGATCCGGCGTCTTATTGGTGGTACCTGGAGCTACGCAAATATGGCGGTACACCCCATGCGGGTTTTGGCCTCGGATTTGAACGGCTTATCATGTACCTTACGGGCATGAGCAACATCCGGGATGTGCTTCCCTTCCCCCGTACTACAGGCAGTGCGGATTTCTAATTTTCTCATGTGTCTTAACGGGTAATAGCATTAAATGTGCCTGCCGGCATATTTGACCGGCAGGCATTTTTCATACAAATCATACTTTTCTAGGTTTTTCGCTTGATTGTAGATAAGACCAAATATACGGCAATTCCCACTGCCGTCAAAAAACCGGTAAATGCAGGCCATGGTATCCCCGCCCATAAGGGCAGTACAGGTGACATGCACAGTAGCGCGGAAGCAATGAGAATCGCGCTGCATAAAACACACAGGACCAGCCGGTTGACCATTTGGGCAACGGTTTTCAGGGGTTTTTCCGAACCTGTCAATTCCAGATTGATCTTGCCCTGCCCCTTTAAAGCAATCTGCATCAGTTCGGAAAGCTGATAGGGCAGTTCCAGCGCCTTTTTTCCTGAACGGTAAAACATCTGCACGCCATGGCGCAGCTCTTTTTCCCATTCAATATTTCCCAAAAGGCTCCCCTGCATGCTGGCAGCCACAATAGCTACAAAGTTGACATCGGGGCTCAAATCACTCACCACCCCCTGCATGGTAAGCAGTCCCCGGCTGAGCATGGTCATGCCCTCCGGCATCGCCAAGCCATGACGGTTTGCGATATCCAGGGTTTCTTCCATCATTTTTCCCAGGTTCATCTGTCCCATTTCCATCTCGCCGTAGTGGTTCAGCATACCCTCAATATCTTCATAGAGCCTGGCATGATCAATGGGCTGAGAATGTACCGCCAGGGCAAGAAGGGCAGACTTAACCGCCTGCACATCCCAAAGCGCCACGCTTTTCACCGCTTGCTTCAGAATTTGCTGGTCTCTGGGGGTCAATTGCCCCATCATGCCCAAATCCAGAAAAATGATCTTTCCTTCCCGAATGCAAAGATTACCCGGATGCGGGTCCGCATGAAAAAAGCCGTCCACCAATATCTGCTTGACATAATTGTCGCACAATTTTTCGCCAAGCTCCTTCAGGTCATACCCCTCTTCTGCCAGATGATTTTTCTGGCTGATGGGGATTCCCTCTATATATTCCATGACCAATACCCTTTTTGTGGTATAGGCAGAGTAGATTTGAGGGCATCCCACAAAAGCCACATCCCTCTGGAATGCGGCAAAAGTAGCAGCGTGCTGGGCTTCCAGCAAAAAATCCATCTCCTGCTGGGTTACAAACCACATTTCATCCAGCACCTTGCGAAAATCAACTGCGCTGCCCATACGCCCGGAAAGCTGAATAAGCCCTGCCGCTTTACGCAGCAGAGCCATATCCTGCTTCATCCGCTCATCGATGCCTGGGCGCTGTACCTTGACAACCACCTGGGCTCCATCTTTGAGTGTTGCGCGATGTACTTGTGCAATGGATGCCGCGCCAACAGGTTCCATTTCAAAGGAGGCAAATATCTCATCCAGAGAATCACCATAGGCCTCCTCAATAATGTCCCGCACTTCACCATAGCTCATAGGGCGCACGCTGTCCCGCAGCTTTTGAAGCTCCAGGCAAAACGATACCGGGAGCAGATCCTGGCGCATAGATAAAATCTGGCCGATTTTAACATAGGTCGGGCCAAGATCCTCTAAAATCAGCCGAAGCTTTTGCGGTGTAATGCCCCTGATGACATCATGGCGGGCTAGCACGGCAACAATTTCCCTCAACCTATGGGCATGGACCCCTGAAGGTATCTTAGCCTTCATCTTTCCCTTCGTCGTCGCCGGTTTCATCCTTTGATTCCTCATCGGCCACTTGCTGCATGGCTTCGATCCGGTCCCTGATAGCGGCCAATTCTTCACGGGTCATTGTCCTTAGATCGTCAGCCACTTCTTCTACCGTCTTTTTCTGCTTCTGCACAAAATCGCCGAAGTTTTCTTTGACAGCCTTTTTCACCTTGCGTGATAGTTCTTCGTTCAAAATACGCCCCTGCTCCAGGGTAATTTCGCCCTTTTTAGCCAGCTGCTCAACCAACTCCTTGGATTTTTCAGCGGTGACGGCCACTGCGCCAACTCCTGCCAGCAGAACCTTTTTCAAATCGTCACCCAGATTGTTGCTCATTTTGGTTCCTCCTTTCCCTTCACGGGATATGCTTATTATACCGCAATTTTTTTATGCACCAATACTCATCTTGTAAAAACTGCCTTGCAGCCCCGGAAACGTCGCTTTTTATGATTGTTCATCCCCAAGCAAGTCCTCCGAGCCTTCCTTCAGCAAAAGTGCCTTTGTTTGTTCCTCGTCCAGTGCCTCCACCCTTCGCAGATGCCGTTCAATGCTGCGGGTACGCACATACGCCGAATCGATGGTTTCGGAGGCCTGGCGCAGCCTCTCCTGGGTTTTATCCAGAACCTTGGCAAAGTTACCAAAGTCCGTCTTGACGGCCCCCAGCAGCTTCCAAACCTCGGCGGAACGCTGTTCGATGGCAAGCGTCCGGAATCCCATTTGAAGGCTGTTGAGAAGCGCGGTCAATGTAGAAGGCCCCGCAAGTACCACCCGATGCTGGCGCTGCACCTCCTCCACCAAATCCATGCTACGCATAGCCTCGGCATATAGCCCTTCCAAAGGTAAAAACAGAATGGCAAAATCGGTGGTATGAGGAGGATCGATATATTTATCCGCAATACGCTTGGCTTCGGATTTCAAGACTGCTCCCAGTGTTTTTCGTGCATCTGTCGCTTTTTGCACATCTCCCTCCTGCTCGGCCTCCATCAGGCGTAAAAAGTCCTCCTGCGGAAACTTGGAATCAATGGGAAGGTACACAGGCTTTTGATTTCCCGCTTCCCGGCCAGGCAAGCGGAGGGCAAACTCCACTCGCTCCTGGGAGCCTGGCTTAACCGCAACGTTTTCCTCATACTGGCCAAAGGTTAGCACCTGGCTGAGCAGATTGCCCAACTGCATTTCGCCCCAGATGCCACGGGTTTTCACGTTGGATAATACTTTTTTCAAGTCTCCCACACCGCTGGCTAAGGACTGCATTTCACCCAAGCCCTTATACACCTGCTCCAATCTCTGGCTGACCTGGGAAAAGCTTTCTCCCAGCCGCTTATCCAGCGTTTCGTGGAGTTTTTCATCCACGGTCTTGCGCATCTCCTCCAGCTTCTGGGCATTCTCCGTTTGCATACGGCCCATGCTGTCTGATAACGTCTCCCGCATTTTTTCCAGGCGATTTTCGTTCTGATTTAGTTTCTCGTCGATGAGCTTTGCCAGGTCGGTGGTGCGCTGGTCGTATTTTTGCAGATTATCTTCAATAGCCTTTTGCAGCCTGTCCAAGCGCTGTTCTGAAGACAAACCGGAATTTTGGGTATGCCGCTGCATAGATTCAAGCTGCATGGTTTGATTGCTGGATATGTTGGTAAGGGTGTTAATCAGGCTGTCGTTCATGCCCCTGAGCAGGGTAGCTGTTTCTGTCTGCCCGCTGGCCGTCTGCTGAGAAATCTCCCATGACAGTTCCTGAATGGCGGTGTGATATCCCGTCTCCCACGCTTGTACTTGTTCCTGTAGTTTTGCTTGACGATTTCTATTGATAATAAACAGCAGGATTAAAAGGACTACCGTTACCAGGCCAAGCCCGCCGACGCCGGCCAATATGATCTGATTGTATGCCTGTGGCATATTGTCACGCTCTTTCCGCCTTTTCCTTTGCAGCCGATTGAAAAGAAGGACAACCGGTGTGGTTGTCCCCAAAGGCTATATTTCTCTGCGGCCTTCCATGGCCTTAGCCAGGGTGACCTCGTCGGTATATTCCAGGTCGCCCCCCACCGGTACGCCATGGGCTATTCTTGTTACCTTAAGCCCCATAGGTTTCAGCAGGCGGGCGATATAGGTAGCCGTAGCCTCCCCTTCAATATCTGGGTTGGTAGCTAGAATAACCTCTTGCACGTCTTCAGTGCCTACCCTTGCCAACAGTTCCTTGATGCGGATATCCTCCGGCCCCACACCATCCATTGGCGAAAGAGTTCCATGAAGAACATGATAGCCCCCATGAAAATCCCGCATGCGCTCCATAGCGGCCACATCCCGGGGGTCTCGCACTACACACAACTGCCCGTTGTGCCGTTCCTCATCCTGGCAAAGGGCACACGGATCATCGGTGGTATAGTTCCCGCACACGCTGCAGTAGCGGATAGCTTTACGGCCCTGCCATATGGCAGCGGCCAGCTCGTGCACATCCTCCTGAGGCAGGCTCACGATATAATAGGCCAACCGTTGGGCAGTCTTCTGCCCAATTCCCGGCAAGCGGGATAGCTGGCTTACCATCCGGGCAATAGGTTCCAATTGCTGCGCCATACTTAAAACATGCCGCCCATACCGGGGTTCAGTTTGCGCATTTCCGTCTCCCGGGTTTCCTCACCCTTGCGAAGCGCTTCATTCACCGCCGCCAGAATCAAATCCTGAAGCATATCCACATCCTCCGGGTCTATCACCTGGGGGTTGATGGAAAGGGACAATACTTCCCTTTTTCCGCTTACCTTTACGCTGACCATACCACCGCCGCTGGTGGCCTCATATTCCCTCACATCAAGCTCTTCCTGAGCCTTTTCCATCTGTTCCTGAAGCTTTTGCGCCTGGCGCATCAGCTGCTGCATATTAGGCCCGCCGCCGAATCCGCCAAAATTGTTCCTAGCCATGGGACATTCCTCCGAACCTTGTGTAATTGGGCTTTATGATATTTTACCGGATTTAAGGAAAAATGCCAAGATTGTTTTACGCTTTCTCCGGCTTCAATGTGGAGATAAGCTCTAGCCCTGCGGATACGGAATTTAACCGCACCACCGGACCGTTCTCCTGCAAATGGATTCCTGCGGTACGCATGCGCCCGCTCACAGAGCGCAAGAAAGCATCCATCCTGTCCATGGGTACATGAAGGGTCATTTCACCCGACACGGTGGTGGCATCAACCCGTGCAAAGGGTGCTTTGAATTCCATCCACTGAGTGCCGCTGACCGCGCTGGAGCGAACCTGGGAAAAAGCGATGCTTTGCAATTTTACTTCGCCGCTTACGGTGCGCAGGGAAAGCTTTTCGCCCACCAAGTCACCGCCCTTGATATCCCCGCTGATGGTGCGCAGGGACAGTTCCTCCGCATGCACCGCCATCGCCCGTACATCGCCTGAAATCGTATCCAGTATAACTTCCTTGCCGCGGATTCCCCGGGCGCTTAAAAGCCCGGAAATCGTATGGGCATCCACGTTCCCACCCCAGCCTTTGGGAATACGGATGCATACCTGCATCCATTTGCTGGCGTTGATGTTCATGGATAGACCATATTGAGGCTGCTCCACCAATAGCTTCCCGTTATTTTCCTCAATGCGCAATTCTTCCACCGTACGTTCGTCACCGGCTGCCATCACCTGAATTTCCGGCACGTCGTCCGCGAACAATTCCAGCTGCGCCCAAGCCAAGCGGCCCACGAATTCCGTTATTCCCTGTGCCGGGAAACTTACATTCTTCTCCATATTCCAATCCTCATATCGTCCAGTTCTGGGATTCAATCAATATGCGCGATTATTTCATCTGTCTTATCATACCACTATTCCAGGGCCAATTGCAAATAAAAGGCTTCTTAAAGGCATGATTTACGAGAAATGCCCCCTTCCCACAAGGGGAAAGGGGCGTAAAACCGTAGAAAGATGGATCAATACATGCCGCCCATGCCGCCGCCGGGAGCCGCGGGAGCGGGTTCGGGCGCGGGAATGTCGGTCACAAGGGATTCGGTGGTGAGCACCATGGCGGCTACGCTGGCTGCGTTCTGTAGCGCGCTGCGGGTCACCTTGGTGGGGTCGATAATGCCACGGTCCACCATATCTACATATTCGCCCTTCAAGGCATCATAGCCATAGCCGCTCTTGTGGGCGCTCTTGACGTTCTCCACGATAACGCTGCCTTCGATACCGGCATTGGCAGCAATCTGGCGAAGGGGTTCTTCCAAGGCACGCAGCACGATCTGAACGCCAGTTTTGGCATCGCCGGCATACTTGCTGACTTCGGCCTGAACCTTATCCATAACGTTGATCAAAGCGATACCGCCGCCAGGCACGATGCCTTCTTCTACTGCGGCACGGGTAGCAGCCAACGCGTCTTCAATGCGCAGCTTGCGCTCTTTCATTTCGATTTCCGTCGCGGCGCCAACTTGGATAACCGCCACGCCGCCGGCCAGCTTGGCCAGACGCTCCTGGAGCTTTTCCTTGTCGTAATCGCTGGTGGTTTCGGCGATTTGGGCCTTGATGCTGGTGATACGGGCATCGATTTCGGCCTTGGTGCCGGCGCCTTCCACGATGGTGGTGTTTTCCTTGTCAACCTTCACCTGGCGAGCGCGGCCCAGCATTTCGATCTTGGCATCTTTAAGATCCAAACCCAGCTCTTCCGTAATCACCTGACCGCCGGTCAAAATTGCGATGTCGCGGAGCATATCCTTGCGACGGTCGCCAAAGCCGGGGGCCTTTACGGCTACGCAGGTAAAGGTGCCGCGGAGCTTGTTGAGAACCAGAGTGGCAAGGGCTTCGCCTTCCACATCCTCGGCAATGATGAGCATCTTTTTGCCGGATTGCACAACCTGCTCCAGAACAGGCAAAATCTCCTGAATATTGGAAATTTTCTTGTCGGTAATCAGGATCATGGGGTTGTCCAGAACAGCCTCCATCTTATCCGGATCGGTAACCATGTACGCGGAAGCATAGCCGCGGTCAAACTGCATGCCTTCCACAGTGGTCATTTCCGTTTTCATGGTCTTGCTTTCTTCCACGGTGATGACGCCGTCGTTTCCGACAGTTTCCATGGCATCGCTGATCAGCTGGCCGATGGTTTCATCGCTGGCGGAAATGGAAGCCACTTGGGCAATGGCATGCTTGTTGCTGATGGGCTGGCTAATTTCTTTCAAGCCATCCACAGCGGCGACGACAGCTGCTTCAATACCCTTTTTAAGTACCATGGGGTTCGCACCGGCAGCCAGGTTTTTAAGGCCTTCCCGGATAATCGCCTGAGCTAAAAGGGTCGCGGTGGTGGTTCCGTCGCCCGCTACATCGTTTGTTTTTGTAGCGACTTCCTTTACCAGTTGAGCGCCCATGTTTTCAAATGCGTCTTCCAGTTCGATTTCCTTGGCGATGGTTACACCGTCATTGGTGATCAGGGGAGCGCCGAACTTCTTGTCCAGCACCACGTTGCGGCCCTTGGGGCCCAAGGTGATTTTCACGGTATCTGCCAAAGCATTTACTCCGCGTTCCAGCGAACGGCGGGCTTCTTCACCGAACTTAATCTGTTTTGCCATGGTTCATTCCTCCTATTCGATATATATTTGTGCAGTTATTCCACAACAGCCAGAATATCACTCTGGCGCACAATGATCATTTCTTTGCCATCCAGCTTTACCTCGGTGCCGGCATACTTGCTATAAATAACCTTTTGACCTACTGTTACATGCATTGTGACTTCTTTGCCGTCTACCAGACCGCCGGGGCCGACAGCCAGCACTTCCGCCATTTGCGGTTTTTCCTTTGCGGTTCCAGGCAACACGATACCACTTTTGGTGGTCTCTTCGTTTTCAATGTTTTTGATCACAACGCGATCACCCAAAGGCTTTACATTCATCGTACTTCCTCCTCGCTGCTTGCTTTTTTTATATTGTTAGCACTCGCATTTGATGAGTGCTAAACGGCACGTGCATAGTTTACGTTATTTGGCAAGGGTTAGCAAGTGATTTTACATTTAAAATCCCGCCAATTTTTACTGATTTTTTTGCATATACTGCTTCAGCGCAAAAAATCTTATATTTGCTCCACATTTCTCATGTTTTCTCCGTTTTATCAATCTGTTCTGAATTATGTTGGAAATCAGGCGTATTATGGTACAATATATCCAGCGTTTCAAAGGAATCTCTAATTTGAAAGGGTGAGATCCTTATTCCGGATTATGATGCCATAACCAATCTTCTCTTATCCTGGTATGATGTGAATAAACGTACGCTGCCTTGGCGGGATATTTCGGATCCCTACGCTATATGGGTATCCGAAACCATGCTCCAGCAAACCCGTGTAGAAACTGTGCTTGCATACTACCCGCGCTTTATAGCCCGCTTTCCTACCATAAAGGATTTGGCCCAGGCGCCGGAGCAAGATATTTTAAAGGCATGGGAAGGGCTTGGTTACTACAGCCGAGCCCGGAACATGCAAAAAGCTGCCAGACAGGTGATGAAAGACTTTCAAGGCGAGATGCCATGCAGTATAGCGGATTTAAGACGCCTTGCAGGTATTGGCCCATATACTGCCGGGGCCGTCGCCAGTATTGCTTTTTCCGTAAAGACACCAGCAATTGATGGAAATGTGTCGCGAGTTGTAAGCCGCTTGATGGGAATACGGGAGGATATTTCGATCCCCAGTGTGCGCCGACAGCTGCAGGCGGAGGCTGATTCCCTGGTACCCGCCCAGCGGCCGGGGGATTTTAATCAGGCGGTCATGGATCTGGGTGCAACAGTTTGCCTGCCCGGCACCCCCGCTTGTGAAAAATGCCCTTTATGCGGCCATTGCAGCGCTTATGAACAAGGAGATGCGGAACTCCTTCCCGTAAAAATGCAGGCCCGAGCCCCCCGGCAAATCGCCGTGGGGGTGGGCCTGATCACTTTTGCCAACCAAATCCTTGTTCATCAGCGCCAGGAAAAGCTTTTGGGGGGATTATGGGTTTTCTTATTATGCCATGAGGGAGATACTCTCCATGACATGGAGAAGAAGCTGAAGTCCCTTGGCATCCCCTCCAACTATCGTGATGATTGCGGGAGTGCAAAGCACGTCTTCACCCATCAGGTTTGGAACATGCATCTGATGCATTTTGAAGCGGAGGATGCATTATCACTTCCCGGTTATTCATGGGTGAACCATCAGGAAATCGAGCAATTGCCTTTTCCCACCGCCATGAAGGCGGCAAAAAGAAAGGCGCTGGAACTATTGCACGAATAGGTAAGCTTACCCTTTGACTGCTCCTGCCGTAAGCCCTTTAATGAATTGCCTGCTCATCAGCAAGTACAAAACAACTACTGGAAGTGCCGAAAGCGTCAATACGGCAAGTACCTTGGACCAATCTGTCTGGTACTGTCCGAATAGCCGCGTTACTCCCAAGAGAAGTGTTTTTGCCTTTTCGTCTGTAATGAAAATTAGCGGGAACCATAAATCGTTCCAGAATGGCACCAGGTTATAGATCGCTACAGTTGCCATAGCAGGTTTTATAAGCGGCACGATGATGCTTCGAAATATACAAAACCGCCCTGCGCCGTCCATCAGGGCAGCTTCCGTCAGCTCTTTGGGAATATGGCGGATGAATTCCGTCAATACAAACACAGCGATGGGAATACCCATTGCCACATAGATGGGGATCAGCGACCAGCGCGTATTAATTAAGCCCAGTGTACGTACCAGTTCCAATAGCTTGATAGATGCAATTTTTATAGGGAGCATCATCCCGGCGATAAAAAAGAAGAACAGTCCCCGGGACGCTTTGTTATGCCATTGAGCCAAGGCATATGCAGCCAAAGCCCCCAGAAGAAGCACAAGGGCAAGAGATAACGCTACTACCAGAAAACTATTTTTGAAGTAACCGAAAAAGTCACTGCTGCGCAGCACATCACCGTAATTTGCAAAGTTCCAAATCTCCGGCAGCCAAAAAGGATTTTCATAGATGGTGAGTTTGGTCTTAAATGAATTGACCACCATCACCCACAGTGGAAACAGAACCACAAGCGACCAGAAGATCAGCACTGTATGAGCCCCAATATGCATGTTCTTCCGGCGAAGGGACTTTGTTTGAACCGTGGGAGCAAAAATTGCTTTCATATACTACTCCTTTGTCTGAGTCATGCGCAGCGTGAGGATAGCCCCGGCAGCCAGCACAAAGAAGGTGATGGTGGCAATAGCCGCGCCTAGGCCCGGGTCCGGAATACCAATGGGATGCTGCCCAGCAATACCTACCCGGTAAAAGAGCGTACCGATAAGGTCTGTCGCATAGCCGGGCGCGCCGTTTACGTTTTCCATGGCAAATACCACGTCAAAGGCATTGAAATTGTTTACAAAGGTCAATATGGCAATCATTCCTGTAACAGGCTTTACAAGCGGCAGCTTGATGTACAAAAAGCATTGCCAGCCAGAGGCGCCCTCCAAGTCTGCTACCTCAATCAAATCCTCCGAAATGTTTTGCAGCCCCGCCACAAGCATCATAGTGGGTATGCCCACCCATTGCCAGCAGGACACCAGCGAAACAGAGATAAGGGCTGTATTCTTGTCTCCCAGCCAAGGACGCACCAATAAGCTCAAATGCAGCTTTTGAAGCGTATCCCCGGCCCACACCGGGTTGAGCAGCAGCTTCCACAAGTACCCGATTACCAGCACCGCCAGCGTAACCGGCACAAAAATAATTGTTTGATAGATTTGCCGCCCCCGCATAGCACGATTGGTTAGCAGCACTGCAAAAAGCATACCCAGCACATTTTGCACCAGCATATGAATCATGAAAAAGATAGAGGTGTTTCCAAATGCTCCCCAATATCGTTCGGCGCTTTGAGGATCCTGAAAGAGCTTTATAAAGTTGCCAAGCCCTGCAAAAGTTCTGTTTTGAATGTTGCCAGTATAGAAACTCAGCCGAATGGAATCCATAAGCGGCCAAGCCATAAAAGCAATATAGAAAAAAAGAGCAGGAAAAAGATACATAAGCCAGTATCCCGCTCCAGGATTCATTCCGTCCCGGAGCTTATTTCTTTTTTTCATTCTATTCCCCTGCCTTCATAGTTGACAAAGAAAATCACATCCGGTAATTTGCTTAGAAGCGCTAGCTTTCGTCCGCAGTGGGGATGGCAAATGCCACCCCCACAAATTTGTACAGCCCTGTTGAATCCAATTTGTTTTGGGCGATAAAAAGGCTTTATTGCGCTAAAGCTGCAGCCACGCTGTCGGCAGCCTGCTGGGGTGCAGCCTCACCCTTTAGCACTTGTATCACCGCCTGGTTCATGGGCGCATACAAATCCATCAGGGCCGGCCAGACAAAGCGGGCATCTGTCTCCTTTCCTGCATTTAAAGAAAGAAATTCATTGGCGTGCACATCCTCCAGCACAATCGGGAATTTGATCATGGGAAAATAACCCACCGGTAGGTTTTTGGATGCAGCGGCAGCGCCTTCCTCTGTGCACAGCCATTGAAGGAACGCCTTGGCCTCCTCCGGATGCTTGGTGGCGTTATTCATGGTAATCGCCATATCCGGATGGAAGCAGATAGCGGTCTTGCCGGCTTCCCTGGCGGGAATGGCAAACAATCCCCAGTCAAAGCCTACATCCTTATACACTTCTGCCGTCCAGGAGCCATCCACAAACATGACCGCCTTCTGCGTATTGAATAAGATCTGGCTGTCGTTATAGGTTACAGCTTCAAAACCACTGGGCAGATATTCAGCCACCTGGCCAATGTCTTCATACGCCGCCACAAAAGCTTCATCATTCAGCTTTTTCTCCCCGGTTTCATACTTCACCCGTTCTTGTGCGCCACCAATATAATTGGGAAGCATGCCGAGAAAGAAACACTCCAGAATATCCCATTCATCGGCTACACCATTGGCCAAAGGGGTGTAGCCCTTCTCCTTCAAAGCTTTGAGAACTGCAATAAACTCATCCCACGTAGTAGGAACAGACAGCGCTTCCTTTGCAAATATGTCTTTGTTATAATACACCGCATGAGACACGGCAGCAAAGGGTACCGCAAACATCTTTCCATCCGCCGTCTGCCAGGGAGCCAGGTTGGATGCGGTGAAATTGTCCATCAAACCGGGGATTCCCGTACAATCGAAAAAGTAGCCTGATTCAAACAGCTCTCGGCCCGCGGCATAGGAACGAGCGTACATCAAATCAGGTCCGGTACCGCCTTCCAACTGCAAGCGCAGAGTCGCATTATAATCCGGCGGATTAGTGGGCTGGAATTGTATTTCCACATCGGGCGCGATCTTCGCGTATTCTGCCAGCAGTCTGTTCATTTGCTCCACATCGTCCGTCCTCCATGATCCCATGGTCAAAACAATCTTTTCCGCCGCACTGGCTTGCATGCCAAATACCGGAGTCATTGCCAAAACCAACACAACCGCAAGCACAAACCACTTTCTGCGCATGAGATAAGCCCCCTTTTCAATTGTACATTTCATCGGTACTTCCCGACGTAGTATTCTATGCAGTATAATCAATTTATACCTACAAATTATATATTTCATAATTCATATCTGCTTGCCAGCAAAAGCAAAGCCGGCATCCTTGCTGTGCAAAAATGCCGGTAGAATCTTTTTATTTGTTCATACAAAAGAGAGCTATCTGTTGATTAGGCACCCGCTAATCTCAAAATGACGCTTGTCCTCATGAATACCGGATAAGCTGTATTCTGACCCGTTTTGCTTTAGGTGCAATGAAATCTCCTGATGGGGCCGCACCTCCGCATCATAATTGATGCAGATGGATTGCAGGCATTTTTGCCCCATCGTTTCAATGCCAAGAGCATCACAAAGCCAATCCACATATTTTGTATTATTCACATGTCCGTTGACATCCAGATCAGTATATACGGGAGTATGCTGAAAGAGCATTTCCTCTCCTTGCACTTCCGTTACCGTGGCTGGCAATTGCATAGGAGCAATCAAGTCACTGTTATCAGGCAGCAGCTCCGCCACCTCACCGGGAGCTGCCATCTTTCTGGTGATAATATCCAGCAGCAGCCACAAGCTGGCTGCGCGGCCCAGCATGGCGCCCTTTTCATCTTCAAAAACAAAGTATCTGGGAAAAAACCAGCGTTTATTGGGCATTGGAAAGGTTTTGATCGTGACCCGCTCTCCCATTTCTGGATAGCATTCCATCTGAACCTCTATGCGGGACAATACCCAAACCAGATTCTTTTCAATCAGCCTTTCACGCCCGCACCCCAAAAGATGGGAATGCATGCCGCTAACCTCTTGCATGCTTTCAAATATGGCACTAGGCCGCCATTTCCCAAGAAAGTCACAATTACAGGTGCGCAATATCGCAGTTTCCTCATACGTTTTTAGCAAAGCCATTTTTCCCTCACTCTTTTTCCGTTGCAATCATT
>JAEVYX010000140.1 GCA_023392515.1 Bacillota bacterium | reverse complement strand
TTGAACAGATGCGCCACCTCGTTTTCGGTAAGGGAGGAGGTGGGTTCGTCCATGATGATGATCTTGGCATTGTAGGAAATGGCCTTTGCGATTTCGATGGTCTGCACCGTGGACACCGACAGCTGGCTTACATGAACTCTGGGATCGATATGGATCTCCAGGTCCTGCAAAAGTGCCAGGGTCTTTTGGTACATCGCCGCCTCATCCACCCGGATGCCCTTGGTGGGGTAGCGCCCCAGCCAGATGTTGTCCATCACGTTGCGGTGGGGGATGGGGTGCAGTTCCTGGTGGATCATGGCAATGCCCAGGTCCAGCGCCGTCTTGGAATCCGGTATGCTCACCCTGCTGCCATCCAGCAGAATATCGCCGCTGCTTTGGCGGTATATGCCGAAAAGGCACTTCATCAGGGTGGACTTGCCCGCGCCGTTTTCCCCCATCAGGGCATGGACGGTGCCGGGCCGGACCTTCAATGTGACGTTGTCCAAGGCCTGAACGCCCGGGAACTCCTTGCTGATGTTCAGCATTTCCAATACGTAGGGGGACTTTTCCTGTCCGGTCAAAACGCACCAGCCTCCTGCTATCAACCATGATTGACATCACTTAATATAAATGAGACCGAATAAAAATGCGGGGAGGGGAGGGAACGGTTTCCCTGCTCCCTCCCCGGATTGGTTTTTCAAACGCATCGCGTGCAGAACCTTTGGGAAAGCGGGAAGGCATTCGCCTTCCCGCCCATGATGGAGGGGTTACTCGAAATCAGCGGCGTTCTCCAAGGTTACCTTCTGGTAGGGAACCCATACATACTTGCCATCGGTGATTTCGTAGGGGAAGCTTTCGGTGGTGATTTCTTCTTCAGCGCCCAGCAGAGCGGCCAGCAGCAAGGTGGCTTTGCCCTGGTTCTCAGCATCGTTCAGCACGGTGCCCAGCAGGGTGCCGTCTTTCAAAGCGGCCATAGCGGGAGCGGTGGCATCCACGCCTACAACGGGCATGTACTTGCCTTCGGAGAAGTAACCGGCGGATTTCAAAGCTTCGATTGCGCCCAGGGCCATGTCATCGTTGTTGGCCAATACGCACTCGATCTTGTCGCCATGGGCGGCGATAAAGGCAGCCATCTTTTCCTGGCCCTTTACGCGATCCCACATACCGGTGTCTTCGGCAACCTTTTCAACTTTGAAGCCGGCGGCTTCGATGGCCTTGATGGAATACTCGGTGCGGAGCTCGGCATCCTGATGGCCCGGTTCGCCCTTGAGCATAACATACTGGATAATGCCGTCGCCGTTCTTGTCGGCATCTTTGTTGGCGGTGAAGTAGTCGACGATGATCTGGCCGCTCATGGTGCCGGATTCTTCGGCCTTCGCGCCTACATAGTACACTTTGTCATACTTGGCCATATCTTCGGGCAGAGGCTCACGGTTGAAGAACACAACCGGAACTTCATTTTCCATGGCCTTGTCGATGATGACGCCAGCCGCGGTGCGGTCAACGGGGTTGATGGCCAGGGCGCTCAGATCCTTGGACAGGAACAGGTCCACCTGGTCATTTTGAGTGGCTTGGTTGTTTTGACTGTCGGTCATTTCGACGGTGGCTACATCGGTAGCTGCCGCTTCGATGGCATTGCGCACGCCGGTCATGAAGGTGTCGTCATACTTGTAGATGGCCACGCCTACGCTGGGCAGGTCCGCTGCCAGGGCTGCGGACGCCATGCCGAGCACCAGCACAAGCGCCAAAGCTGTACAGAGCAGTTTTTTCATTAGGGAAAACCTCCTTCTTTATTTCGGCGGATTACCCGCCGCATCCTAAAATAGAGTATGCCATGACCCTACACAAATAGGAATTCGAAAACCTTCTGTATTGTTTAGAAATCCTTCGGTCTTGCAAAAATTGGGAGTTCAATGGCCGGTTATGGGTTATATATGCGCAGACTTTGTGGAATAAGCCTCTGGACTGATCTATTGCAGAGAGAATAACGGAAATATAAATTTGTATGATTTTCGCTCCTGCACGCGGCCGTTTTTCGTGCTTTAGAACCCGTCCCATTTTATGGTATAATAAAACGAGCAGGGGAGGGGTAATCATGACCGGATACAAGATCATGATCGTGGAGGACGACCGGACCATTGCGGGGGTTTTGAAAACCCACCTGGAAAAATGGGGCTGGGACGCCTTTTGTGCCGAGGATTTCGGCCGTGTAATGGAGGAGTTCCGGCAGGGGTCGCCCCACCTGGTTTTGATGGACATTTCACTGCCGAACTATAACGGTTTTTACTGGTGTGGGGAGATTCGCAAAATCTCCCGGGTGCCGATTTTGTTTTTATCCTCCCGCACGGACAACATGGATATCGTTATGGCCATGTCCATGGGCGGGGATGATTACCTGACCAAGCCTTTTGATTTAAGCGTACTGGTGGCCAAGGTTCAGGCGCTTTTGCGCCGCAGCTACGATTATCAGGGGGCCATGCATACCCTGGAGCACCGGGGCGCCATTTTCAATGTAGGGGAAGGCACCCTTTTTTACGAAGGCCAGAAAATAGAATTGACGCGCAACGAAATGAAACTATTGCAATTATTAATGGAAAATAAGGGGAGCACTGTGGGCAGAGACGCCCTGATGCAGAAATTGTGGGACAGCGATGTATTCATTGACGATAATACCCTGACCGTAAACGTGGCAAGGCTTCGCAAGAAGCTGGAGGACGCCGGACTTGCCGATTTCATTGTCACAAAGAAAGGGCTGGGGTACCTGGTGGAGGCGCAGCCATGAAAAGGGAAAGGCTCCTTCGTATTTTTTTGCTTTTCCTTTGGGAAAAAGCCGGGGTTTTGCTCCTGTATGCCGTGACAGCCGGGCTTTTCCTTGCCATAGGCGGCCTGTCCCACATGGATATGGCTACGCTTCAATACGCTTTTTCTTTGTCCGGGCTGGTCGTTATCCTCTCGGGCATCGTATCTTTTTCCCGGTATTACCGCCGCCACAAGATTTTACAAAGCTGCCTTAATGCGCTGGACGGCCTGCAGGAAAAGCTGCCCCCGCCCCAAACGCTTAGGGATAAGGATTATCAGGCTCTTTTAGCCGCCCAGGGGGAGGCGCGGTTTTCGGAAAAGAATGCCCAGGCCATCCGCCTTCGGGAACAGGAGGATTACTATACCCTATGGGTGCATCAAATCAAGACGCCCATTTCCGCCTTGCGGCTGCTTTTACAGGATGGCGGAACGCCCGACCTTGGGCAAATGGAGGCTGAGCTGTTCAAAATCGGCCAGTACGCGGACATGGCGCTGCAATATCTGCGCCTTGAAAGCCTTCATGCCGATCTGGAACTGCGCCGGATGGATGTGTACGAGCTTGTGAAAAAAGCAGTGCGGAAATATTCGGTGCTGTTCATCCACAAAAAGATTGCATTGGAAATGGAGCCCTTTTCAGCCCAGGTGCTGACGGACGAAAAGTGGTTTTCCCTCATCCTGGAACAGATTATTTCCAATGCCGTCAAGTACACGGAAAAAGGGTCGGTAACAATTTATTTGTACGATCAGCAGACCCTGGCCATTCGGGACAGCGGTGTTGGCATCCGCAAGGAGGACCTGCCCCGGGTATTCGAAAGGGGCTTTACGGGCCTCAACGGACGGCTGGACAGCCGGGCTACCGGCATCGGGCTGTACCTTTGCCGGGAGGTGGCAACCCGTTTGGGCCACAGCTTGCATATTCAGTCCCAGGTGGGCCAGGGCACAACGGTGCTGATCGGCATAGCGGAAAATGAATTGAGAATTTTTTAACATGACAGGATTGTAAGGTTTGGGCGGCAGCTTGTAAGGATGCGCTAAGGCAGGCGGCGGGTTCCTCCGCTACAATAGGAATGCGCAATGAAAGAAGCGCCACTTAGTTTATGGAGGAAACCGAAATGGCTTTACTGGACGTCATCCATGTGAAAAAAGTATACACAACCCTCTTGGGCGGGCAAAAAGTACAAGCCCTGACCGATGCCAGCTTTTCCGTGGAGGAAGGCGAATTTGTGGCGATCATGGGCGAATCCGGCTCGGGGAAGACCACGCTGCTTAACATTCTGGCGGCGCTGGACAAGCCCACCGAGGGGCAGGTGCTTTTGGAGGGGAAGGACCTTTGCGTGATCCGCGACAAGGAGATTTCCGCTTTCCGCCGAGATAACCTGGGCTTCGTCTTTCAGGATTTCAACCTTTTGGATACCTTCTCCATTCGTGACAATATTCTTTTGCCCTTGGTACTGGCTGGGAAAAGCTATAAGGATATGGAGCCCAAGCTTACTGCAGTGGCGGGTATCCTGAACATTTCGGATATACTGCCGAAATTCCCCTATGAGATTTCCGGTGGGCAAAAGCAGCGGGCCGCCGTGGCCCGGGCGCTGATCACTTCGCCCAAGCTGGTCTTGGCGGACGAACCCACCGGGGCACTGGATTCCAAGGCCTCCCAGAACTTGTTAAAAACCTTTACTGGTATTCACCAAAGGGGGCAAACCCTCCTAATGGTCACCCACAGCGCCCAGGCGGCCAGCTATGCCGGCCGGGTGATGTTTATCAGGGATGGCCGGGTGTTCCACCAAATGTACCGGGGTGACATGAACCAGGACGCCTTCTATCAAAAGATTATTACGGCGCTGACCGCCCTTTCCGCCGGGGGTGATATCGGTGCGTAAGTCCGGCTTGTATTTTCGCCTGGCGGTGACCAACCTGTGGAAAAACCGGCAGACCTATCTCTCCTTTCTGCTCAGCGCCATTTGCACGGTGTTCGTGTTTTATACGTTTTTGATGATCGCCCTCAACGACGGCATCAAGGATATGCGCGGCGCCAGCTCCATGCAGGTAATGATGTGGCTGGGCGCGGTGGTGGTGGCCCTCTTTGCGATGACCTTTCTGTTTTACGCCAACAGCTTCCTCATGAAGCGGCGGAAAAAGGAATTGGGGCTTTACGCCATTCTGGGCCTTGAAAAAAAGCACATCGCCCGGATCCTGTTTCATGAAATGACGCTCCTTCTATTGGTAAGCGTATGTGCGGGCATCGGGCTGGGCATGGCGCTTGGCAAGCTGATGTTTTTGCTTATACAGGCGCTGATGCGGATCCCCACCCCCATCCTCTATCAGGTGACGGAGCTGCCGCTTATCCTGACGGCTGCACTGTTCGCCGGGGTGTTTCTCTGCCTGTTGCTCTACAACCGCCTGCAAGTGCAGCTGTCTAACCCCATCAAGCTCCTAATGGGCCAGCAGTCCGGGGAAAAGGAACCCAAAACCCGCTGGCTTCTGGCGCTCATCGGTGTAGCCACAATGGGGGCCGGGTATGTCATTGCAAACATGGTAGGCAACCCCATGGAGGCCCTTACGACGTTCTTTATCGCGGTGTTACTGGTCATTATCGGCACCTATGCGCTGTTTACCGCCGGGAGCATTGCGCTTTTAAAAATGCTGCGCCGGAACAAGGGTTACTATTACCAGCCGAAAAACTTCGTTTCCGTTTCCGGCATGATCTACCGCATGAAGCAAAACGCCGCGGGGTTGGCCGGCATCTGCGTATTGAGCACTATGGCCATTATCACCATCGGGACTACGGCGGCCTTGTACGTCGGTCAGGAATCCATGCTCGAGGACCAGTTCCCCATGGATCATGAACTGAGCATTCAGGAGGGGGAAAAACTGGCCTCCGACGCGGTGGAGAGCATCCTAAGCAAGGCTGCGGCGGATAATCAAGTGGCGATCACGGAACTTTACACGGGCCTTTATACGGAAATGGCTGCATACCAGGAAGGGAACTGGCTGCATACCTTTGATTTTGACAGCATTACCACAACGGATCAGTACCGCAATGTGCGGCCGATATTCTTTCTCCCCCTGTCGGAATATAACCGGATGACCGGGAATGCCTATACGCTTTCTGCCGGAGAAGCGCTTGTCTTTGATACCCGGACGAAGAATGCGCTATCAGGCACGGTAAAGGTGGGGGATACCTCCCTTCAAATCAAGGAGGAGCTGTCCGTATTCCCCATCGCGTTCAAAAGGGCCAGATCTATGCAATCGCCTATTTACCTCATCCTTCCGGACCGGGAGGAGATTACCGCGCTTTTGAAAAGCCTCAACGGCCCGGAAACGGAAACCTTCTTCTCCCAGGGCTATTGGTGGAATGTTTCCGGGGAAGAGGACAACCGCTCCGCCTATGCCCAGGCCGTGCGGGACGGCGTTTCAAAAACAGG
>JAEVYX010000130.1 GCA_023392515.1 Bacillota bacterium | reverse complement strand
GATATTTTTAGAAAATTTCCAAAGGAGCTGCTCATTCGTTTTTCCCTCCCAGCGATTGATAGTCTCTCCAATAGCCCGGCCAGGATTTTTTCACGCTGTCGGCGCCGGTCAATTGAATGGGGGATTCACAGTGGAGTGCCGCAATGGACAGCATCATGGCCATCCGGTGGTCGTTATGGCTGTCCACGGTAACGCCGCCGGGAAAGCAAGGTTTGCCCTGTATGAGAAGAGCATCTCCCTCCGCCCGGATGTCCGCGCCCAGGGCGCTCAATTCCTGCACGGTAGCGGATAGCCTGTCACACTCTTTCAGACGCAGCCGCCCGGCATTTACAATGCGGCTTTCCCCTTTTGAAAGGCAGCAAACAAGGGCCAGCATGGGCAGAACATCCGGGAAGGGGTCCCCGTCTATTTCGATGCCATGGAGTGTGCCTCCTGCATAGGAAATCCCTTCGGGGCTATGGGATAAATCCGCCCCCATTTTGCCCAGTATGTCCATAACCGCCCGGTCTCCCTGATGGGAGGTTGGGTTCAGCCCCTTCAGGAAAACCTTATGGCCCAGGGCCGCAGCGCAAAGGAATACCGCTGCCTGGGAATAATCCCCTTCCACGGGTTGGCTTCTTGGCTGATAGTTCTGCCCGCCGGGGATGAAAAACCGCCGGGGTTCCGGCCAGGATGCCTGAACGCCGAAAGCTTCCATGGCATCCAGGGTCAGTTGGATATATCCGGCGGAGGAAGGGCTGGTAGTGAGCAGAATCTCGGAATCGCCAGGCAAAAGGGGCAGCGCCATCAAAAGCCCGGTAATAAACTGGGAGGACACATCTCCGGGCAGCGCATAGTTTCCCGGTGTCAATCTCCCCTGAACCGTCAGTTCCAGTACGTCCCCGCCCCTGGGCCTTTGGGAAAAGGCGATGTTCCGCTTGGAAAAAACTGCTTCATAGGGGGTTAGTGGGCGGCTGCCCAGCTTGCCATGGCAAAGAAAAGCGCCTTTCTCCGCTATGGCAAGCGTCAGGGGGATCAAAAACCGCAGGGTGGAGCCGGATTCCCGGCAGTCGATGACGGGCATTTCAGGCGGCACATGGGTTTTCCCCCACAAAAATAGCTCATCCCCATCCCATAGGTAGGAAGCGCCCAGGGCTTGCGCACCTTCCAGCGTCGCCTTCATGTCCTCCGAAACATCCACGGGGCTTAAGCGGCTTTCGCCTTTCGCCAGCGCGGCACACAGTATGGCCCTGTGGGCAATGGATTTTGAGGGGGGGACCTGGATTGAGCCCGATAGGCGGCAGGGGGAGAGCGTTACGCAAGCCATGCGCCCACCTCCTCGAAAAATGCGGGAGTTGTGGGATAAAGGTAACTTTCTCCGATTTTATGAAGCAGGACTACGGTCAGGCCGCTGTTGAAATTTTTCTTGTCCCGGCAAAGGGCGGAAAGCAGCACCTTGGGGTCTTCCCCCGGCGCGGAAACGGGAAGATGATGGCTTAAGAGGCAGCTTTTCAGCCGGTCGGCTGTGCCGGGGGCAGTAAGCCCCTTGGATTCCGAAATACGGCAAATGAGGTGCATGCCCACCGCCACCGCCTCCCCGTGGCTGTATCCCTCAAAATGCTGCGCCGCTTCGATGGCATGGCCCAGGGTATGCCCGAAATTGAGGAGCATCCGTTCCCCCTCGTCATGTTCGTCCAAGGCTACGATATCCCCCTTGATGGCAAGGCAGGTGGTGAGGATTTCCCTGATATGTCTCATGATCTCCTCCCGGCCCGTGTGGGACGCCAGGAGACCAAACAGCTTTTCATCCCGGATGCAGCCGTATTTGATCACTTCCCCCATGCCGTCGTTCCAGTAGCGGTCCGGCAGGGTGCGCAATACCATGGGATCTATGAGAACAAGGCGGGGCTGATGAAAGCTGCCCACCAGGTTTTTCCCTTCCGGCAGGTTTATGGCGACCTTGCCGCCTACGGAGCTGTCCACCTGGCTTAGCAGCGTGGTGGGAATCTGTATAAAGGCGATGCCCCGCATGTAGGTGGCGGCAGCGAACCCGGCGAGGTCCCCGATCACGCCACCCCCCAGGGCGCAAATCGCGTCTCCCCGGCCGATGCCCGCGCCTGTCAAGGCCTGATAAACCTTCTCCAGCATGGGAAGGGACTTGGTCTGCTCTCCAAACGGCAGCATCAGGCAATGGACTTCATACCCGGCCTGGGCAAGCGACTCGGCAACCCGGCTTTCATACAGTTCGCCGGTATGGGTGTCGGATATTACCAGGATTTTTTTTGCGGGAAGGCATTTTCGAAACGCTTCCCCGGCCCGGTCGATCAGCCCGTCTTCAATGAGTATATCATAGCTGCGGGGGCCAAGCTGGATGCGCAGGGACATGGAACCACTCCTTTACATCGTTTTGCCTACGGCAGCGGCAATGCGGCGGATATCTTCCATGAGAGACGCAAACAAATCCGGCTTAATGGATTGCTGGCCGTCCGACAGCGCATGGGCGGGGTCGTTGTGGACCTCGATCATCAGCCCGTCGGCGCCCACGGCCACAGCAGCCAGGGAAAGGGAAGGCACCATCCACCATTTGCCGGTGGCATGGCTGGGGTCCACCACCACGGGCAGGTGGCTGAGCTTTTTCACAGCGGGAACGGCGCTCAAATCCAGGGTGTTACGGGTATAATTTTCAAAGGTGCGGATGCCTCGCTCGCACAAAATCACCTGGCTGTTGCCCCCGGCCATGATGTATTCCGCCGACATGAGCCATTCTTCAATAGTGGCGGACAATCCTCTTTTGAGCAGGATGGGCTTTTTCGATTGGCCCAATTGGCGCAGCAGGTCAAAATTTTGCATGTTCCTGGCCCCTACCTGAATGATGTCCACTTCCTGTTCGAATACTTCAATATCCTGGGGGGACATGATTTCGGACACGATGGGGAGGCCTGTCTTTTCCCTTGCTTCCATCAGCAATTGAAGGCCGTCATATTTCAGGCCCTGAAAGGCGTAAGGAGAGGTGCGGGGCTTGAAAGCACCGCCGCGAAGGAAATGTGCGCCGGCCGCCTTTACATCCTTGGCGACTTCCTCGATTTGGGCGGAGGATTCCACGGAGCAGGGCCCGGCGATCACTGTAAGCCGGTTTCCGCCGATGAATTGGCCTCCAATTTTGAGAAGTGTGTCATCCGGATGGAACATGCGGTTGGCCTTTTTGAACGGCTCAGTTACATGCATGATCCGGGCCACGCAGGGAATAACCTCCAGGCGGCTGGCGTCGATTTTGCTGGTATCGCCTACCAGGCCCAGAATCGTCAGTTCGATGCCATATACGGGGTTAACGGCGACCCCTTCCTTTTCCACGGTTTCGGTAAGCTTGTCAATCTCCTGCTGGGTTGCGCCTTTTTTGAGTACGATGATCATGGGGAAACCCTCCTTTCAAGCATTGGGTGGTAAAATGCCGGGATAAAGAAAAGAGAGCCCTGAAAAGAGCTCTCTTCACAAATGGAAGAACCGCCAATCCCTACGGATGGGGTATACTCTTCTCGCCAGGGGTTTTTTTGTTGCTCAAATAGCCGAAGCGATAACCGCTCCGGCCGGTAAACGAGAACAAACCCCGAAAAGAAGAAACAACCATCCTGCATGTTCCTCCATTGCACTTCTTGGACTTTAGGGCATTATATCCCATCCGTAATAGGCTGTCAAGCATTCTGTCCCACGAAAAACAGAATGCCGGTTTATGGCATATGCACAACCTCTATCCGGGAAACAAGGCCCGTATCTATATCCACCGACAGGGTAACGGATGCGGAAGAATCGCCAAAGGTGTACCGGTGATAAGGGGGAGCTGCTTTATCCTTGCGGCTGATGCCATCGTAAGCCAGCAAAACATCCTCTTCCCGGGCGCCGATCCTTGCGCCGCCGGGCAACGCAATGGGAATATCGGCCCGGCCTTCCCCGGCAGATATGGAGGTGATCAGGCAATTGCTTACAAACGCAGCCTTATCCGACGGATTATAGGCCCAGGTGGAAAGCTCCTCCCCGCCCAGGGATATGGTCACCTGCTGGGAACCGTAAGCCTTTACGATCACGTCATCTTTTTGCGGCAGATCCCAGCCGTTTTTCAAAAACTCGCTCAAGGGTGCGGGAAGCTGATAAAGCGCGCCGCCATACTCCACAGAAAAGGCGAGGAGATCATTCCCCAGCCCAGCGGGGGAACGGTATGCGGATACGGCGGGGGGAACCTCCCCGGGAACAAGGGACGGGTCCGGCGCCTGTTGCGTTACGATGTTGCGAAGCGAAATTTTGCCAAGTACACCGGTTGCGGCATCGAACAGAAAAGCGGCCTCCTGATTGTAATCCAGCTGGTACAGATAACGGATGACGTCCGGCCCCTCATCGGCGCTGGTAGGTGCGCCGTAGGCGTTTTTCACATCCTCTGTGCGGGAGACACCCAGTTGCACGCCGCCGGGGAGAAGCACTTCGCTATTTGCGGAGCTTAAGTCGAGGGTCAGCGCGCCAAGGGCGCAGTCCTTTATAGGCTGCACGTTCCAGGAGGTATTGACCATATCCGCGGACAGGGAGACCCCTCCCTTTTTCCATCCGGATGAGGCGGTATGCTGGTCGGGCCAAAGAAGAGATTCCCCGTCGCCTGTATAGGTCCATCCATTGTTCTCCATATCGGCGTAGGGGCAGGGAAGGACGATCAGCTCTCCGTTTACATGCACCTGAAAGCTGTAAAGATCGTCACTTAAGGAAAAGGCACTGCCTGTTACAGGGGATAAACATAGGGCAGTCATCAGGGAAAATAATCCAATCCAGGGTTGGAATGCTTTACGCATGGCAAAGACGATTCCTTTCTTCCAGTGAAAATAGGCAAACAAGTTCCTATTCGACAACCGCATAAAAAATCCTGCTGCATTTTCAAATCTTAAAATGAGAAAACAGCAGGTTGGAAAAGGATGGGCGCTTTGGGAAAACAATCTTATATGAACAATTTCGATATAAAGTATTGCGAAAAGATTACTCCTCTTCCCGGTGGTGCAGGATGTCCGCCGTCATCAGCGTTCCCAACTCCACAGCCTTTTCCCCAAAGCGGCGGCGCACTCCGTCTATAACGGCTTCAAGCTTTTCCTGCTTTTCCTGCCGCACGGCCTGGGCGGGAAAAAGGCTTACCTGATAGCCGCCCACATCCTTGGAGCAAAGGTTCATCGCCGTTACGGACAGCATGCGGATGGGGGCGCTCAGGTCCCAGGAACGGCACAAAAGGCCCAGGGAGGCCGTAAGCAGCGCCTGGGTGGACTGGGTAGGCCCGGGCAGGGGTGCCTGCCGAGAGATCACCTTCAAAGCGGGGTCCTTGATGCTGATCCCGATGGTTTGACCCATCTGCCCCAAGTGCCTCAGCCTGGATCCCACGCTTTCGCACAGCAGCATCAGCCCGGCCTTCACATCCTCCATCCCCTGCAGATCCCGGCAGAAGGTGAGGCTGTTGCCTACGCTTTTCACCGGGTCGCTTTCCCAGGGGCGGCGGACAGGGCTGTCGTCCAGGCCGTTGGCAAAGCACCAGAGAGTTTCGCCGGATTTGCCCAAAAGCCGGTTTAGCCGCTCCACGGGGGTGGCGGCCAAATCCCCGATGGTATCAATATAGTTCCTGTGCAGCACTTCTCCCGCGGCTTTACCCACAAACATCATATCCCCCACCGGAAGGGGGTATAAAATCTGCTTGTAGTTTTCCCGGGTGATTACGGTAGTGGCATCGGGCTTTTTGTAATCGGATCCTAATTTGGCAAACATTTTGTTGAAGGATACGCCTACGGAGATGGTGAGCCCCAGCTCTTCCCATATCCGACGGCGCAGCGTATCGGCAATCTCCCTGCCCGAACCGAAAAGGTGCTGGCTGCCTGTAACATCCAGCCAGGATTCATCAATGGAAAACTGCTCCACCTGGTCGGTGTATTCACCGTAAATGGCATTGATTTTGCGGCAATATTCCTCATATTGATCTGAGTGGGGCGGCACCAGGGTAAGATGGGGGCATTTGCGCAGCGCCTGCCAAACTGTTTCGGCTGTCACGATGCCAAACTTTTTTGCCAGTTCGTTTTTGGCTAAAATGATTCCCCGGCGCCCTTCCGGATCCCCGCATACGGCCATGGGGACTTTTCGCAGTTCCGGCCGGTTGATGCATTCCACCGATGCAAAATAACTGTTGCAGTCGCAGTGGAGGATCACCCTGTCCATCGCCCGGCCTCCCTTCAAACACCTGGGGGAACATTTGTTTTCATTATATCATAGGCCCTCGGGAGAGACAAGAGAACATGAAAGAGGTAAAATTTTTTTAAAAACAGGGTTGACATTCACGTTACGTAAAGGTTTATCATGAGGCTGTCGGGAGGGAACCAGGATGGAATACACGATTCAAAAGCTGGGGAAATTGGCCGGTATCAGCACCCGGACGCTTCGGTACTACGATGAAATCGGACTTTTGCGGCCCGGGCGGATTAACACATCGGGGTATCGGCTGTACGGAGAAAAAGAAGTGGACGCACTTCAGCAGATACTGTTTTTCAGGGAGCTGGACATGCCCCTCACGGACATCAAGGCTATGCTCACCGCGCCGTCCTTTGACCGGTTGGCGGCGCTGAATGGGCACAAGGCAGCCCTGCTTCGCCGGCGTGAATACCTGGACCGCCTGATTGAAAGCGTTGAAAAAACAATTGCCCATGAGAAAGGATGGACCCAAATGTCAAACAAAGAAAAATTTGAGGCCTTTAAAAAGGATATGATTCGGGAGAACGAAGAAAAATACGGCGCTGAAGTCCGGGAAAAGTATGGTGATAAAACCGTAGAAGAAAGCAATGCCAAATTGATGAATCTCACAGAGAATGATTATCAGGCCATGCAAACCCTGGCACAGGAAATCCTGGACGGATTGGAAAAAGCCGTGAAGGGCAAGGAAGACCCCGCCGGGCCTATGGGTGAAAAGCTGGCAAAAATGCACAGGGAGTGGCTCGGCTATACCTGGAAAACGTATTCGAAGGAGGCTCACCTGGGCCTTACGGAAATGTACGTGGCGGATGAGCGGTTCACCGCCTATTATGACAGCCGTGTAAAGGGCTGTGCGGCCTTTTTGAGGGATGCTGTAAGCGCATACCTAAAACAGGCGTAAAAATACTTTCTATTATATAGGGTGCATGGCGGAAATTTACCGCCATGCGCCCTATGGTTTTATAAAGGAAAGCGCTGCATATACATATGAATTATCTTCTTTTCCCGGGCGGATTTGATTATAAATAAAAAAGTACACAATAAAAACATGATGCATATCATCCCTATAGCTCCTGCATTGATATAATTTTCCACAGCGGGCGTTCGAGAAGCTTTCACAGCCTGCCCCATAAAGCAGGCAGAATGATGTGCCAACCCGGACAATATCAGACCGGACATTACCAACGCTGTTTTTGCATGTGGGAAGAATAGCATCTTTGCATAATTGAATGTATTGTACTGCAAATCATGCATTTTTTCATTGACGAGGAACATATTTATATCGTATACTATAAAAAAAGCAAAGGGAGGTCTTGTTCGTTTATGAAAAAACTGCTTGGTTTGGTTTTGGCTATGGTCATGCTGTTCAGTATGGCGTCGTCCGCCCTGGCTGCCGACTATAAAATCGCCATTTTGACCGGCACCACCACCCAGGGCGAAGAAGAATTCCGCGCCGCGGAAAAATTGCTCGCCGAATATCCGGATAACGTTATAACCGATACCTATCCGGACAACTTCTCTTCCGAAGTGGAAACCACCATCGGCAAGATTTTGCAGTTTGCGTCAGACCCCCAAGTGAAGGCCATTATTGCCGTGCAGTCCGTACAGGGCACCACCGCTGCTTTCACCCAGATCAAAAACGAAATGGGCCGTGATGACATTCTGCTCATCGCCGGCGTTCCCGCAGAAGATCCGGCCGATATCGCCGGCATCGCCGATATCGTTTTGGGCGTTGACGAAATCAACGGCGGCTACCAGATCGTCGAAACCATCAAGGAATGGGGCTGCGACGTTTTGGTGCACTACTCCTTCGCCCGCCACATGAGCTATGAGACCATCGTAGCCCGTTACAACATCATGCAGGAAGAATGCGAAGATGCCGGCATTGAGCTGGTATTCCGCGATGCTCCCGATCCCACCGGCGACGCCGGCATGACCGGTGCCCAGCAGTTCATCCTGGAGGATGTGCCCCTTGTCATGCAGGAATATGCCGGCAAGAAGGTCGCTTTCTTCACCACCAACTGCGGTATGCAGGAGCCTTTGCAGGCTGCCGTTCTCACCCAGAAGGACGCCTACTACCCGCTGCCCTGCTGCCCCAGCCCCTTCCACGGCTTCCCGGCATCCTTCAGCCTGGCTGTTGAACCCGAAGATTATGGCAACATCGATGCTTACCTGGCAAAGACGGCTGAAGTCCTCAAGGCGAACGACGCTTTGGGCCGCTTCTCCACCTGGGCCGTGCCGGTCAACATGAGCATGATCTACGGCGGCTACGAGTATGCCAAGAACTACATCGAAAGCGGCTCCACCGAAAAGGTCAACAAGGATAAGCTGGTTGAAGCCCTTTCCACCGCTGCCGGTTATGAAGCGGCTGTTTCCTCCTACGTGGACGGAAACGGCAAAGAAGTGCCCAACTATTTCATGATGTTGTTTGATAACATCGATTTCTCTGATTATATCAAATAGTCTTTGGCGTGACTTGACGGAAAAGGCCCGCCCGCTTTATGGCGAGCGGGCCTTTTTTCGAAAAAGTTTTTACAGGAATCATAGCTTTACTGCCTGGGAGGGATGCCAGATTGTCGTCAGAATATGTGCTTGAAATGAAAAACATCACCAAGGAATATGGACAGAATGCGGTGCTCAAGAATGTTACCCTGCGCGTGAAGCCCGGCGAGATTCATGCGCTTCTGGGGGAAAACGGCGCGGGAAAATCCACGCTCATGAACATTCTGTTTGGTATGCCTGTGATTCACGCCACCGGCGGCTACAAGGGCGATGTTGTGCTGGATGGTGAGGTAACAAACATCTCCTCGCCGCAGCATGCCATGCAAAAAGGCGTTGGCATGGTGCACCAGGAATTCATGCTGATCCCGGGCTTTACCATCACGGAAAACATCAAGCTCAACCGTGAAATCGCACAGCCGAATTTCGTGAGCCGCATTTTTGGGCGGGAGATGGAATCGCTGGATATGGCGACCATGCGCAGTGATGCGAAAAAGGCGCTTGACAGTGTGGGAATTGATATCAGTGAGGATACGAAGGTCAACGGATTGCCCGTTGGCTATATGCAATTTGTGGAGATTGCCAGGGAGATTGACAAGACGGGCATCAAGCTCCTTGTATTTGACGAACCTACCGCCGTTCTGACGGAAAGCGAGGCCAATCAGCTGATTTCCGTTATGAAGGATATTGCCGGGCGGGGCATTGCCATCATTTTTATTACCCATCGCCTGGACGAGGTGATGCAGGCGGCCGATATGATCACCATCCTCCGGGATGGAAAGCTGGTGGTTTCGCGCCCAAAGAGCGAGACATCTCTGGTCGAGATGGCTTCGTTGATGATTGGCCGCGGCGAAGAAGGAATGATCAAAATTGAACCCAAGACCGCTCCGGTCAGCGGCAATGTTGCGCTGAAGGTGAGAAACCTAAACGTCAGCATGCCCGGCGAAACGGTTCAGGGGATTGATTTGGATATATATGAAGGCGAAATTCTTGGCATAGGCGGCTTGGCAGGCCAGGGAAAGGTCGGCCTTCCCAACGGCATTATGGGCTTGTACCCCGCAACCGGCGAGGTAGAGCTGTTTGGAAAGCCCCTGCCGCTCAACGATGCGGGAACGGCGCTTAAGCGCGGCCTTTCTATGGTATCAGAGGACCGGCGCGGTGTCGGGCTTTTGCTCGACCAGCCCATTGAAGACAATATCGTATTCAATGCCATGCAGGTGCATGGAGATTATCTTGTAGGGTTTAAACACCTAAAGCTGAAGAACAGCAAAGAGATCCGGAAGTATGCGGATAAAATGATCAAGGAGCTGGACATCCGATGCCAGTCGCCTACGCAGCATGCGGGTACGCTTTCAGGCGGCAACCAACAAAAGGTATGTGTTGCCAGGGCCCTTGCCCTCAACCCCAAATTCCTCTTCGTATCCGAACCTACTCGCGGGATTGATATTGGTGCCAAACAGCTTGTTTTGGAAACGCTGGTCAAGCTCAACCGGGAAACGGGATTGACCATTGTCATGGTATCCTCGGAATTGATGGAACTGCGCTCCATATGCGACCGGATTGCCATCGTTGCCGAGGGCAAAATCGCCGACATACTTAAGCCTGACAGCTCCGACGCAAGCTTCGGCCTTGCAATGTCGGGCCTGAAAGCGGAAGGAGGCGAGGCACAGTGAAGCATACCAAAGGACAATGGATCGTATCCGGGGCGATGATTTTTATCGCTATCGTGCTCGTTGTTACGGGAATCATCGGCTTTTCGATACGCGGCGGTGGCTTTGTAAACGAAACCATGAATGGCATGCGCACTTATGCCGTCATGCGTACCGCTGCCGGCGGGCTGATTAACCAGATTGCCCTGGAAGCCAAAAAGCAGGCCAGGGCTTATGCGGATGAAAACAAATTCAGCCGCAATGCCAAGGCCGAATACGCATCCCAGGCGGAAGCGGCTGCCCGTGCCCAGGCGGAGCAGGATTTTGCACAATTTGAAGGTATCGATACCGCTAAAATAGACGAGCGGATTGCGGCGCTGGAAGCGGCGCAGCGGGCATTTGCCGAACAGGACGCCGCCGAAAGGGACGCTTACGCGCAAAAGCTTCTAAACGCGCAGCCCAGTGATGACCTGACCCAGGAGATTGAAGGCATGCTGGAGTCTGATGAGGGTGAGGCTGAAGGCGAAATCATCGACGAAGCCGACCTGGAAGAAATTACGGAAGAAAAGAAAATCGACTATTCCGGCTTTAAAGCCAGCGCATCCCTCTTGGCACTTCAGGAGGCCATCGCACCCCAGTTTGACCTGGTATGGGCGGAGCTGACTGTGCTTCTTCCCGGATTGACCGAGGATATGAAGGGTGATTTGCAAAAGCCCATCCTGGCTGTGGTTTATACATACGCCTCCGATTTTGAGGCGCAGTATGACCGCTACGCCGCCATGGATGCGGAAAAAGGCTTCTCTTCAACCGATCAGTGGAAGATGATGATTGCACGCCGGGGTGACGATATGTTCACCATCGGCATTGGCCTGGTGCTGTTTGCGCTGACTGTGTTCTTCTATAAAAAGCTGGTGTCGGTGCTGGGTATCCCCAGGCTTGTAATTCTTCTATTCTTCGTGCTGCTTTGCGTGCTGGCCGGTTTGTACGGGATCAACGTTTCCACCATGATCGGCAATGTGCTGAAGCGTACGGGCATGTTTGGCGTTCTCGCACTGGCCATGCTGCCCGGCATTCAGTCCGGTATCAGCCTCAACATGGGTATGACGGTGGGTATCATCTGCGGCTTGCTTTCCACGCTGATCGCTATGGAAAACAACATGACAGGCTGGAACGCTTTCATTTTTGCGGTTGGCCTGGGCAGCGCCTTTGCCGTTCCGGTAGGCTGGCTGTATTCAAAGCTGCTTAACCGGCTCAAAGGAAACGAGATGACCGTTTCAACCTATGTTGGCTTCTCCTTCGTGTCTCTCATGTCCATTTTCTGGATGATTCTCCCCTTCCACAACGCCAAGCTCACCTGGGCACTGGGTTCGGGCTTGCGCGTTATGCACAATATGTCGGGATCATTCGGCTCCATATTGAATAACCTATGGTCGTTCAAGCTGTTTGGCGCCACGGTGCCTACGGGGCTATTGCTCTTTTTCCTCCTATGCTGCTTCCTCATGTGGCTGTTTTCCCGCTCCAAAACCGGCACTGCGCTGATCGCGGCCGGTTCAAACCCCCGGTTTGCCGAGGCGGCAGGCATTCATGTGGACCGCATGCGCACCATCGGCACCATTATCTCCACTGTGATTGCGGCGGTGGGCATCATCGTCTATTCCCAAAGCTTTGGCTTTATGCAATTGTACAGCGGCCCCAGGCAGATGGGCTTTATCGCAGCCAGCGCCATCCTGATTGGCGGCGCCAGTGTGACAAAAGCAAAGGTGTCCCACGTCATCCTGGGAACATTCCTCTTCCAGGGCGTTCTGGCTTTGGGCATTCAGGTCGCAAACGCGGCCATTTCGGAAGGCGGTCTGTCGGAAGTGATGCGAATCCTGATCTCCAACGGCATCATCCTCTACGCGTTAACCCAGTCGGGAGGTGAATCACGTGCCTGAGAAAGATTTTATGAAGCGCGCAGGCCAAAAGATCAGGGCTAATTTGCGGGAATATGTCGTAACGTATATTTTTCTTGTCCTGAGCCTCGTCTTCGTCGCTTACTCCGGACGGCCCCTCAGCGATATCTTCTATCAATTGATGAGCCGCCTGACGCGAAACCTGTTTATCGTTCTGGCGCTGATTATCCCGATTGTGGCGGGCATGGGTATCAACTTCGCCATTACCATTGGTGCGATGGCAGCGCAGATCGGCCTGCTGCTTGTCATCAACTGGGAGATTCAGGGGGTGCTGGGGCTGCTCCTTGCGGCGGCTATCACGGTGCCGCTGGCAGGCGGCTTTGGATTTTTGATCGGGTCGCTGCTCAACAAAATGAAGGGACAGGAAACCATCGGTTCCCTGATCCTGGGGTATTTCGCCAACGGTGCGTATCAATTGCTGTTTCTATTCGTATTTGGCAAGATTATACCCCTCAACGAAACGGTAACCATTGTCGGAGCCAGCGGCGTTGCGAACACCCTGAACCTGACAGGAGCGGTAGGGCTTTACGGCGCGCTGGACAACGTTTTCAGGCTCACCTTCACCCAGGCGCTGTACGGCATTTCGATTCTGGTGGCGGTATTGGCCGTTTTGTTCTTCCTTTTGAAAAAAATGTCTTTGAAGCGCATGGTGACGCTTCTTGCCATGGCAGCAGGCGCCTGCCTTCTGTACATGATCCCGGCGGTGAAAAGCAGCATGGCAAACGTCAGCATTCCGGTGGTCACGTTCCTCATTATCGGGCTGCTCTGCCTTTTCAATGTGGTAATCATGCGTACCAGACTTGGGCAAAAGTTCCGCGCCGTCGGGCAAAGCCGGGTGGTGGCCAATGCGGCAGGCATTAACGTGAACCGCGTGCGCATTATCGCCATTATGATGTCCACCATCCTCGCCGGTTGGGGCCAGATCATATTCATCCAGAACCTTGGTACGCTGCAGACTTATGCCGCCCATGAAATGGTCGGCCTGTACGCGGGTGCTGCCATCCTGGTGGGCGGCGCATCCATCGACCGGGCAACCAACGGCCAGGCAATCATCGGCTGTGTTTTGTTCCACACGCTGTTTGTTGTCGCCCAGGATGCCGGCAGCAACCTGTTTGGTGACCCCAACATCGGCGAGTTCTTCCGCGTGTTCCTGTGCTATGGCGTCATCGCGCTGGCGCTGGTGCTGTATGCATGGCGGGGAAGCGCTGCCAAGAGAACGGACCTGCGCGCGGGGGCAAAAGCCCGGAGCTGAACGGGTAAGGGCAGTTAACAGAATTCTTTAGCTGGGCGTGCCAAGGGGGAGACAACCCTATGGCGCGCCCTCTTTCTTTTACGGCCCTCTTGACAGGCGGACTTAAATTGCCTATGCTGTTGAAAGAGGATGGGAAAAGGAGGAAGGGCTTGTGCGTGTCTTTGCAGGCATTCCCTTTGATCCTGTGGTGCGAAGTACCTTGCGTTCGGCGTCTCAGGAAGCGCAAAAGCAGTTTCCGGGCCGGTACGTGCCCATGGAAAACTACCATTGCACCCTGGCCTTTATGGGGGATATGCAATTGGAGCAGCTTTCCCTTATGAAGGAGGCACTGGAGGAAGCGGCGAGAGAGGCTTCGCCTTTTTCCGTCACATTAACCGGTCTTTCCTTTTTCCGCCACCCCGACAACTGTGTGCTGTTTTGTGCGCTGTCGGAGAGCAAGCCCCTTCAAAGCCTGGCAATAGGGGTGAGGCAGAGCCTTGAAAAAAGGAAGCTTCCCTTTGACCCGGCACCCTTTGCAGCCCATGTTACCCTGGCTAGGCACGCCAGGGTGCAGCGGGAGAAGCTTTCTCAAATCCAGGTTGAGGCCGCTATTGCGCAAGTCAATTGCATTGCGCTGTTTGAAAGCCGCCGGGAGGGAGAAAGCTTGAAATATCTGCCACTCATCACCTGCCCGCTTCAACCAAACGGGAATATTTGAAAATGCCCGGAAAGGTTCTTTTCCGTCCGGCATACCATAAGAAAGGCGGCGCTTTTTTGCACAAGGAACATTGCGGCTGCGGCTGCGGACATACCCATGAACACAACCATACGGAATCCTGCGGCTGCGGGCATACCCATGAACACAACCATACGGAATCCTGCGGCTGCGGACACACCCATGAGCATGCTCATCCGGATCACTGCGGCTGCCATAACGAGGTTCCTTTGGAGCATTCTGAGCTTAGCCAGGACCAGATGGCCCTTCTGGCGGCGCTTATGCGCCATGGGTACCTGCCCATTGCAAGGTTTTGCATGATGAACAGCGAGGATGAGGAAATCTTTGCCGTAGCGCTGGAACCCGTCTACATCGTCGATTCCGCGGATTCCATGGAGATTGTAAAGGAGACGGGAGAACTCTTTACATCCCTTGCGGATCGAGGGCTGATCACCCTGGACTATGACGAGCCGCTTAAAGGCTATGCCTATGCGGAGTATGAAACGTCGGAACTCTACGCTTATTTTGTGGATACGATGAAAGAAGCTGCCGGACAGAAAGGCTTCGTGTTCAACACGCCGCTTCTGGAAAAAGGCAGCGTGGCCCTGACCCAGGCGGGGCAGGATATGCTGAACGCATCCATGGAAAAGCGGGAATTGTGATTTCATCACTTATCTAAACGAAAAAAAGGGGTATACTTCATTTATCAAACAGCCCAAGAGGGCAAAGGAGGATACATATCATGTCTGCGATTAAAGTAACCAAGGATAACTTTGATTCCGTACTCACTTCCCAGGTACCTGTTTTGATGGATTTCTGGGCTCCCTGGTGCGGCCCCTGCCGGATGATTTCTCCCGTTGTGGAAGGCATTGCTGAAGAAATGGGCGAAAAGGTCGTCGTCGGAAAAATCAACGTGGATGAGCAGCCTGAACTGGCATCCCGCTTTGGGGTGATGAGCATTCCCACGCTGGCCGTATTTAAAGAGGGCAGGCTGGCCGGGTCTATGGTCGGCGTACGCCCCAAGCAGGAAATTTTGAAGCTTCTGGAGGCGTAAGGTGTTTCGGCTTTTTGAACGGAAAAACCAATCTCTTTCCATGGCCGACGCGATCAATGCCCTCAAGGAGGATCCGGCCATTCGCCTGATTGATGTGCGCACCCCTGAGGAATACCGCCAGGGGCATATACCCGGAAGCATTTCCCTTCCCCTGGACCGGATAGAGGAAATGCAAACCCTGATGCCGGACAAGTCCACACCGCTTTTTGTGTATTGTTTAAGCGGCGCAAGGAGCAATGCCGCGTGCCGGGCTTTGGTTTCCTTGGGTTATACCCAGATCACCAATATCGGCGGCATCAATGCTTATCGCGGCGCTTTGGAACATTGAAAGGAGCAGCCGGTGAAAGTTGTAATAATCGGCGGCGTAGCCGGGGGCGCCAGTGCGGCGGCCAGGCTGCGCCGTCTCAATGAAAAGGCGGAAATTATCCTGCTGGAGCGCGGGCCGCATATTTCCTATGCCAACTGTGGCCTTCCCTATTATGTGGGCGGCGAAATCACCGATCAGGAAGACCTGACGCTGCAAACGCCGGAGAGCTTTCATGGCAGGTTTCATGTGGATGTGCGCGTCCTTCACGAAGCCGTCGCTATTGATAAGGAAAACCGTATCGTAACGGTAAAAAACCATCAGGACGGCTCCACTTATCAGGAGACGTATGACGATTTGATTCTTTCCCCCGGTGCGGAACCTGTCGTTCCTCCCTTGCCGGGGAAGGACGACCCCAGGGTGTTTACGCTGCGCACCGTGCCCGACGCATTGCGCATCCGCGCCTTTGTGGAGGAGAAAAAGCCCCGCAAAGCCGTGGTGGTGGGCGGCGGCGCCATCGGCATGGAAATGGCAGAAAACCTGATTGCGGCAGGCCTTGATGTTACAGTGGTGGAATTGAGCGATCATGTCATTGCCCCCTTGGATTTTGACATGGCCAGCGAAGTCCACCGCTATGCAAGAAAAAAAGGGCTGAACCTGTGCTTGGGCAAAGGCGTAAAAGCCATTGAACCCGAAAAGGAAGGCCTGCGTGTTCTGGTGGAAGGCGACTCTCTTCCTGCGGATATGGTGCTCCTTTCCGTAGGCGTGCGGCCGGAAAGCCAGCTGGCCAGGGAAGCGGGGATTGCGCTGTCGCCCAAGGGCGCCATTTTGGTGGATGAAACCATGCATACCTCCGATCCCCATATTTATGCCGTGGGGGATGCGGTGCAGGTTACAAATTATATATCGGGGCAGCCGGCCTTTTTACCCCTGGCGGGCCCCGCCAACAAGCAGGGGCGCATTGCCGCAGATAATATTTGCGGGCTGAAAAGCGTGTACAAGGGTACCCAGGGCGCCCTGGTGCTGAAGCTTTTTGATATGACCGTTGCGGCCACGGGGCTGTACGAGACGGCGGCAAAAGCGGCGGACATCCCTTATGAAAAGGTGTATACCTACGGCGCATCCCATGCCACGTATTATCCCGGCGCCACCAATCAATGCATCAAGCTATTGTATGCCCCCGGGGATGGAAAAGTATTGGGGGCGCAAATCGTAGGCTTTCAGGGCGTGGATAAACGGTGCGATGTCATCAATACCGCCATTCGCGCCGGTATGACCGTGCATGACCTGAGCGAGCTGGAATTGTGCTATGCGCCGCCCTTTTCATCCGCCAAGGATCCGGTGAATATGTGCGGCTTTATGGCGGAAAACCTGCTTACGGGAAAAGTGCGGCAATTCCACTGGCATGACGTGGATGCTTTGCCCAGGGACGGCAGCGTAACCTTATTGGACGTGCGCACCGATGAAGAATACCAAAAGGGGCATATTGAAGGCACCGTTTGGATTCCTCTGGATGATTTGCGGGATCACCTGGACGAAATCGACAGTTCGAAGCCTGTGTATGTAAACTGCCACAGCGGCTTGCGCAGCTATATCGCCTGCCGGATTCTAACCCAGAACGGATTTGAGGCCTTTAACCTGGCTGGGGGCTACCGGCTGTATGCTTCTGTGAAAAATGAATTGGCCTATTCTGAAAAGGCCACGCATCCCTGCGGGATTCCCATCGGGCAAAAGAAACAAGCGTAATAATCAAGAGAAATGCATTCCGATTCGAAGGAAAAGGGATGCATTTTTTGTATGGATTTTTTCACGGAATAGAAACAGATGGTATCAAACTGCACATTGACAAAACACACCCGAAATTGTACACTGCTGTTGGGTTTCCAGCTGTGCCAAATATTGAAGGATACTTGCCCAACAACTGCATATTTCGGGTGAACGGCCCAGGAGAGACTGCCGTATGGCGGCGCCGAAGGGGAAGACGCAACAAACTCTCAGGCAAAAAGACTAGGCCGGGACGAAACTCTGGAAAGCATCATGCACCGAAGAAGCAACTCCTTCACGGCGATATGGCTGCGGGGGAAGAATCTTTCAGGTTCGATAACAGAGGCGGATAGGCTGCAAAAAGCAGTCTGTTCGCCTCTGCTTTTGATATTATGGGAAATGTTTGCGTACCGTAAAAGGAGGAGGAAATATGGATCGAAAGACGCCCTTGTATGACCGCCATGTGGCCTGGGGCGGGAAAATGGTGCCCTTTGCAGGGTATATCCTGCCGGTGCAGTATCCGGACGGGGTCATTGCCGAGCATATGGCGGTGCGTACGGCCTGCGGGCTGTTTGATGTATCCCATATGGGCGAGGTCACCTTTTCCGGCCCGGATGCCCTGAACAATATTCAAAACCTGCTCACCAACGATTTTCAAAGCATGGCGGTGGGCCAGGTCCGTTACAGCCCCATGTGCAACGACCTGGGCGGCGTGGTGGACGATTTGATCGTTTACCGGATGGGGGAGGAGTGTTACCTGATCGTAGTGAACGCTTCCAACCGGGAGAAAGACGTGGCCTGGATGCGCCAGCATCTTTTTGGGGATGTCAAAATGGAAGATATCTCCGACGAGACCGCACAGGTAGCCCTGCAGGGGCCAAAGGCCCTGGAAATCATGGAACGGCTGTGCCGGGAAGAGGACATCCCCAAGAAATACTACTCCTTTGTGGAGCATGGGGCTGTGGGGGGGATACCCTGCCTGATTTCCCGCACCGGGTATACGGGGGAAAGCGGGTTTGAGCTCTACTGCAAAAATGAGGACGCACCCCGGCTGTGGGAGCTGCTTTTGGAAACGGGGAAGGATGTAAACCTCATTCCCTGCGGTTTGGGGGCCAGGGATACTTTGCGCCTGGAAGCCGCCATGCCCCTTTACGGTCATGAGATGAACGATGAAATCACGCCCATTGAAACGGGCCTTGGCGCTTACGTGAAGTTTGCCAAGGAAGATTTTATCGGCAAAAAGGCGCTCCAGGAAAAAGGCGAACCGCAAAAAGCCCGAGTGGGCCTTCAAATGACCGGCCGGGGCATCGCCAGGGAGCATTGCACCGTTTACCGCGGCGATGAGGTTTTGGGCGTGACCACCTCCGGCACCTACTGCCCATACCTTGAAAAAGCGGTGGCTATGGCACTGGTAACCAAAGTGGGGCTTGCCACGGGGGATACGGTGGAAGTGGACGTCCGGGGGCGGAGAATTGAAGCAGAGATTATCCCCTTGCCGTTTTACAAAAAGAAGTAAAGAAAAGCGACATAGATTGAAGGAGGAACATGCCATGAATACCCCTAAGGAATTGAAGTACACCAAATCCCACGAGTGGGTGCGCACCCTGGACGGCGGCAAAGTGGAAATCGGCCTGACGGATTTTGCCCAGGAATCCCTGGGCGACCTGGTGTTTGTAAACCTGCCCCAGGTGGGGGATACGGTTGCGGCGGGGGAAACCTTTGCCGACGTGGAATCAGTGAAGGCCGTGAGCGATGTATACAGTCCCGTTTCAGGCGTTGTGGCGGAAATCAACGAAGCCTTGCTGGACAGCCCTCAAACCATCAATCAGGCACCCTATGAGGCATGGCTGATCCGGGTTGAGAATGTTTCGGATACGGTAGAACTTATGGACGCCGACACTTACGCTCAATCGGCCAAGGAGGAATAAGCATGGGCGGTTATGTGCCTACGACCAATAAGGAGCGTGAGGAAATGCTCCGGGAACTGGGCCTTACGGATGTGGGGCAGCTTTTTCAGGACATTCCCGAAAGCGTTTTGCAAAAGGGCCTGCTGAACCTGCCCGAGGGCATGGCGGAAATGCAGGTGCGAAGAGCCATGACTGCCCTCGCCGGGAAAAACAAGGTGTTTCCCGTAATCCTTCGGGGGGCGGGGGCCTACAACCACTACATCCCCTCCATTGTGAAATATGTGACAGCCAAAGAGGAGTTCGTGACTGCCTACACCCCCTATCAGGCAGAAATCAGCCAGGGGATTTTGCAGTCCATCTTCGAATACCAGACCATGATCTGCGAATTGACCGGCATGGATGTGAGTAACGCCTCTGTATACGATGGGGCCGGAGCCGCTGCGGAAGCGGTGAGCATGTGCCGGGAGCGCAAGCGGATGACAGCCCTGGTATCCGCCACCGCCCACCCGGACGTGATTGCCGCCATCGCCACTTATTGCCATGGGGCCAATGCGCCCATGCTTATCGTTCCGGAGAAGGATGGCCTCACGGACAGGGAGGCTTTGCGTGGCATGCTGTCGGATGAAACTGCCTGCCTGTATGTGCAGCAGCCCAACTTCTATGGCGCCTTTGAGGATGTCAAAGACCTGGGAGAACTGGCCCATGAGGCCGGTGCAAAATACATATTGGGCGTAAACCCCTTGGCGCTGGCCATTATGCAGTCGCCAGGAGAGGCGGGGGCGGATATCGCCGTGGGCGAAGGACAGCCCCTGGGCATGCCCCTTTCCTTTGGCGGCCCCTATCTGGGCTTTATGGCGGCTAAAACAGCCATGATGCGGAAGCTTCCGGGCCGGATCGTAGGCGAAACCATCGACGATAAAGGAAACCGGGCGTATGTTTTAACCTTGCAGGCCAGGGAGCAGCATATCAGACGGGAAAAGGCCAGCAGCAATGTCTGCTCCAACCAGGCGCTGTGCGCTCTTACCGCCGCGGTGTACATTGCCGCCATGGGCTATGAGGGGTTAAAAAATGCCGCAGGCCAGTCCATGAGCAAGGCGCATTATTTGGAACAGGCCTTGACCAAAGTCCCCGGTATTGCAAGGGTGGGAAGCGCCCCCTTCTTCCACGAGTTTGTCACTACCTGCGCAGGGAAGCAAAGCGCGGTTTTGAAGGCCCTGGAAGAAAAGGGCATCTTGGGCGGGCTTCCCTTGGGGGAAGACAGCCTCCTGTGGTGCGTAACAGAACTTGTTAGCCGGGAGCAGATGGATGAAGCGGTTGAAACTGTCCGGGAGGTGTGCGCGAAATGAAATTGATTTTTGAAATAAGCCGTCCCGGCCATAGGTGTGAGCTGCTGCCTGCATGCGACGTACCTGAAGCGGCTGTGCCCGAAAACATGAAAAGGGAACAGGCGCCAAAGCTTCCCGAGCTTTCGGAAACGGAAATAAGCCGCCACTACACAAAGCTCAGCAAACGGGCTCACGGCGTCAACTGCGGGTTTTATCCCCTGGGGTCCTGCACCATGAAATACAACCCCCGTATTAACGAGGAAATTGCTGCCCTGCCCGGCTTTACCCAGATTCACCCCCTTGCCCCCAAGGAAACGGTAAAAGGCTGCCTGGAAGTACTGGCTCTTGCGGAAAAGCACCTGTGCGAAATCACAGGCATGGACCGGATGACCTTCCAGCCCGCGGCTGGCGCCCACGGGGAGTTTACGGGAATTTTGCTCATAAAGGCTTATCACGAGGCCCGGGGGGATCATAAGCGCACGAAGATTCTCGTGCCCGACTCCGCCCACGGCACCAACCCCGCCACTGCGGCCATGGCCGGTTATACGGTGGTGAGCCTTCCCTCCGGCCCCGACGGCTGCGTGGACTTGAATGCACTGAAGGCTGCCGTGGGTGAGGATACCGCAGGGCTGATGCTCACCAACCCCAACACCCTGGGGCTGTTTGACAAAAACATACTGGACATCACCCGCATTGTCCACGAAGCCGGCGGGCTCAACTACTACGACGGAGCCAACCTGAATGCCGTTATGGGCATTGCAAGGCCCGGTGATATGGGCTTTGATGTGGTGCATCTCAACCTGCACAAAACCTTTTCCACTCCCCATGGCGGCGGCGGCCCCGGCAGTGGCCCGGTGGGCTGCAAATCCACATTGGCGCCCTACCTGCCTGCGTCCAGGCTGGGTGAAAACCCCGGCCCCCAAAGCATCGGCCAGGTGAAAGCATTTTACGGGAATTTTCTGGTGGTCGTGCGCGCCCTGACCTATATTCTTACCCTTGGGGCAAAAGGTGTACGGGAGGCTTCTGAAAGTGCCGTGCTCAACGCCAATTACATGATGCATAAGCTGAAAGGCACGTATCAGCTGGCTTATGATCATACCTGCATGCACGAATTTGTGCTGTCCCTGGAAGAAATGAAAAAGGAAACGGGGGTATCCGCCCTGGATGCAGCCAAGGCGCTGTTGGACAAGGGCATGCATCCCCCCACCATGTATTTCCCCCTCATCGTTCATGAGGCGCTGATGCTGGAACCTACGGAAACGGAAAGCGTCGAGACCCTGGATGAAGGAGTCCAGGCCCTTCTCGACATCGCAGCAAAAGCCAAGGAAGACCCGGAGAGCCTGCATGCCTGCCCGGTAACGACCCCTATCGGCCGCCCGGACGAGGTGGGCGCGGCCCGAAATCCTCGGCTGAGGTATACTTTTTAGCGAAAGTGGGGACCTATATGATCCGGTTTTGCCGCTATGTGACAACGGAGAATACCATCCCCTATGAAAACCTGGCCCTGGAAGCCCATTTGATGGAAACGGTACAGGAAGAGGAAGCCGTATTGTACCTGTGGCAAAACCGGCATACGGTAGTGATCGGCCGCAACCAGAACGCCTGGAAGGAAGTGCGGGTGCCGGAGCTGGAAAAGGACGGCGGACACTTGGTCCGCCGCCTTTCCGGGGGCGGTGCGGTGTACCATGACCTGGGCAACTTGAACTTTACCTTTCTTGTAAAGGATGAAAACTACGACGTGGACCGGCAGACAGAGGTGATTTTGCAGGCTGTGCGCTCCTTTGGCATCCAGGCGCAGCGCACTGGCCGCAATGACATCACTGTGGACGGGCGCAAGTTTTCCGGAAACGCGTTTTACAAAAGCAAGGGCAGCGCTTATCACCATGGCACGCTTCTTGTGAATGTGGACATGGATAACCTGTCTCGGTATTTGAATGTTCCCGCGCAAAAATTGACCTCCAAGGGCGTGGATTCCGTTCGGGCCCGGGTGGTGAACTTGCAGTCCCTTTGCGGGGACGTAAGCGTGGGAAAATTAAAGGAAGCGCTGATCGCATCCTTTGCCCATGTTTACGGCTGCACACCATGTGAGATGGCGCAGGACAGAATTGATGAAAACAGCGTGGCGGCTCAGGTAAAAAAATTCTCCTCCTGGGACTGGATTTATGGCCAGCCGCTCCCCTTCACCTGGGAAGGGGAAGCCCGCTTCCCCTGGGGAGGAATCCAGTTGCAGCTTTCGGTGGAACAGGGGCGGGTTTCTGCCTGCAGGGTTTATTCCGACGCCATGGATGGAGAACTGATTGGAAGAATCCCCGGCCTTTTGGCGGGCTGCGTGTTAAAAGGGGAGACGCTTGGGATGGCTCTGGCTCCGCTGGAAGGCGCTTCGGCGGAAATCTACCGGGATATGTGCGGCTTTTTATGCGCGCAAAACTTCTAGGAGGTCTTTTATGGATTTTGACTGGATTGTGCTGGGCGCAGGCCCCGGCGGATACGAGGCGGCTATCCGGGCAGCCCAATTGGGTCAAAAAGTGGCCCTGGTGGAAAAAGGCGAAGTGGGCGGCACGTGCCTGAACCGGGGCTGCATTCCCACCAAGGCGTTGCTCCACGGCGTAGCGCAAGTTGACAGCCTTTCCCGCATGAAGGCCTGGGGCATCCAAGCAGAAAATGTCTCCTATGATCTGAAAAGGATGTACGAGCGCAAGGATGAAATCGTATCAGCATTGCGCCAGGGCATTTCGCAGCTTCTCTCGCAAAACAAAATTGAGTTGATAAAAAGTCAAGGTGTCATCGTGGATAGCCACACCGTTCTGGTGGAGGGAAAAACCTATACCGCCGGGCGGATTTTGATAGCCACAGGCTCTGTTCCCCTGCGCCCGGCCATCCCCGGCATCGACCTACCCGGAGTGGTTACAAGCGATGAGCTGCTTGCTGCGCCGCCTGTAATGAAAAGCATGGTGATTATCGGCGGCGGCGTGATCGGGGTGGAGTTCGCTACCATGTTTGCGGCCCTGGGCGTTCAAATTACCATTTTGGAAGCCATGGACAGGCTTTTGCCACAAATGGACCGGGAGATATCACAAAATCTGTCCATGATTTTGAAAAAACGGGGCGTTTCCATATGCACCGGGGCCAAGGTGACGCTGATTGAAAAAGAGGCGGACGGCGCTTTGACCGTCAGGTATGAGGGGAAAGATACACAGGGCAAGGCGTCGGGTGATGCTGTTCTTTGCGCCATCGGCCGCCGGGCCTATACCGGGGGGCTGTTTGAAGAAGGCTTCTCCCTTGAAATGGACCGGGGCAGGATCGTAACCGATGAAAATCATCAGACCAGCATGCCCTGCGTGTATGCCATTGGCGATGTGACGGGAGGCTTTCAATTGGCCCATGCCGCGTCGGCCCAGGGCATCGCTTGCGTGGAGCAGACGGCGGGAATAACACCGCACATCAACGAACGGATTGTGCCTGCCTGCGTGTACACCGAGCCGGAGATCGCCTGTGTGGGGCTGACAGCGGATGAAGCAAAGGCGAAGGGCATGGAAATCCGCACCGGGAAATATGTGCTTACCGGCAACGGCAGGACGATGATTGCAGGCGGCGAGCGGGGCTTTGTGAAACTGGTTGTGGATGGGAAGACAGATGCTGTACTGGGTGCCCAATTGATGTGCGAGCGGGCAACGGATATGGTGAATGAAATGACGCTGGCCGTTGCAAACGGTTTTACGCGGGAGCAGCTTTTGCGGGCCATCCGCCCGCACCCGACTTTTTCAGAAAGCATTACGGAGGCTTTGGAAAGCGTGGAGGGAAAGGCCATCCATATGGCTCCCCCAAGAAGGCTATAGGTGAATAGCGGGCTTCGGCCCGCTTTTAAATTGGGTCTATTTGAGAAAGTTGTTGAAAAACGCTTGACATCTGCACCTTGTTAGATAAAAATGAGGAATATATTTCAAGGGCAGAGGATGATTTAATATGTTTGATGCCATCATCATCGGTGCGGGCATGGGCGGTTTAAGTGCCGGAAATTTTCTTGCCAAATACAATAAAAAGGTGCTCATCCTTGAAAAGCACAATATTCCCGGAGGGCTTATTACGTCTTTTAAAAGGAAAGGCGTGCAGTTTGACCTGGGCATTGAAAGCCTGTACGAGCTGAAGGAAGGGCAGACAATACCGCAATTTCTGGAATTTTGGGGAGCAGTAATGGATGCAAATAGGAACACAGGTGACATTTGCTGCTTTATTGACGGGAAGAGATATGATTTCAGGCATGACAGGCTGCGGGAAGATTTTTTAGATGCTTTTCCGGATAACAAAAGGGACGTTAACCTAATTTTCGATTTAAATGAAAAAATGTACGCGGAAATGAACTCCGGAACCGGAGCGCCAAAGCCGCCCTATGAAATGAATCTATTCGAAATGATAAGGTTTGGCTTGACAAACCTGGTGAAAAAACCCGTTTTTATGAAATATGGTTTGAAAGATGCCAGCGTTGTATTGGACAAGTTAACACAAAACCCTGTTCTCCGCTCTGCCATATTCAGCAAGGGTATTTTCCCGATGGTGTATATGGCCTATGCTTACCGCTTTAATGTGATAGGGAAAGACTATTATCCAGCAGAAGGCATGCAGGCGATTCCGGATGCTTCGGTGAAGAGCTTTACTGCCAATGGCGGAATGTTGAAACTGAAGACGGAAGCCGAGGAAATTCTCATTGAAAACGGCGCGGCCGTTGGTGTCAGGACAAAAGATGGAGCATGCTATTATGCGAAAAACGTAATCAGCAATGCATCACCCCATTTTACGTATGATTTGCTTCCCCGCAGTTTCGCCCTTAAAGATGAGATCAAGCATAAGCTTGATGGCAAGGAAATATTTCCGGGTGTTTGCGCCTTGTTTCTGGCGGTGAAAGACGATTATGACTTTGGAAATGTCAGCTGCTTTTCTTTTTTGAGCAGCATGAATTACAGGGAGAATCATAAAAACTTTACGCCTGAAAATTGCCCCATTGAGATGGTTGTCTATCCGAAAAAGCCGGGGGATACATACACGGCGGCGGTTGCGCTTTTGCCGATCCCGTATGCATATCGCAACTGCTGGGAGACCGGTGCAAATAGAGAACGGGGAGAAGCGTATTACAAACTGAAAAGCGAAGCAATGGATACGGTTTTATCCCGGCTGGATGGTTTACTTGGCAATGGATTCAGAGACAGCCTGGCGTCGGCGGAGCTTTCGACTCCGGTCACGTTTGAGCGGTATACCTACAGCAAGAACGGCTCGTTTATGGGGTGGGCCATTGACGCCAAGAATTACGGGAAGTTTTTAAAGCAAAAAACAGATGTGCCGAACCTGTATTTATGCGGGCAATGGGTCTTCCCGGGTTTCGGCGTGGCCGGTGTGATGGCAAGCGGATATTATCTGGCAAAAGACCTGCTGAAACCCGAGGGTATTGATTTGGAAAGTGATTTCAAAAATTATTTCAAAAAAGAAGATTAGGCGCGCATCGCGGCTCGAAGCCGCGCACGATTTGGCTATTTTTCGCATAGGCAGGAATGGAATGGCCAGTTGCCGCGGCGCGCTGCCGGTTCATTTTTCGGTTTGTGGTTTATATAGAATGTAGTTTGCACTTAGGAGGACAGGATATGTGGGGATTGAGCCCTGCCATGGGCGCATTAGCCGGAACGGGATTTACCTTTCTTATGACGTCGATGGGTGCGGCGCTGGTTTTCTTTTTCAAGCGCAGCATCAGCGGAAAGATGCAGCAGATTTTTCTTGGCTTTGCCTCCGGGGTTATGATTGCGGCATCCATTTGGTCGCTGCTCATACCCGCAATGGAAGAGGCTGAAGCCATGGGCCAGGCTGCCTGGATCCCTTCGGCGGGCGGGTTTTTGCTGGGCGCACTTTTCCTCCTGGGGCTGGATAGCCTGATGCCTCATTTACATGCGGGAAGTCATAGCGCCGAAGGCCGTCCCACCTCGCTGAAGCGTACCACGCTGTTGGTATCCGCTGTTACCCTGCATAACATCCCGGAAGGAATGGCGGTAGGCTTGTCCTTTGCATTGGCGGCCCATGAAAGCGGCGCCTATGCGGCTGCCCTGGCCTTGGCGCTGGGTATCGGCATACAAAATTTCCCTGAGGGCGCGGCCATTGCACTGCCCTTGCGCCAGGAAGGCATGAAGCGCTGGAAGGCTTTCCTGTTTGGCAGCCTTTCCGGAATTGTGGAACCCATCTTTGGAGTGCTGACCGTTTTGATTGCCGGAAGCGTTGCACCATTAATGCCGTGGCTCTTGTCGTTTGCTGCGGGGGCCATGATTTATGTGGTGGCCGATGAACTGATCCCCGGTTCCCACGAGGGGGAGCATTCCAACTGGGGAACCATTGGCGTGATTGCGGGCTTCCTGGTTATGATGATCCTGGATGTTGCCTTGGGGTAAGCAGCCTAAGTGCAATTGAATAAGGAGGGGCTGCGGTATGATATTTTGTATGGCGGTTCTTCTTTTGGGCCTTTGGGCCTTGATGGCGCTAAAGAAGTGCTTGAAACGGCTTGCAAGAGGATGCATGGCCGACACTCAGGACAGAACGGAAAACGATGATATGGGGAATTATGCGGGGAGGCCTTCTTTTGAAAAAGAAGGCCTCCCCGCGCCCCACCAAGAAAACTTGGAAATTTGGGTTATTAAAGAGAGCTGGTTGTGTTTGCATGGCTTATCTTGACAAGGGCTAAAGGAAACGGTACAATATAGATGGTTAGCAATGGCTAACAGAATATCATTTACCCCTTTCTAATCATGACGGATCATTTTTTTACAATGGTTAGCGATTGATAACCTACGAACGGAGGGAGTGTATGCTGGAAAAACTGGAGCGGCTGGTAGCGTTTCACTGCGCGCCTACCCTGATGGGGTTGAAAGCGGGAAATCTGATCTCCATGAAACGGGCAGCCTATGAGGCACAAAAGGAGCAGATATCCCAAGTGACGGCTTCCCTAAAAAATAAGGGTCTGTGCGTGCATATCTTTCATACAATAACGGGGGTCAGCTTGCTATACATATACCGGGAGGAATTGCTGGCAAAGCAGCTTTATCACCTGGAATCCCGCCGCATCCTCCGCGCCTTTGGATACCGGGGCAGGGAGGTAAACGGCCTGGTGGAACAGCTGGGCCGGCGGGTGGAGGAAAGCGGCGATTTTCCCCATGAGATTGGCCTGTTCCTGGGTTATCCGCCGGAGGATGTGGCGGGTTTTGTGGCCCATAAAGGGGCTAAGTGCAAACTGTGCGGCTGCTGGAAGGTATATGGGGATGTGGATAGAGTCCAGGCGCTGTTTGCGCAGTATGACCATTGCCGGCACGCATGCTGCCGGAAGCTGCAAAACGGGATGCGGCTGGAAGAGGTCGTTCAAGCCGGGTAAAACAATAAGTACAAGGAGGGCTGTTGATGGATCGTGCAGTATTGGTTTATTGGAGCGGTACGGGAAACACGGAAATGATGGCGCAGAGCATTGCCAAGGGTGTACAGGCGGGAGGCGCATCAGCGGATGTGTTTACCGTGTCCGATACCACGCCGGAGGCGGTGGCTGCCTATGACAAAATATTGCTGGGGTGTCCTGCCATGGGTGCGGAAGTGCTGGAAGAAAATGAATTTGAGCCTTTTTTCACCGAACTGGAAGGTTTGCTTTCCGGGAAGACAGTAGGCTTGTTCGGCTCCTACGGCTGGGGTGATGGAGAATGGATGCGGCTATGGCAGGCCCGGGCCGCACAAAGCGGCGCAACGCTGTTTGAGGAAGGGCTGATGGTCAACGAAACCCCGGATGAGGAGGGGCTGAAAGCCTGCGAGGAATTTGGCAGGCGGTTTGCAGGCGCATGACAAGGAAATACATCGAAAGCCCGTCGTAGCCATTATACGGCGGGCTTTTTGCATTTGAATCTTGCACTCATGTCTTGGCGTTGCTATACTTGTACAAAACACAGCCGCGCCTTATCAGACGAAATTTCAACATGGAGATTGATTCCAACCGGAAGGGGGATGCGTAATGATCACCATCAAAGAAATTGCCGAAAGCCTGAATGTGAGCACCGCCACAGTGTCCAACGTGATCCATGGGCACTTGCAGAAGATGTCTCCGGAGATGGCCCAGCGCATCCGCAAAAAGCTGGAGGAGTACCACTACATTCCCAACATGGGCGCCCGGATGCTGGCCAAGGGCGATTCTGAAATCATCGGCGTGATTACCAACTACCCCAACCGGGAGGAAAAGCTGGCCCTGCAGGACCCCTTTGTCAGCGAACTGATTGGCGCTTTGGAAAATGAAATCCGTACCCGGCATTTTTTTACCATGCTCTATGCCGCACAAAACGCCCGGGAGATCAACCATATCGCCCAGACCTGGAACACCATCGGCATGATTATCATGGGCCTCCAGGCGGACCAGTGCAGGGAGCTTATGAAGATTGCCCAGCGCCCGGTTGTTTTTATCGACTGCTATTTTGACGAAAACGAACAGTACAACAATGTGGGCCTGAATGATTTTCAGGGCGGATACCTGATGGCAAACCACCTCATCAAGTGCGGGCACCGGCGCATTGCCTATGTGGGGGATCAGCCGGAATTGTACGGTGTGGATGCCCACCGCCTGGCCGGGCATCAAAAGGCGCTGGCGGAGGCAGGCATCCCCTGGGGGGAGGATTCCTATATCCTCATTGCCAAAGACAGGAAGCTGCGCCGGGAGGATTATCAGAAAATGCTTCCCCGCATTGGTGCAAAGGATACGGCCTGGGTGTTTACCTCCGACTATTATGCGGTGGAGGCGGTAAATTTCTTGCTCGACCGGGGGGTATCCATCCCCAAGGACATTTCTGTTACCGGGTTTGATGATAACCTTCTGGCTCACCTGGTAAGGCCCAGGCTTACCACCATCCACCAAAATGTATCCCGCAAGGCGGAATGCGCCGTAAAAATGCTGATGGACCTGTTGGAAAACAAGGATCTGCCGCCCCAGGTGATTACCCTTCCCGTCCGGCTTATCAAGGGGGATTCCGTTCAGACTTTTCCGCCTTTGGAAAAATCTTTGGTGCAATTCAACAAATAGCACCGATCAAACTAATGAAATTTGTTTGTTATGCGCATAACCTATTGTGCCCTACGATTGGTTATGCTATATTTTTGCTATCAAAATTAGTTGTTACGCGCAGAACATGACAACCGTGCCGGAATCCTCCGGATGGAGGCAAAAAAGATGGGAAAAAAGCACCGGTGGATATTTGCAAAAGCTGCCCTGGGCCTCTTGTGTGCTTTGGGATGTTTTGCGGGGACTGCCGTATCGGAGGGAACAGGCGTGAAAATCACAGAGCTGATAACGGATAAGGCCATGTACCTTCCCAAAGAAACAGTACAAGTAACGCTTACGCTGGAAAGCGAAG
>JAEVYX010000105.1 GCA_023392515.1 Bacillota bacterium | reverse complement strand
ATTACCGGCACTTTCTCCCCCGCCGCAAGGCCTAAGGGAGGAATTACCCAGCCTGTGATGGTGTTCCCGTCCTCATTCTGAAAGGTTATTTCGCGTGGTTGTGATATTGCATATGTCTGCAGCCCTTCATTCAGGCTTGTAAGGCAGGTCAATCCGCCGTCTTCCGAAAGGGCATAAATCTCCATGCCTTTTTGCCCGTCCATGCAAAGGGCATAGAGCGTGCCGCCCGCAACGGTGCATTCGGCTGCCAAGCCGTCCACTTCTGTAATCCTTGCAATGCCGTGCCCCTCCTGCCAGGCATACACCTGGGCGCTGTGCCCTACGGTAGCAATCAGCGCAAAGCCGCCTCGCCAGGGATAAAGTGCGGTAGAATCATTGCCAATCTTCAAGTCGGAACCCACGCTGCAGCCCAAGGCCAGCTCATTTCCATCGTCCAAAAGGCGTACGTTGCCGTTTTTCAGATCAACAAGGAAAAAAGCGGCGTTTTCATTGATGCCATATGCGCCCATCAGGCCGGCTGCGACGGCGACAGTCTCCTCCGTCAGGAAGGATGCCGCCTGATGGGATGCCTTTTGCGCCACATGAATTTCATGGCTTTGGAGGGTTTGAAGATTGAGGACCCTGAGCTGATCATAAAGCGGCATCTGATCCGTATAGGTGCAGGCGACGTACAGTGCCTGCTTTTTTTCAGGCGATAAACCCATTAATTTAACTTGGGTGAAAGAATCTGTAAGCGGCGTAATACTTCCCTTGTCATACCAGTACAGGCGGCTGCGCTTTTTGTTGACCATTCCTTCTCCGTTTTGCCAAAAGGGAAGCTCGTCCAGCACATCGCAGCTTTCTGATTCTTCTTTGCGCTGCGCCAAGGCCTTTTCCACGTCTCCGTCGGCTTTTTTCAGTGTTTCTTCCCATGCAAAATCAAATAGGGCAGTAAACAAAAATGTGTCTTTGTCAAGAAACAAAAAATCGGTAGCCTGATAATTTAATCGAACAAATTCCCTGGCCTCGCCGCCTTTTTCCGGCAGAAACTGCAAAACTGTCAGCGGCTCGCCATTCTTGCCCCGCTCCTTGTCCTTATCCGTGCGCAGGCAGGGGAATAAAACGCCGCCTTCCACCGGAAAATAGGACAGGACATCGCCGGAGGAGGTCAACGGTTGCACCTGACCGTTTTCCAAAGCATACAGGTCAGTGCGGTACTTGTTTTCTTCCAAATCCGCCTTTTTCATTAAAAAGTGCAGCCTCCCTGATGCGCCTTTGAGCCGGCTGGGAAAGACCGCCTTCGTGAAAAAATCCAAACCCACCTTGTTCACACAGTACACCCCCTAGGAAGATTTTTCCCATTATACCTTACAAGGTTGACGCCGCGCAAATAGGTCCAGACTTTTTGGTGCATTTTCCCTCCCGCCATGCTATACTATAGCATGGCTGAAAATGCCGATACAAAAGGGGGGTTCATCTTGTCTTCCGACCCAATATGGGGCCAATTGTTTTTGCAGTTGGTCCTCATAGCTATTAATGCCTTCTTTGCCGCCACGGAAATGGCCGTTGTCTCGCTAAACGACAACAAGATCCGCCGTCAGGCCGAGGAGGGAGATAAAAAAGCACAGTTGATGCTTCGATTGGTAGAAGCGCCCAACGGTTTTTTGTCTACCATACAGGTTATGATCACCCTGTCAGGCTATTTGGGCAGCGCCTTTGCCGCCGATAACTTTGCCTCCCGGCTAGTGAATTGGCTGGTTTATACTGTGGGCGTTACATTTATGTCTCCCGACACGCTTAACACCATCAGCGTGATTCTCATCACGCTGATTTTATCCTATTTCACGCTGGTGCTGGGAGAATTGACTCCCAAACGCATTGCTATGCAAAAGCCCGAACAGGTAGCCCGGCTGACCTGCGGCGTCATTTCCTTTCTGGCCCGATTTACAAAGCCTGTCGTCTGGTTTTTATCCACTTCCACCAACGGGATGCTCCGTGTTTTCGGCATTAACCCTCAGCAGCAGGGAGGGCGGGTCACGGAGGAAGAAATCCGCATGATGGTGGATATTGGAGAGGAAAAAGGCGCAATCCAGACCAATGAGCGGGAAATGATAGAAAACATTTTTGAATTCAACAATTCTTCCGCCGAAGACGTAATGATCCACCGCACCGATGTGGTTTCCATTTGGGCACAGGACCCGCCGGAGATGATTGTTAAAACCATACTGGATTCGGGCCTGAGCCGCTTTCCCGTATATGAAGAGGATATTGATGACATCATCGGCATCTTGTATACCCGGGATTATTTGCTCAACCAGCATAACCCAAGCCCCAAACCGCTGCGGGAACTGCTGCGGGAAGCGTATTTTGTGCCTGAAACGGTTCAAGCCGATGTGCTTTTCCGGGACATGCAAAAGAAAAAAGTGCATATGGCCATTGTGGTGGATGAGTATGGCGGCATGAGCGGTATCGTAACCATGGAAGACCTGTTGGAAGAGATCGTGGGCAGCATCTATGATGAGTTTGACCCCGCCGCCGAACAGGAAATCACACAGGTTTCAGAAAACCAGTGGCGGGTTGCGGGCACGGTGGATTTGGATACGCTCTCCGAGGCACTGGAGATTCCATTACCGCTGGATGAGGAATTCGATACCCTGGGCGGGTTGATCTTCAACCAGCTTAACACCATTCCCCAGGACGGCAGCCATCCGGAGGTTACGGCGTACGGACTTCGCATATACGTTGAAGAATTGGCCGACCATCGCGTGGAAACGGCCTTGGTTACCAAACTGGATGCTGAAGAAGAAAAGAAATAAGGAGCAAGTGTTGCTTGAAATGAAAAGGATTGAGGTAGCCGCGGCCATTCTTCGCAAGGAAGGCCAGCTTTTTATTTGCCGCAGGGGCCAAAGCGGCCTGGGCTGCTCCTATTTGTGGGAGTTTCCGGGCGGAAAACTGGAAGCGGATGAAACCCCGGAGGCTTGCCTTGTGCGGGAATGCCGGGAAGAACTGGATATCGAAATCGTTCCGGAAGGCTTGCTGATGCAGACCGACTACAACTATCCCGAAAAATCCATGCGATTTTATTTTATCAATGCCCACATTGCAAAGGGTACGCCCCATTTGAATGTGCATACGCAAGCCCTCTGGGTGCGGCCGGAGGAACTGAAGCAATACACCTTTTGCCCGGCGGATGAGGCGGTCGTTAACAGGCTGTCAAAGCCTCTCCCCTTTCGCCATTACCTATGGGACTTTGACGGCACGCTGTTTGACAGCTATGGCCGGATAGGCGCCGCTTTATGGCATACGTTTCGCGATTATGGCGTTGATGAACCGCTGGAAGATGTAATTTCCCTGGCCAAGCGGTCTGTCTACCATGCCATGGAAACCACAAAGGCAAAGCATCAGATGGCTCAATCCCTGGAAGAGATGAAGGAACGGTACCGCTATCACAGCCAGACGCTGGAAGGCGTGGATGTCGTTCCCTATCCTGGCATCGTGCCGCTGGTTCAAACCATTTTTTCGGGCGGGGGCAAGCATTACCTGTACACCCACCGGGGAAAATCCGCTTTTGCCTATATGGATGCATCGGGTCTGACCCCGTACTTTGCAGATTTCATTACCGGGGATGATCCATACCCGTCAAAACCTGCTCCCGACGCCATATTGGCGCTCATGAAAAAGCATGGCATGGAAAAGGATGATGCGGTCATGGTAGGCGATCGGGATATTGATATCCTGGCAGGGCAGAATGCGGGCATTGCCGGGTGCCTGTTTGACCCTGAACACTTTTATGATGATTTCCCCATTGAGCTCAGAGCCCATACCATGGATGAGCTTCAGGCTTTGCTGTTGGGGAGATAAGCGGCTTGCATCAGCCGCCTGCACGTATCGATCAATTGTACGAAGCATGCTTCCGGGGCGCTTTCCCGCTGATGCTTCGTGGCATCCCAGTTTAGGGACATCCGAAGGATCTCCTGATCCTTTTCACAAAGCATTTCCATCAGTTCTTTCTTTTGAGGCAAATAAACATTCGTTCCCAGGTAATAAGCCGCCCGAAGCAGAAAAAATGCTGCTTTATAGGCGGCTTTTAATTGTTCCACCTTCCCTGTGAGATTGCCGTACAAAAACCGGTGACATAGCTCATGGTAGAGGTTTGCAGCCCCCTGCCGGACACCTTCTGCGATATCCTGTTTGGAAATGGGGGGAATCCATGGCCTAAGGTCACCATAGAGGGGCAATGTATCGCTCACCAGGCAAAACAGATCATACCGGGGCCAAATCTTCAATTCCTCCAAGCCGCACAAAAACCCGCATGCCAGGCTGCTGTTTGGCATGGAGGAAACCACTTCCCGGTACGATTTCAATTCCTCAAGCCCCACATGATCCAGCACGGCCACCATATCAATGTCGCTTTCCGCTGTTGCCTCGCCCCTGCCATAGCTTCCCTGCAGACCGACAAACAGGACCTTATCCCGGAAGGTTGCCCGGAGCTTATCCGACAATTCCTTGGCCCACTGTAATCCGTCCATACTTTTCCAACGCTTTCTGCTTTAGTGTTTTGCGGTGCCCTGGTCCTGCGGCGGAATCATTGTAAGAGAAATACGGTTCTTTTCTTTCTCTACAGAAAGCACCCATACGGTAACAATATCGCCCACCTTCACTACCTCGCTGGGATGGCGTACGGGGCGCTTACCCAACTGGGAGACATGCACTAGCCCATCCCGATGAACGCCGATATCCACAAACGCGCCGAAATCCGCCACGTTGCGGACGGTGCCCTTCATCTCCATGCCTGTTATCAGGTCCTCCATGGTCAATACATCCGTGCGCAGCATGGGCGGGGGCAATTCGTCCCGGGGATCCCGGCCGGGCTTTTCCAGCTCCTTGACCATGTCCCGCAAGGTGGGAAGGCCGATCTGCAATTGATCTGCCACCTTTTGCGGGCCCAGTGATTCCACCTTTTGATAAAGCGCTCCCGGCGCCGTTTTTGCCGTCAGGCCGCACAATTTGAGCAGTTCCCTTGCCGCGTCATAGGATTCGGGATGCACCCCTGTGTTTTCCAGGGCGTCTTTCCCGCCGGGAACGCGCAAAAAGCCGGCGCATTGTTCAAAGGCCTTGGGGCCTAATTTCGGAACTTTTTTCAGCGCTGCTCGGCTGATAAAAGGCCCGTTTTCCTCCCGGTAGGCGACAATGTTCTGCGCCACGGCACTATTCACGCCTGCGATGTGGGAAAGAAGGGACGGGCTGGCCGTGTTCACATCCACCCCTACGGCGTTTACGCAATCCTCCACCACACCGGAAAGGGCCTCGTCCAGTTCCGCCTCTTTCAAATCGTGCTGGTATTGGCCAACGCCAATGGATTTGGGGTCGATTTTCACAAGCTCCGCCAGCGGGTCCTGCAGCCTTCTGGCAATGGATACGGCGCTGCGCAGCGACACATCGAACTGGGGAAATTCCTTGGCCGCCAGGGGGGAGGCGGAATAAACCGAAGCTCCCGCCTCATTGACAATCATGTATGAAACATTCTTCTCGGGAAGCTCTTGAATGACCGAAGTAAAAAACTGCTCCGTCTCCCGGGAGGCAGTGCCGTTGCCGATGGCAGCCACCTGAATATGATGCTTTTGAATGAGGCCTTTCACCGTTTCCTTTGCCTTTTCCACCCGGCCATGGGAAGGCAGGGGATAGATCACGGCCGTATCCAGCACCCGGCCCGTTTCGTCCACCACGGCAGTTTTGCACCCAGTCCGGATGCCCGGGTCAAGTCCCAGTGTTACTTTGCCCCGGACGGGAGGCTGCATGAGCAGCGGCTTCAGGTTTTGCGCAAACACCTGAATGGCGGCCTTTTGCGCCCGGTCGGTGAGATCGCCCCGCAGTTCGTTTTCCAAAGACGGTGCAATCAGCCGCTGATAGGCATCCTCCGCAGCCTTTTCCACATAAGGGGTGGTAATGCTGCCGGGCCGGACATAGGGGATTGCCACCTCCCGGATAGCATCCCCTTCGTTTACCTCCAGGGATACCTTCAAAAAGCCCTCTGCCTCGCCCCGGTTCATGGCCAGAATCCTATGGGAAGGCATAAGCCGCAGGGGCTCCTGACGGCCATAATACATGCTGTAGACGGAATCTTCCTCTTTGGCGGCCTTCACCTGCACCTGGCAGGTTCTGTGATAGAGTGCTTTTAGCTGGGTTCGCACCTTGGCGTCATTGCTCATGTCTTCCGCCAGGATATCCATGGCCCCGTTCAAGGCCGTTTCCACATCGGGCACGCCTTTTTCCGCGGAAAGGAAGGGAAGCGCCATGTCTTCCACCCTGCCGGAGCGCTCCCTTTGCAATAGCAATAAGTTTGCCAAAGGCTCCAGCCCTTTTTCTCTGGCAATGGTAGCCCGGGTACGGCGCTTGGGCTTATAGGGCCGGTAGATATCCTCCAGTTCCCCCATTGTTTGGGCCTTTTGGACAGCCGCGGCCAATTCCTCCGTCAGCACCTCCTGCTTTTCCAGGGAGGAAAGGATTTCTTCCCGCCTCTTTTGCAAAGCCTGCAATTGGGTAAGACGCAGGCTCATCTCCCGCAGCAATTGATCGTCCAGCTCCCCATGCTGCTCTTTTCTGTACCTTGCAATAAAAGGCAGCGTATTCCCTTCCTCCAAGAGGCGTATGACCGCCTGGGCCTGCCAGAGCTGTATATGAAATTCCGTAGCTAAAACGCCGGCAAAATCCATGATTATTCTCCTTCGCCTTTTAAGTCTGCCTTTTATTGTAACCTAAACCCCCGTTGAATTTCAATCCTTTGCTCAAATGTTGCATCACATGTGCCTTGAATTAAAGCATCGGAATCCTCTTTCCTGAATACCGGGGCATGCTTGACAAGGCGCCATGGATGTGATTATGATGGGGGCAAGACATATAAAAGGCGCTGCAAAACTAAACATGAAGGGATGAAAAAGCATGCTAAAAGGTATTTCACCTTTGATTTCCCCGGAACTCTTGAAAATATTGGCCGAAATGGGCCATGGAGATGAAATCGTACTGGGGGACGGTAATTTTCCCGCCGTTTCCATGGGCAAGCGGTGTGTACGCTGCGATGGTTTGAAAGTGGTTGACTTATTGGATGCGGTATTGGCGCTTTTACCCCTGGATGATTTTGTGGAATCACCCGTAACGCTCATGCAGGTGGTTCCCGGCACTGTGCCGTCGGGAGAACCGCCCATCTGGCAGGACATCCGGTCCACGGTGGAAAAGCGGGAGCCCGGTGCCAAAATCGGATTTGAGGAACGGTTCGGCTTTTATGACCGGAGCCGAAACGCTTTTGCCACCGTGCAAACCGGGGAAACCGCCTTGTACGCCTGCGTTATCCTTAAAAAAGGCGTCGTCCGCGGATAATCCGAATCTGCGTATTGGAAAAAGTCCGTAAGCAATTCCCGACCTTTTTACTTGTGCGGGGGGAGTATTCATGGTATACTCCCCCCGTAAAGCATTTTCCGCCGTACGGGTGCCCCGCAAGGGGTGAAAAGGGAAAGCGGTTCAAATCCGCTGCAGCCCCCGCTACTGTCAGGTGGATGGTTACGGCAGGCCGGAAGTATCCGGCCTTGTGCCACCGGTAAAGCCGGGAAGGCGCCGCAGCCGGATGAAGCCAAGCCAGGAGACCTGCCCGTATCCGTGTAAAGGCCGCCCTCGGAGGGAGGGATGAGGCCGGGCCTGCGCTTTGCGGGCCTTTGGTGGGCTGTTTCAAAGCAGAAGGAAAGCGCGCCTTCTGTTTAGAAGCAGCCTTTATATTTGCCGGCGGAAACCAACGAAAAGGAGGTTTCCTATGAAAAAACGTATATTCGCGCTCCTCGTCTGTACCCTGATCCTCCTGCTGCTATCCACCGCCAGTGCCCAAACCGTAACCGATGTCATGGGCAGAACCGTGGAAGTATCCTCCGCCCAGCGCATTGTGTCACTTACCCCAAGCAATACGGAAATTTTGTTTGCTCTAGGGCTGGGGGACCGGGTGGTGGGCGTGGACGCCTATTCCAACTATCCGCCGGAAGCGGCAGCCATCGAAGCGAAATGCGGCGACTACTCAGGCCCCAATACGGAACTGATCGTATCCCTGAAGCCCGATCTGGTCTTGGCAGGCAATAAGCTGCAGACAGAAACCGTATCCACCCTGGAAGCCTTGGGCCTGACAGTCCTCGCAACGGAAGCCGATGCATATGACGAAATTGCGTCCAGCATCCGGCTGATCGCGGACGCTGCAGGAGCGGATGCCGTGCCCCTCATTGATGAAATGGCAGAAAAGGAGCAGCGTATTTTAGCGGCCATTGCAGATAAAGCGCCGGTCAGTGTATACTATGCCGTCAGCTTTGGCGACTGGGGAGATTATACCGTTGGCCCTGGCAGCTTTATATACGACTTGCTGGAGAAAATAGGAACAAAGCCTATCACATTCGATTCCCCCGTTCCCTGGCCCATGTACAGCCTGGAGGAGATTGTAAGCAAAAACCCCGAAGTAATCCTTCTGGCGGCAGATGAGGCCCGGGCTGCTGAGTTTTTTGTACAGCCGGGCTATAAGGATCTGCCCGCCGTATTGGTCGGGCGTGTTTATACCATTGATACCGATATGGCCAGCCGCCCCGCACCCCGGGTATTAGATGCCATGGCACAGATGGCCGAAGTAGTTTACGGCATAACGATTCCAAGGGAATAGGAAAGCCATTTTTACGTTTGGTTCTCTTTAGGGAATGGGCAATTTTGTCCGTTCCCTTTTATTGACGAAAGAAACCACCTCTGTTATGATACGGGCAGAAGCATTGCAATAGATTATCCTGAAGGGAATCATCATGATGAAAAAGGCTTTGATCCTCCTGTGGCTGGTATGCCTTTTGGGCAGGGGAGCATCCGCGCAAGCACAAGAGCGGGAAATCCCGGCCTCAAACGATTGGACACCGCCGGATTTGTCCCAATTGACAGAAACGGCACAGCCGGAACTGCTGGTGCTGAAAATTGTCCAGGAGGAAATCGGCTATGTAGAAGGCCCGGCGAGCGACGAAAGCAAGTATGGCCAATGGTTTTCCGGCAAGCGGGTGGCATGGTGCGCGGAATTTCTCACCTGGTGCGTAGACCAGGCAGATAAGCGGTATGGCATAAGCCTTATGAAGAACATTTATCCTTGGTATGGGGGAACAAAGGATGGAGCGCCTTTTTTTATCGAAAAGGGACGTTTCATTTCCGATACCGGCCAATTGTTAACCAGGGAAAAGCAATGGCTCATCGATGATACGGATTATTTAAAGGACAATGCCTATCTTCCTTATCCCGGGGATTACATCTGGTTTTATTACCATAAGCGCAGCCTCGGCACAGAGCATGTGGCAATCGTGGAGGGGATCAGCCGGGATGCGGACGGCATGATTCAGATTCATGTCATTGAGGGGAATAATCCCGACAGGGTTCAGCGGGCCACCTATGAAATTACGGATTGGCGCATCTATGGGTTTGGCACGCCCGTTAAAAGAGCGCACGCCAACCTGCGGCTATATAACCGGGGGGATGATGTAGTGACACTTCAAAAGGACATGATTGCCCTGGGTTATTACCAGCAAGAAAAAGGAAGGGAGAACACCTTTACAAAAAAGCTGGAATCCTCCGTTAAACAATTGCAAAAGGAATTCAAGCTATCCACTACAGGCATTGTGGATATTGCCACCCGCAGCGCTATGGAATCAGCCTTGCTGGCGCTTGAAAAGGCAGAATAACCGGCAGGATTTTTAAAAAACCGGCTATTTCCCCTTGCCTTCTCACAGGGAATTGCATATAATAGGGGCAATCCTAAAAGAGGCTATGAACGGACAATGCCTGCTATCCCGTTTCTAGAGAGCCGCCGAATGGTGCAAGGCGGTACGGAAGCAAGCTCTCCATCCGGGAGCCGGCGGTGAACGGCCGCGGGGCGCGCCCCATACAGCGCGGCGAGAGGGATGCATATTGCATCCAATCGGGGTGGCAACGCGGATTCGTCCGTCCCTTTAAGTGGCAACACTTGAAAGGGGCGGCTTTTTCTTTTCACCGGGAAACCCCCGTATTGCCCGGAATAAGCAGCGGCCTATGGCCGCAGGGAGGAAAAACTGATGCTGGATCTTCGCAGAATTCGTCAAAACCCTCAGGAACTGAAGGATGCATTGGCTGCCAGGGGCAAGGATATATCCTTATCGGATTTCCTTGGCGCAGATGAAAAGCGCCGTGACCTTTTGGCAAAAACCGAAACCCTCAAAAGCCGCAGAAATGCCGCTAGCAAGGAAATTGCAGCCCTGAAACGCACCGGTGCCGACGCCCAGCCCCTGATGGACGAAATGAGGCAGGTGGGTGATGAAATTGCTCGGCTGGACGAAGAGATTCGGGCCATCGATCAGGAGATGGAGCAATTCCTGCTCACAGTGCCCAACTTCCCCCATCAAAGCGTTCCCCTAGGCCGGGATGACAAGGACAACGTGGAAGTACGCCGTTGGGGACCCCCCCGTGTGTTCCCCTGGGAGCCCAAAGCCCACTGGGATATCGGCACCGACCTTGGCATCCTGGATTTTGATACCGCCGCCAAGGTCTCCGGAGCCAGGTTTACCTTTTACCGCGGACTGGGCGCACGCCTGGAGCGGGCTATCATCAATTTCTTTTTGAACACCCATGCAGCGGCGGGCTATGAAGAAGTGTATCCTCCTTATATGGTCAACCGGGCCAGCATGACCGGCACCGGACAGCTGCCCAAGTTTGAAGAGGATGCCTACAAGGTCGATCAGGATACCTTCCTGATCCCCACCGCCGAGGTCCCCGTGACAAACATGTACAGGGATATGATACTGGATGGTGCCCTGCTTCCCATCCGCCATTGCGCCTATTCCACCTGCTTCAGGGCGGAGGCTGGCAGTGCCGGACGGGATACCCGCGGGCTTATCCGCCAGCATCAGTTCAACAAGGTGGAAATGGTGAAGATCACCAAGCCCGAGCAAAGCTATGAGGAATTGGAAAGCATGACGCTGGAAGCCCAGAAAGTGCTGGAATTGCTGGGCCTGCCCCACCGTGTTGTATGCTTGAGCACCGGGGATATGGGCTTTTCCGCCGCCAAGACGTATGATATTGAAGTGTGGATGCCCAGCTATGGCCGCTATGTTGAAATTTCCAGCTGCTCAAACTGTGAGGATTTCCAAGCCCGCCGGGCAGGCATCCGCTACAGGGAATCAGCCAAAGACAAGCCCCAGCTGGCTCATACCTTAAACGGCAGCGGCGTGGCAGTCGGCCGTACGGTGGCGGCTATTCTGGAAAATTATCAAAATGAGGACGGCACCGTCACCATTCCCGAAGCCCTGGTGCCTTATATGGGCACGGACAAAATCGCAAAAAAATAGGGAGGGAAACCGGTGCAAGGCGGATCGGTTTATTATCAGGCAGCGCCTGGGGGACAAGTAATGCAAAGCCTCCCACTGATTATTTTCGACTTTGACGGAACGATTGCCGACAGCATGGGGCTTTGCGTGGAGGAGCTTATTCAAACTTATCAAACGCTGGGGCTGCCTGTTCCCCAAAGATCCATACTGGAAAAGTGCAATGGCCCCTCCCACGAGGAAGCCGCGGTATTGCTGGGCCTGCCCGAGGAACTGCAGGGACAGTTTTGCCGGATTCGGGGTGAAATGCAGATGAACATACTCCCCCTCTGGCAGCGGGCTTTTCCGGGTATTCCGCAGATGCTATCCGCATTAAGCGAAAGGGCATATTTAGCCATCGCCAGCAACGGAAGGCCCGAGTATATCAAGCAAAGCCTTGGGATACTGAATATGGCTCAGAATTTTACCTATGTAATGGGCCAGATACCCGGCCAGAATAAAGAAGTGCTGGTGCGCCATATCATGGATAAAGCGGGGTCCTGCCGGACCATGATGGTTGGAGACAAAATGGGCGATATCCTTGCCGGGCGGAAAAACGGGCTTTATACGGTTGCCGCCTGCTATGGCTATGGCTCGGAGGAAGAGTGGGCAGAGGCGGACAGGAAAGCCGCCACGGTAGATGAATTGTATCGGGTTTGCCTGGATTTTTGCCGGGGGTAAATCTCTTTTCCATTCTGAGGATATGAACAAATAGAAAAGGGGCTGTCTCAAGCAAACGTATTGCGGGAGGCAGCCCCTTTATTTTGAAAGACTGGGCTTACATTCTGCTATATTGATGTGCTGGGCATCCACAAAATTCACATGCCGTCATCATGCCCGGATTCTTTATCATACTGCTGTACAAAATAATAGGATTCCAGCAAATAATCCTGCCTATAGCTCTCCGACAGTGCATACAGCTTTCGTTTCAGGGATGCAAATGATGCCTTTCCCGCGGCACAGCTGTCCAAGGTTTTGAGAATGTCGGTTTTCTGACGTACTAGAGCATCATCCTTGAAGTATCCCCACACATGCATTGCAGCATTTATGGCATTTCCCGCCTGAACAGACTGGCCCAGCGCTGCCTCCGTAAGACGGAAAAATTCCGCTGCAGGATGTGCCGCCTTATTTTTTAGCAGACGCCGGATCTGCTGATATATTTGCTGGGATCGTTCCAGCACCAGATACTTGTAACGCCCCCATTCATGCTCCAAAGCACCGATACTCTTCTTCTCATCAGTGCACAGCATACACTTGACTGCAGATATGTTTTTGTCCTTCACCTCCAGCATGATATCCGGCTTTGTATCGCCCAAGCTCCTGTAGAAGTGCAGAAATTCGTCAATCCCAATACTTAAGGAGTGCGCGCCATGCTTCTTTCCATGATCCGGCTGCGAGTAATGAATTTTCTGCCGGCCGTCTTCATGTGACCATGTTCTGGCGCATGCTATGATCCAATCCTTTTCGCTGGTGGAATCAGCGCAAGGGTTTGTCAAATGATGCAGGTTGTCAAAGACCACAGGAATCCGGTTTTTGAGGCCAATTTCCAGCACATCCTGAATGTTGTAGACTTTGTCGTCGTTTTCGATAACCAAACGCGCCTTCACACGGTCGCTCAGGCCTTGATACCGCTCAGCAAAGCAGCGCATGGCCTCTTGCTTGTCACCATATGCGCCTCCGACATGCAAAATAATCTTGCTCGCAGCATTCACACCAAGGCAGTCAAGAAACAATGCGTGGTATTCCAGTTCCCTTATCGCATTTTCTGCAGTCTGCATATTGGGCGAATTAAGCACCGTATACTGTCCCGGGTGCATGGATAAGCGCATGCCGCTTTCCTGCGCTTTCCGGCCTAGGGCGGCAAGCCTTTCGCCATAGATTTGTGCCCAGGGAATGGTGTTTACCGGGCTGGATGCGAAGGGTATGATATCCGAACTGATGCGGAACAGGCGGATGCCGTTTTTGATGTTGTACGCTATCATGTTCCCCAGCGCAGAAATATTGCTGCGAATCAGTGCGTGCAGGTGTGCCTCATCCGCATTTTTGATGAGGCACTTTTTTATTGCCGTATTTGGCACTCCAAGCGCAATACACGCATAGCCGATAGGCATTTTTCACGCTCCGTAAGGTAAAGGTTAAGGGCTGCGGGAATAAAGACACCTTTCCGTGCAGGCCGGCAAAGATGACTTTGCGGGCACCCACTGCAGATCGCCTTGGTCCGTTCCCATAAAATCATTCTACCACATAGCCGGGGAAAAGAAACATACAGGCTGCCGGGCACCACAATGCTTCAAAATCCCAATTTCTTTTCTTCTACTGTTTGAACTCAGCAGAGATTGTTTATATGTTATAAGAACAGAGGTAAAAAGGCCCGCTAGCATGCCGCGGAATGCAGCGCAAAGAGGTGAGTTTCCTTATGGATGACTGTTTGGACAAAGTGTATGAGGAGTCTTTTCAAAACGATTATGCCTTCTTGATGCTGCGCAAAACAACAGACCCACAATTTACAAAAGAGTATCTTGATGGGCTATTGCAAAGCTTGTATATACAGCAGGGCAACAATTGGCTCGGCAGAAGTGAATCCAAAGAAAGTGCACTGCGTGCCATGATAGCTGCCTGTGAAACGATATTTATGGAATGGACTTGACGGATCAATCCATTCCTGTAAACCGAAATTTCGGAATTATCAGCACCCACAATCGGAGGCAGGAGGTTGAACCATGACGGCGGATTATTTGCAAAGTATCTTGGACATTTTTACAGGTCATCTTGAAAGGTATGACAGGCTGGAAGCGGTGAGGTATGCCTTATCCCTATTGGATGAAGGCACTGCCACCATTCCTGAACTCTACGAAGGGATTCTTGCCCCATCCCTGAACCGCATTCTGGTTGGCAGAGATAAAGAGCACGACCTGATTTGGCGTGAGCATGTCATGACAAATATCGTCCGAAGCGTGATTGAATCAGCGCTTCCCCATGTGCTGAAGGAAAGGGAAAAATACTGCCTGCCGAATTTTCAGCAAAAGGTTATGCTTGTTTGTCCTGAAGAGGAGTATCATGACCTGGGTGCTCGGATGGGCGCAGATTTCTTTACAATTGCGGGATATGATGTATTGTACATCGGCAGCAATACCCCAAAGTCAAACATTATTTCAGCGGCAAGATATTTGAAACCAGACATCATTGATATTAGCGTTTCGAATTACTTTAACCTTGTCATGCTGGAGAAGATCATACCCGAGTTAAAGCAGGAGATTGAAAAGGACGTTAAAGTTTTGGTAAGCGGCAGCGCGTTCAAGCACACCGGCCGCACATACGCTGATTTTCATGCTGACGGAATTGTGAACTCCTTCAAAGATATTATGGACCTGAGAGGTGATGCGCATGAAGACAGCCATTAAGATTGCCTGGAGGTTTCTTTCCTCCAATAAAGGGCAGACCTTGCTAATCATCCTGGGCATTGCCATTGGTGTCTCCGTACAGGTGTTTATTGGTTCATTGATTACTGGGCTTCAAAAAAGCCTTGTGGACACAACCATTGGAAGTTCCTCTCAAATCACCGTAAAGGCCAAGGAGCGCAGCGGGCTGATCCATGACCAGGAGGCACTCATGGAGAAAATATCCGCAACAAGCGGCCTGACCCAAGTATCCCCTGCCGCCGATGCATCCGGTTTTCTTCGACATGAGGAGGAAGTCTATCCAGTGCTTGTTCGCGGCCTTTCCTTAGACAAAGCCGACGGGATATATAAACTGAAAAGCGGCATTTTGGAGGGTTCATTCCCGGCAGGCGATGAAGTAATGCTGGGGAAAGAACTCATGCAGGAATCGGGCCTGGCCGTTGGCGATGCCGTCACGGTTTTAACGCCGCTGGGCAGTTTGAAAGAGGTTCGGGTTTCGGGAATATATGACCTGAAGGTGACCAGCCTCAACAAATCCTGGGCAATTACAAATATTGGCCTTGTTCAAGAGGTTTTCGGCTATGGCGGCGCCATTACAGCCATTGAGATGCAGCTTGAAGACCCCTTTGATGCGGACAAGATTGAGACAAATATAGCAGCCATTTTGCCGGAGGACCTGAAGGCCGAAAACTGGAAAGACCTGAATGCATCTCTGCTCAGCGGCCTGAACGGGCAGAGCATATCCAGCCTGATGATCCAGGTTTTTGTAATGGTATCTGTCATCCTCGGCATTGCCAGCGTGCTTGCCATTTCTGTCATGCAAAAGTCCAGGCAGCTGGGTATTTTGAAGGCAATGGGTATCAAGAACCGAACCGCCAGCCTGATCTTTCTTTCCCAGGGGTTCATTCTGGGCTTGTTCGGCGCAATGCTTGGCGTGCTCTTTGGATTGGGGCTCGCAGCGTCTTTTATGAAGTTTGCTCTCAAACCGGATGGGACGCCTGTGGTCGCTTTGCTGATTGACCCGCAGTTCATTTCCGTATCGGCTATTATTGCACTGGTTGCAGCCACACTGGCCGCTCTGGTGCCGGCAAGACGCTCTGCCAAACTTGACCCCATGGAGGTAATTAAAAATGGATAGCATCATTAAGCTTGCAAACATCAACAAAGTTTATGGCAAGGAAGTCAAAACACAGGTGCTGACCGATGTGAGTCTTGACATTGCACCCCATTCCTTTAATGCCTTCATCGGCGCGTCCGGCTCTGGCAAAAGCACGCTACTCAATATCATTGGCACCTTGGACCGCCCCACATCCGGTGAAATTTACATCAATGAGACCAGAACCGACCGCATGTCCAAGAACGCATTGGCGGAATTGCGGAATGAAACAATCGGGTTCGTTTTCCAGTTCCACTATCTGCTGCCTGAGTTCACAGCCTATGAAAATGTATTGATGCCTTGGCGAATTAAAAACGGCAGGATCACCCCGGAAATCCGTCAGCGCGCGCTTGATTTGATGGACCTTATGGGTCTTGGGAAGGTCATCAACAACAAGGCCACCAAAATGTCGGGCGGGCAGCAGCAGCGCACCGCCATTGCCCGCGCGCTGATCAACAACCCCAAGATCATACTGGCGGATGAACCAACCGGAAACCTTGATTCGGAATCCACTGAAGCCGTATATGACATCCTGCGGGATATTAATGAGAAATACAAAACAACATTCCTGATCATCACCCATGACCGGAGGATTGCCCAAAAGACCGACCGGATCATTGAAATCAAGGATGGAAAGATATCCCTGGACCTTGTCAATCACGCAACTGGCGCAAAAGCGTCTCTAACATCCTACAGCGCATAAACTTCCTATAGGCTGCCTATACCAGGGAACAAGATCAGCAAAAAGGAAACACGCCCCGGCAAGCCGTGACGTGTTAGCGTGTCGAAAAAGTGGCTACGCCGCTTTTTCGAGTCTGCACCCTTCACCTGTGAGCCATGCTCACGGCCGGTGAAGGGTGTAAGGAAACCTTGCTGTGCAAGGCTTCCGAAGCCACCGCACATGTCGCTGGCTTCGGATTTAAAGTC
>JAEVYX010000085.1 GCA_023392515.1 Bacillota bacterium | reverse complement strand
GGAGTCGAAGTAGTTTTCCTTGGGAAAACCGAGCTGCCTGTTCCATATACCGGGAAGCGTCCTCTTTTGTGATATCCAAAAGATTCTGAATTTCCTCACCGCAAGCAGCCGCCATGAGGAGCGCCCGGAAATGATAGGCCATATCCCTTGAAAACACTTGAGGTTCCCGGCCGGTGCGCATCAGTTCGTCTACCAGTTGCATAGCCTTTTGAGCATTCCCATCGCATAGGGCATCGGCAAAAGTAAACAAAAATAGTTTATCCGCAGTGCCTAACACACTGCGCACCAAATCTTCTGTCACTTCTCCCCCATACCCCAAGCACATATCCAGTATGCTCAAAGCATCCCGCATGCCGCCTTCCGCAGCCCGGGCAATAAGTGCCAAAGCCTCCGGATCTGCTGCAGCTCCGGCCCGGTCTACCGCTTCTTTCAGCCTTCCTGCTATCTGGTGGGCTGGTATACGCCCGAAGTCAAACCGCTGGCAGCGGGACAGCACCGTAGCCGGCAATTTTTGCGGTTCTGTGGTAGCAAGAATGAAAACGATATGAGCCGGAGGTTCCTCCAAAGTTTTTAGCAGCGCATTAAACGCCGCTCCGGTAAGCATGTGCACTTCATCGATGATATAGACTTTGTATTTTCCAACCTGGGGCGGATATTTTACCTTATCCCGCAAGTCACGAATTTCATCGACTCCATTATTGCTGGCAGCGTCAATTTCCAGCACATCCAGACTCGTATCATCCTGCAAGCTTTGGCATACGCTGCATTCCCCGCAAGGGTCCCCCTCCCTGGGCGACAGGCAATTCACCGCACGTGCCATAATTTTGGCTGCGCTGGTTTTGCCTGTCCCGCGGCTGCCGCAAAACAGGTATGCATGAGCAATACGTCCGGATACAATTTGGTTTTTCAGCGTGCGCACCACTGCTTCCTGACCCACCATTTGGGAAAAGGAGGATGGGCGCCACTGCCTGTACAATGCTTGATAAGCCATGTTGGTTCCCTCATTTCATGAATACACAGGTTCATTATCCCCTATTTCATCCATGTTTTCAAGGGGAACAGGGCAAGATTGCAGCCGGACGCACACAAAATGCACCATCAAAGGAAAGATTTTGATGGTGTCATGCTTGCCTGTTGCCTTTCGTCCCTTTTCTTGATAAGATAGAAAAGATCGAATTCTATAAATTGAAGGAGCTTTTTTATCCCATGCGTATCACCAAGGCGTACCTACGGACTTTTCTTGGAAGCCGCAGCTTTTATAAAAGCGCCCTGGCGGTCATGATCCCGGTAGCAATTCAACAGCTCATCAACACACTTTTTAATGTAGCAGATACCGTTATGGTAGGCAGTCTGGGTGGTTTGAGCATGAGCGCGGTAGCGGTTGCCAACAAACCTGGCTTGATTTATAACGGTTTCTTTTTTGGCATGACTGGAGCGGGCGGCCTCCTGCTCAGCCAGTATTATGGTGCTGGGGAAAAGGATCAGTGCCAAAGCATTTTTTCGCTTGAATTATTGCTTGGTTTGTGCAGCTCCGTCGGCTTTTGCTTGCTTCTGGCCTTAAAACCCTACTGGATCATGACATTGTTTGTTAAGGATGAGACAACCATCCAACTGGGTGTATCCTATCTGAAAACGATCAGCATCAGCTATATTCCGGTTGCGGTATCGTCCACCTGCATTTTTTCCATGCGTGCTCTGGGGTATAATAAAATGCCCATGCGTGTCAGCCTGGCCACGATCTTATGCAATGTAATCCTGAATTATCTGTTCATTTTCGGCAAGTTGGGTCTGCCTGCCATGGGGGTTCAGGGCGCAGCGTTGGGCACACTTTTATCCCGGATGATGGAGATGTGCATTTATCTGTGGGTATTATCAAAAAAGCATGCCTTTTTTGCTTTGAAACCTTTGGCCTTTTTAAAGCTTAAAATTCCTGTATTGAAAAGCTTCTTGCGCCGCGCGGCTCCGCTTACCATCAACGAGCTGTTATGGAGTTCAGGGCTGAATATATTTTTCTGGGCATATGCCTGGCTCGATGAGCCTTCACTGCCGGCTATTACCATAGCGGAGCAAGCCATGCAGGTAGGTATGGTGCTCTCTATTGGGATGGCCTCCGCCGTATCGGTAATGGTAGGCAGGGAGTTGGGCGCTGGAAATTTTCAGGAGGCAAAACAAAACTGCAAGCGGTTGTTTTCTCTGGTCGGTTTCATTTCAATTTTGTGCCTCATGGTTGGAACCGTGCTGGCTTTCTTCCTGCCCGGCATATTCCAGGTAGATGTATCCTTGCGGACATTGGCCACCCAACTTACGCTGGTTTACACCCTGTTTTTCCCCTTTAATGCCATGTATGCCTTTTGCTTTTTCTGCCTGCGTGCCGGAGGAGCCACCAGAAGTGCGGCACTGCTGGACAGCGGATATATGTGGGCAATCCCCATCCCTTTCAGCGTGTTGCTGGCACTCCTTGGAAAAGGAAAAATCAGTCTGCTGCCGGCGGTATTTATAGTACAGTTTTTAATGAACTCCAAGCTTTTTCTTGCCTTGCGCACAGTATACCGGGGACGCTGGATCAAAAACATTACCCTGGAAGGATAAATGCAGCCATTGCCCAAAATCAACGAGAAGCCCGGAGCAAGTGTTCCGGGCTTCTTGCATTTATTCCTGGTTTGATTCTTCAGCTTTCAACGGCAGTGAGAACCAGAATCTGCTTCCTTTTCCGACGGTGCTTTCCACCCCATACTTCAATTTGTGCATGTCCAGAATGGACTTGACAATCGATAGCCCCAACCCCGTACCGATAGCCGCCCGCATATGGTGATTTGAACGGTAATACCTGTTCCAGATCAGCGGGATTTCCTCCGAAGGTATTCCTTTTCCCGTGTCAACGACTGAAATGGTTGCCTGCCCGTTTTCTACCGTTTGTGATACGATTACAGTCTTATCTTCCCCCGTATAGGTCAGTGCATTATTGATGAGGTTATAAATCACCTGAGTGATTTTCGTTTCATCGGCACACACGGTTATATCTGTCTGTGCATCAAAAGTGATTTGATACCCATCCTGTTCGGTAAGCTTTTGGTACCGGTTCAGTGTTTCACGAATGCTCTGTGTCAAATTATAATCTGCCATGTCCAATTCACGGTTTCCAGACTGAAGCTTTGAATAATCCATCACAGCGCTGACCAGCGTTGACAAGCGCTTGGTTTCATCGATGATGATCTGCATGTTCTCCGGCGTGTTTTCGTTGGGGATATCCCGCATAACCTCAGCATACCCGCCGATCATGGTCAGCGGTGTGCGCAGATCATGGGAAATATTTGCGATCAATTCCTTTTGAAGCGCATCCACCTTCCCCAATTCTCTAGCGGCATGATGCAGTGTCTCGTTAAGTTCTGCAATTTCTCGGTAGCTGGCGCCTCTTTGCGGCGGGTCGAATTGACCCTTTGCCAAAGCTTTGGCTGCCTCGTTTGTGTCGATAATAGGCCGGGTAATACGTTTTGAAATCAAATAGGATAATAAAAGGGACAAAGCCAATAGGAACCCTGTTATAAGAAGCATCTGGTTTCTAAGTGTTTCCACCGTAGCATTTACAGGAGTAATCAGGGTATTCAGAAAAATGGCCACCGTTTCCCCATCCTGCCTTGTGGCCAGGCGCAAATAGAGCATGCTTTCAGCTTTTCCGGTATCAGGCGGCGGAACACGGCCCACAAAGCGCTGAGCGTCGTAATTATAGTTGCGAAAGCCATTCATGTTGAACAGTTCCAGCCATGTTTGATCTTTTTCAGCTGCTTTTTCCCAATACTTGCGCAGGTCCCACAAACTCATACGATGGACAATGGAACCGGCCGTCAAATCTGCTGATTGCACTTTTTCCAAATCCTCGTCCACTACGAGAATGCTGATATCATTCTCCTGGGATATGCGCTCTACCAAGGTTTGCAACTCCGCGTTATCAATATTCTGGGCAATGGTTTCCCCAGACCGCTTCAGCGTGCCGATTTTGAGCATACGGTAAAAATCATCCAGGAGCACAATTTGAAACAGCCACAAGAGGATTAGTAGCACTGCCACAAAAAGCAACAGATAGATGAATATGCGGCCTTGGATGCTCATTCTGGCAATCCAGGCTCGTACTTTCTGATAGGGGGAGGGGGTAGCGCTATACGTTTTCAAAGCGGTATCCCACCCCTCGCAAGGTTACAATATGGCTGGCATACTTGCCCAGCTGCTTGCGCAAAAGTTTGATATGTGTATCAAGCGTCCTGTCGTCGCCAAAAAAGTCATAGCCCCATACTTCTGTAATCAACTTCTCGCGGCTAAGGGCGATACCACGATTGCGCACCATATAAAATAGCAAATCATATTCTTTGGGCGAAAGCTCGATCATCTCTCCATCTACAAGCACCATGCGAGCGGTGAAATCGACCGTAACCCCGTCTATCTGTATTACCTCCCGCTTTTCCGTCCACTCTTGACGGCTGCGTTTTAAAATAGCGCTTACGCGCATCATTAATTCCTTGGGTGAGAAGGGCTTGACCACATAGTCGTCCACCCCGAGTTCAAACCCATGAATCTTGTCATATTCTTCGCCTCTTGCGGAAAGCATGATAAGCGGCGTTTGAGCGGTTTTGCGTATCTCCCGGCAAGCAGAAAAGCCATCCAGCTCCGGCATCATCACATCCATGATAATCAGGTCAAACGTCTGCTTTCTGGCAATCTCTATTGCCTTCATGCCGTTTTCCGCCTCGACTACTTCATACCCCTCAAAGACGGCATACTTTTTAATCAATTCACGGATGCGCGCCTCGTCATCCACCACCAGGATTTTCATGCCACCAGCCTCCTTGTTCCCCCAGTATATATAAAAAATGGTTATAATACAAGCATAATACCTTCTTAAAAATTTTCAAACCTCGTCTGCCCTCCCGCCGGCAAGCACATTTTCAGCCAGCCGGCAAAGAGAGCAGTAAGTATAGGAAGAAGGATGAAGAAGTTAGATTGTTTGCTGGAATCTACAATTTTTCTATTCAGCCTGGTGGAGAGGGACTGGCTCTCCGCCCGCCATTTTTTCCATAACCTCGCCTCCTTTTTTTATCATACATAGAGCTTACAGGATGTTTGTGACGTCCATTTGAACGAAGGATGAATCTCCTGCGACATTCGGCTTGGTCATATTTTTTCCCCGCTCGCCGGTATCAAGCAGTTCATCACCAATCTTTCCCTGCCCCTAAGGACGGTCAATTCCACCCATTGCATGGATTTTTGCATATTTAGTGCGCTGTTGAAATCCGTGGTATCAAACACTTCTGTTTCCCCCACCTTCAGGATACAATCTCCCGACCGGATACCCGCCATATATGCTGCGCCTTCCTGTGATACCGCCAGCACATAGACACCCTGCCTGGGCACATGAAAAGTGATCGCAGTCTGATCCGTCGTAAGGTCTAAAAGCACCATCCCCAGATCCATCAATTCCTGATCCTTGGAATCCGGGGATGGTTCCTCCGTCGGCCGTGTCTGTATTGTTTTGGAAGGCAGTGCATATAACTGATTGGCCCTGGGCAACTGCCACCAGACAAGGGCTATAAATCCAAGGATCAGCACCGCTGCGCCTGCCAACAGAATGTTGTACCTTTTCTTGTCGGGTTTTGATTTGCATAATACAGGCTGTACCGGCTGCCATGGCGTAAATGCTCTTTGCGGAAACAAAACAGATTCCCGGCATATTTCAAATGGCGCTTGTTCACGCCGCTTTTCCACGGCTCCTCACCTCATTTCTAGAAACAACAAAAGTGTACAAGCGGAAAGTGAAGCGTGTTTGAACAAGACTTGAATCTTGATTGAAATGACATATTTCGACCTGTCCAAAGGTAGGGAACTATGGTATAATTCCTGTTACGGAGGTGCTGTGATGGAACAGGTTCTTTCGAGGCAGGAAAAGGTAATCCGTGGAAATACGGATACCGGTCTTTTAAAACTTCTGGCTCTTTTGTTTATGATATGTGACCACGCCGGTAAGATCTTTTTTCCTCAAATACCAGAAATGCGCCTCATCGGGCGGATTGCTTTTCCCCTTTATGGCTGGTGTATGGCCGTAGGTGCCGAGTATACGAAAGACATGCCAAAATACGCCTTGCGCATAGCCGTTATCGGACTTGTCTCCCAGCCGCTGTATATGGCCGCCTTGAATCACACCTGGGCCGAACCGAACATTTTTCTGACCCTGTTGCTGGCATTAGGCGGGATATACGGCATACAGGAAAAAAAATACTTCAGCCATATCTGGGGGCCTATTCTGGCGGTTATCATGGGAGCCGTACTTGCGCCGGATTACGGCTGGCGGGGCGTATTTTTCGTTATGCTTCTCTATGCCGCAAGGAAGGACCGATGCGCCTTGTTTGTTGCCTTTTTAGCCTTTTCCCTCTATTGGGGAACATCCTCGTCCCCAGTGACAAACCTCTTTGGATGGCCGCTCCCCATTCCTACATCCCCCAATTTATCCGGCCTCTTCTCCTCTTTCTTCCGCCTGCAAGGCATGGTTTGGCTGGCCCTCCCGCTGATTCTGTTTCAAACAAAAACACACCTTCGCCTGTCCAAATGGTTTGGATACGCGGCTTATCCCCTGCATCTGGCTTTATTGTGGCTGGTAGGTCAGCTAGTATAGACCAAACACAGGAATGTTTGGAACGCTTGACAAGCTAATGATATTTATTTCTACTGGAGATGAACACATGCACCCCTCTGTTGCCATTACAGCAGACAGCACCTGCGACCTTTCCCATGAATTGATTGAAAAGTATGACCTGCAAATACTCCCGCTGTATATTCAAATCGGGAATGATACACTCCATGACGGCCTGGAAGCCACACCGGAAATGGTATTTGATTGCTTTTGCAAGCTGGGCGAACTGCCGAAAACATCTGCGGTCACCATCACAGATTATGCGCAAGAATTTACGAAGCTGCGCAGCAAAGGTAAAGAAGTCGTCCACATCAGTATCAGCAGCGAGTTTTCCAGCTCCTATCAAAACGCCTGCCTTGCCGCAAGGGACATCGGCGGAGTCTGGGTATTGGATTCAAGAAACCTCTCCACAGGCAGCGGACATTTGGCATTGTTAGGCGCAGAACTTGCCAGGGCCGGGAAAAGCGCACAGGAAATTTATGAAGAACTCAAAAAGGCCGTTTCAAATGTTGAGGCAAGCTTCGTGCTGGACACCCTTGCCTATCTTCGCAAGGGGGGCAGATGCAGTGCCGTTGCCGCTTTGGGTGCAAACCTGCTGCATGTGAAGCCCAGCATTGAAGTGGCAGGCGGCCTTATGACCGTAGGAAAAAAGTATCGGGGCAGCCTGGAAAAAAGCATCATGAAATACATAGCCGATAAGCTTTCCGGACGTCAGGACATCGACTATAAACGAATTTTTATTACGCACACCATACAAGACAACAATTTGATCACCCAAGCAATACAGGCGGTTCAATCCTATGGGGATTTTGAAGAAATTCTCGTCACCAAAGCAGGCTGCACCGTGAGCAGCCATTGCGGACCGGGAACGCTGGGGGTATTATTCCTTAGAAAGCCGGCTATGGGTTAACAAGCTTCATAGGCCTTTTGAACATTCTCGGCAACTGCCTTCAGGAAGGCCTCACTGCTTACTGCGTTGGCCTCCCCTTCATACAATAAAGCAAGGTCTTTTGTCATTATGCCGCTCTCAATAGTATGGAGGGCGGCTTTTTCCAGCTTGTCCGCAAATACCATCAATTCTGTAATGCCATCCAGCTCGCCTCTTTTGCGCAGCGCACCGGACCAGGCAAAGATGGTTGCAACCGGATTGGTGCTGGTCTCCGCTCCCTTTAAATGCTGATAGTAGTGGCGGGTTACGGTACCATGGGCAGCCTCATATTCAAACTTACCATCCGGCGAAACCAGAACGCTGGTCATCATAGCCAATGATCCAAAGGCAGTGGCCACCATATCGCTCATGACATCGCCGTCATAATTTTTGCATGCCCAAATAAAGCCGCCTTTGCTGCGAACCACCCGGGCTACCGCATCATCAATCAAGGTATAGAAATACTCAATGCCTTCTTTTGTAAAAGCCTCTTTGTATTCACTATCGAATATTTCCTGAAAAATGTCTTTAAACCTGTGGTCATAGGTCTTGGAAATCGTATCCTTGGTGGAAAACCAAAGGTCCTGTTTCACCGAAAGGGCGTATTGAAAGCAAGACCTTGCAAAAGCAGAGATGGAATCATCCAGGTTGTGCATTGCCTGCAAAATGCCAGGCCCTTTAAAATAAATCACTGGAATCCGTTTTTCCTCGCCATCTGCCCCTGTATAGACAAGCTCCGCCTTGCCGGGCCCAGGGACAGCCATTTCCACACTTTTATAAACATCCCCATAGGCGTGGCGGGCAATGGTGATGGGAGCCTTCCAAGTACGCACCGAGGGGGATATCCCCTTGACCAGGATGGGGGCACGGAAAACCGTGCCATCCAAAATGGCCCGGATGGTCGCGTTGGGGCTTTTCCACATATGCTTGAGGTGGTACTCCTCCATCCGCTGGGCGTTGGGGGTGATAGTGGCACACTTCACCGCCACACCATATTTTTGGGTGGCCATGGCGCTATCCACCGTAATTTGATCATCTGTCTGGTCCCGCATGGGCAGACCAAGATCGTAATATTCCGTTTTTAAATCAACAAACGGCAGAATCAGCAGTTTCTTTATCTTCTGCCAGAGAATGCGGGTCATTTCATCTCCGTCCATTTCAACAAGAGGCGTGGTCATGGGAATTTTATTCATACACATCTTCCTTCCTAGACCCCGCGCTATGGGCAGGGCGGCTATTTTCATTTTACCTGCTTTTCCAGCCCCCGGCAAGGGTCGGAACACCAAAAGAACAGCTGTCATGAGGATAGAATCTGGTCAATTATGGCCTTGCGATTTTTGTCGATCTTGTGTACAATAGCATCACGCAGCGGTACTGCGTGATTCGTGTAAGGCAGAGTAGGCTTCGGCGCGTTAAGTGTTCATGAACGGGGAGTTGTCATGAAACGAAACGGGAGGGTTATCCCGCCCGTGCGGTGCCAAAGCCGCATCCCACTGCTTTTTTTGCTTTTGGGCGCCCCTAGCGAATCGTTTATTAAGGTATGATTCGAGAGGAGGATTTGCCATGCAAAAAAAGCAGGGATTCCAGATGAGTCCCCGGACACTCACGTTTGTTGCCGTTCTGGTTGCCATGCAGGTCATCTGCACCCGCTTTTTGTCCATCCGTCTGGGAGACACGCTGCGTTTAAGCCTGGGCTTTGTCCCTACCGCCACGGCCGGTATGTTGTTTGGCCCTTTGCCTGCCGCCTTGGTGGGTGGGCTGGGTGATGTAGTCGGCTTTTTTCTCTTTCCCAGCGGTACCTATTTCCCCGGATTTACCTTTACCGCGGCTGTAGGAGGGCTCATCTATGGCTTTTTGCTTTACAAAAAAGAAGACTCTTTGGTAAGAATACTCCTGTGCAAATTGCTGATAGATGTTGTCTGCAACATCCTATTGAACACACTTTGGCTTGACCTATTATATGGCAAAGGCTTTTTGGCGATATTACCTGCCAGGCTCTTGAAAAATGCTCTGCAATACCCGGTGGACGTTGCGCTGTTATTTAGTCTGGGAAGGCTGATAAAACATCTGCCGGCCTCACTGCGTTTAAGATAAACGCATTTCAATCGTTTCTTTTACAAAGGAGGGTTTTCATGCCCGTTTCCAAAAAGGCTATACTGGAGGAGCTTCGCCGCTTATATCCTGATGCAAAGCCGGAGCTCTATTTCACCAACCCTTTTGAAACGCTTATAGCTACCATGCTGTCCGCACAATGCACCGATAAGCAGGTAAACAAGGTTACTCCCACCGTGTTTTCTACTTATCCGAATGCGGCTGCCATGGCTGCGGCTACTCCGGAAGAGTTGTACCCACTGGTGAAAAGCTGCGGTTTTAAAAGCAAATCTGTCAACATTGTTATGGCATGCCGGGAATTGATGGCACAATACGGCGGTGTTGTACCAGACTCCATGGAGGCGTTGACCAGTTTGCCCGGCGTAGGACGCAAAACCGCAAATGTTGTGCTGGCCAACGCCTTTCATATTCCAGCCATTGCGGTGGATACCCATGTGTTCAGGGTCAGCAACCGCCTGGGGCTTGCAAATGCCAAAACAGTAGAAGAAACGGAAATACAGCTTCAAAAGGCAATCCCCAAAAAGGACTGGCGGGATGCGCACCATTGGCTGATCTATCATGGGCGCAGGGTTTGCCACGCCCGAGGTCCTGTTTGCGAAAGCTGCACACTGCAGCCCTTTTGCCGGTATTATCAATCCATGAAAAGGGATTCTAAAGCAAAAAATGCCCCCCTTTCATCTTAGAAGCATAAAGATTCCTTTTCAAACTCAATCCGCCCTTTTCGGGCGGATTTTTTTATGGTATAATAGGTAAGCTATGGGAAAATAAAAAAGTGGTTTCAGAATTTGAAGGAGGGGCATTGTGTCCTTATTTGTAGATCACGTAACCATCACGGCCAAGGCCGGCAGCGGCGGCAACGGCTGTGTTTCATTTCACCGGGAGAAGTTTGTACTGAACGGAGGCCCGGATGGGGGTGATGGCGGTGCAGGCGGCGATGTGGTGCTGCTTGCGGACAGGAATATGCACACCCTTTTGGATTTTCGCTACAAGTCAAAATACGTGGCTGAAAACGGCGTTGATGGCGCGGCAGGCCGCTGTTCCGGGAAAAAAGGTGAAGACCTGATTATCAAGGTTCCTGTAGGAACCGTTGTCAAGGATGAAGATACACAGGCTGTCCTTGCAGATATGGTTGAAGACGGCCAAAAAAAAGTTCTGCTGAAAGGAGGCCGTGGCGGCTGGGGCAACGCCAGATTTGCCACGCCTACCAGGCAGGCGCCCAATTTTGCAAAACCCGGCGTGAAAACGGAATTGCGTACATTCCTGCTTGAATTGAAAACCATTGCGGATGTAGGCTTGGTGGGCTATCCTAATGTGGGCAAAAGCACCATTTTATCTGTTGTTACCGCTGCGCGGCCAAAGATCGCCAACTATCATTTCACCACCCTGACGCCCAACCTGGGCATCGTACGCCGTCATGGCAGCGATTTTATAATGGCTGATATTCCCGGCCTAGTGGAGGGGGCCAGCACCGGCGTAGGGCTTGGATTGGACTTTCTGCGCCACGTAGAGCGCACACGGTTGCTGTTGCATGTGGTGGACATTTCTGGCAGTGAGGGCCGGGATCCTATCCAGGATTATGAGCAGATTAACAAGGAGCTGTCCCAGTACGGGGAACTATCCACCCGTCCCCAGATCATTGTCTGCAACAAATGCGATCTGCCCGGCGCTATGGAAAACGTAGCTCGTATGAAGGAATATGTGGCAGCTAACGACGTGCCTGTTTTTGCCGTCAGCGCCGCTACCCGGCAGGGCTTTGATCCCCTGATGGACGAAACAACCCGCCTTGTGAATACACTTCCGCCTCCATCACCTTTTGAAACGACCGAGGTACTATATCCGGAACCCGAGGGAGAGGGCTTTGAAATCCATATGGATGGAAGTGTCTACGAAGTAACCGGCCCAGCTATGGCAAGACTGCTGGATAGCGTGAACTTCAGCGATGAGGACAGCCTGAACTGGTTCCATCGTACCCTTCGGCGCTGGGGCGTGATAGACGCGCTGCGCGAACAAGGTGCCAAGGCGGGAGATACGGTCCGTATTGATGATATGGAATTTGATTTTGTAGATTAAAAGGGAGAGATGGCATGAGCATTACAAGCAAGCAGCGGGCCACGCTTCGAAGCATGGCCAATACGCTGGATACTGTTTTGTATATTGGCAAAGAAGGTATCACACCAAACACGATCAAAGAAGCTTATGACGTGCTGGAAGCCAGAGAGCTTATCAAATGCAGTGTGCAGCGCGGCGCGCCGATAGACGCAAAAGCCGCCTGTCAGGAACTGTGCGAACAGGTGCACGCCGAGCCCGTGCAGTGCATTGGCAGCCGGTTTGTAATTTACCGGCCAAGCCGGGAAAAGCCGAAAATCATTCTGGACTAAACACATACAAGGCCCTGCTCAAAAGAGCAGGGCCTTCTCATGTTATTGCTTTGAGTTATTCGTACAGCGGGAAATTCTTCATCAGCGCCACGACTTCTTCCTTCACCTTTTCGCAGGCGCCTTCCCCTTCACGCAATATTCTTGCAATCCAGGATACGATTTGAGCCATATGTGTTTCCTTCATGCCTCTTGTGGTCACTGCGGGGGTACCTACCCGGATGCCGCTGGTCACAAAGGGGCTGCGCTGCTCATTGGGTACGGTGTTTTTGTTTACCGTGATGTTGCAAAGGCCCAATAGCCGCTCCAACTCCTTGCCGGTCATTTCCGTACCCGACAAATCCAAGAGCAGGAGGTGGTTATCCGTTCCGCCGGAAACCATTTTGATTCCTTCCTTGCGGAAAGCTTCTTCCATTGCTTTGGCGTTTTTGACAATTTGATGTTGATAGGACGCAAATTCCGGTGCCATTGCCTCCTGGAAGCATACTGCCTTGGCAGCGATGACATGCATCAGCGGGCCGCCCTGGGTGCCTGGGAAAATGGCCTTATCAATCTCCTTGGCATACTTTTCCCTGCAAAGGATCATGCCGCCTCTGGGACCGCGAAGGGTTTTATGGGTAGTTGTGGTGACAAAATCGGCATATGGCACAGGACTCGGATGCTCTCCCGTGGCAATCAGCCCCGCAATATGAGCCATATCCACCATCAGCATGGCGCCAACCGCATCGGCGATTTCCCGGAGCTTGTCAAAATGGATGGTCCGCGGATAAGCGGATGCTCCCGCTACGATCAATTTGGGCTTGGCTTCCTTTGCAATTTCCATCACCCGATCGTAATCGATCTGTTCGGTTACAGGATCCACACCATAGGGAATAAAGTTGAAGTATTTGCCGCTCATGTTGACTGGGCTTCCATGCGTCAAGTGTCCGCCGTGGGACAGATTCATCCCCAGCACCGTATCTCCGGGATTCAGCATGGCAAAGTAGACTGCAATATTAGCCTGCGCACCGCTATGGGGCTGCACATTGGCATGCTCCGCAGAAAACAACGCTTTTGCACGGTCACGGGCCAAGTCTTCCACAATATCCACGCATTGGCAGCCGCCATAGTAACGCTTTCCCGGATACCCCTCGGCATACTTATTAGTAAGCGGAGTACCCATTGCAGCCATGACCGCCGGAGATACAAAGTTTTCCGACGCGATAAGCTCAATATGTTCCCTCTGGCGCTCAAGCTCCAGTTCCAATGCCTTTGCCACTTGGGGATCTGCTGCGAATACTGTCGAAAAATCCATTCCTTGGTCCCCTTTCAAATACGAATGATGTGAATCATTATAACAAAATCGTTCCCTTTCTTCAAGGGCTTTCCTATCATATACGGTAATTCTTGCATTTTCATCCGTATGTATAGAGAAGGCGGGCCATATTGCCCGCCTGAGATACAACTTAGATATAAAAAAACCGCAACATTCAGGCCAGGCGACCCTGCAGCACCTTCCAACTTGCGCTTACTGCTGCTTCCTTCCGGACCTGACAGGGTTCACACCATGGAATCGCACAGGACCCAACCATCATCATGCTACGGCTTTATTATTCTAAATCATTTTTAACTTAAATGCAAGCTATAAAATATACCTTCGCGTATCATTCTCTTTATTCTCCCGGTGCAGGTGCTCCCTGACATACTCTCCGGTTATTTTTAGATGAACTTCCGGCATATCTTCTCCCCCCGCATTGAAAGAGATATCTTCCAGCAGGTCTTCAAATACCGCATGAAGGCGGCGAGCCCCGATATCTTCCCCTGTCTCATTGGCAATGCACGCAGCCTGAGCCACGGCCTCTATGGCGCTATCTTCAAATTCCAAATACACCTTATCCACAGACAGCAATGCGGCATACTGCCTTGTCAAAGCATTGTCGGGCTGAGTCAGGATACGGCGGAAGTCCTCCTGGCTTAAGCTTTTCAGCGTTACATGAACGGGAAACCGGCCCTGCAATTCGGGAATCAGGTCTGTCACTTTTGCCACATGGAAAGCGCCAGCAGCAATAAATAGCATAAAATCAGTGCGCACAGCGCCATATTTGGTGTTGACAGTGCTGCCTTCCACAATGGGCAGAATATCCCTTTGAACACCCTCCCGGCTCACATCCGGGCCATGGCCGCCCGCAGACCTGCCGGCTATTTTATCAATTTCGTCAATAAAGACAATGCCATGCTGTTCTGCCCGACGGATTGCTTCTTCCTGCACGGCATCCTGGTCGATCAGTTTTGAGGCTTCCTCCGCAAGGAGAATCTTCCGGGCTTCTTTCACTTTCACATGGCGCAGCTTCGTCTTTTTGGGCATGATACCGCCCATCATATCACCAATGCTTATAGAGTTCCCACCCACCTCTAGTTGGGGCATGGATTCTTCAACTTCAACCTCCAGCTCCCGCTCCTCCAGCTCACCCTGCAAAAGCTGCTGGCGGATTTCCTCCCGCTTGGTGGACAGGCGCTGCTGCTCCTCGCCGGAAAGCTCCGGCTCCTTTTTATTCCCCAAAAGGAAATCCAATGGATTCCCGCTGCTCTTTTTCGGAGGATGGGCCAGCAGGGTGACCAGCCTGTCTTCCGCCAGCACCTGTGCCCTTGTATGCACCTTTTTTTCAAATTCTTCCTTGACCATGCGGACGGCATTTTCCACCAGATCCCGGATGATGCTCTCCACATCCCGGCCTACATAACCCACTTCCGTAAACTTGGTTGCTTCCACTTTAACAAAAGGAGCATCCACCAATTTGGCAAGACGGCGCGCGATCTCTGTTTTGCCTACGCCGGTAGGGCCGATCATCAATATATTTTTCGGGCTTATCTCTTCCCGGATGGTTTCATCCACCTGGGCACGGCGGTAGCGGTTGCGCAAAGCAATAGCCACCATCCGCTTTGCCTCTTCCTGGCCGATGATATAGCGATCCAGCTCCCGTACAGTTTCCCGGGGCGTTAATATCTTCATAAACGATCCTCCAAGTTATACCACTTCCACGGTGATGTTTTCATTGGTGAACACACAAATGGAGGCGGCAATGCGAAGCGCCTTTTGGGCAATCTCCTCCGCAGACAGATCCGTATTCTCCATCAAGGCCCTGGCAGCAGCCAAGGCATAGCTGCCACCGGATCCGATGGCAGCTATGCCCCCATCCGGATCGATAACCTCACCCGTACCGCTTAAGATGAGCATGCCCTCTTTATTGGCTACGATCATCATGGACTGCAATTGCCGCATTACTTTATCGCTGCGCCAGTCCTGGGCCAGGTTTACTGCTGCACGTTCCAGGTTTCCGCCGCATTGTGTCAGCTTGTCCTCAAAGCGCTCACACAAGGTAAAAGCATCGGCTACGGAGCCTGCAAACCCTACGGCTACCTGACCCTGATAAAGCCGTCTTACTTTTTTAGCGGTGGTCTTAAAAATTGTATTTTCGCCCATGGTTACCTGGCCGTCGCCGGCAATAGCGATCACGCCATTGCGGCGAACGGCGCAGATTGTCGTTCCCATCATTGCCATAATTTGAAGTCCTTTCCGGAATTGTTTCCGCTTCAAGCATTAGTGTGCCAATATCCACTCCACCATGTCCTTGGCTGCTTCCTCTGAAAGATTCGCCGGCGTATCATATTCGGCAACCGATCCCTGATAAGACGCATCCCCCGTATAAACCATCATTAAGTGGTTGAGTTCCGGATACAGCTTATAGGTTACATAGTCCGGCTCACCCAAAGCAGTCTTCCAGGCATTCAGTCCATTTTCCACCGTCACCTGAAAATCTTTGCCGCCCTGTATGATCAGCGTGGGAATTTGAAGGTCCAGTACTTTTTGGGCCGTATCCACCTGATTCATTTCGTAAAAATAGTAAGCCGGCTGGCCAAAGAGCGTCGTTGCTTTTGCTTCTTCAGGCTTCATGGCAGATAGTTTTTCCAGCTTTTCCATTTCCGCATCCAGGGCTGGCCGCTGGGCCGCCTGCATATCCAAAGACAGCTTTGAAAGCGCTGCCTCATTTTGCGCGACGATAATATCGGTCAGCTTGAGCGGTGTCCCAGCTACCAACAGCATTCCTGCAAACAGCCCATCACTTTGGGATGCAATACGGGGGCCCATCATAGCACCCAAGCTATGGCCCAAAAGAAATATTTTCTCCCCGTTGATACGACTGTCGGACTTTATAAGATTCCCTGCCAGTATGGCATCCTGAATAACCTCTTCTTCAACCGACAAGGAGGAGACCAAATCCTGTGTAAATTTGGTGCTGTGAGCATATGTACGCTTGTCATAGCGCAGCACGGCAATGCCGTTTTGGGCCAAATGCCAGGCAATATCCCGAAATACCTTTGTACCGCCCACGGATTCATCCCGGTCATGCGCACCGGAACCCTGGACGAGCACCACAGCGGGAAAACTGTTTCCAGAGGCCGGCAGCGTCAGGGTACCGGGCAAAGCCCATTCGCCTTCGCCCACAGTGATCTCTTCTTCCACGATCCCTTCCGGAAGCTTCACCTGTTCTTCTGATGCCGGTTTGGCCGTGGCCTGGGGCTTTGTGAAGTTAAAGCCTTCGACCTTGCCTTCACCATTTACCACAAGCTGCATGATCAGGGTATCTTTTTCCATGTTCAGCGGCAGCAGATAGGCGGTCATTCCATTGGCTTCTTGAACGGTGGTCTCCCCGAAGCTCTGAAACGCGCCAAACTGAGCGGTAACCTGGCCCCAGATGGAGCCAAAAACCGTCTCCGGCAATTGCGCCTTCACCGTATCGGAAAACAGGGCATACAATTCCGTACTTTTTTCACCCGCCATGAGATCCTTGGCAAATTGGGTTGCAAAATCCTCCCCAGAGCTTTCAGAAAGGCCGGGAACAGCACAAGCCGTCAGCATCATGACCAAGCAAACAGAAATAATCTTCTTGAACATTTCTAATTTCATCTCCTTGAAAAAAGTATACCAGCACGGTTTCCCAATTGTCTCTCATTTATGTTCTAATCCCTCAATTTGGCGGCTATATCCCCCACAATTTGAAGGGATCGCTGTGCCATAGCCTCATACCGCATAACCTTATTGCGTATAGGCTTTTTGCCAGGTTCCACAGGAAGCCCTTCCAGCAAGCCATAGGTGCAGTTCATAGGCTGAAAATCCCGGTTGGGTGTGGATACGTAGCAGCCCATGGCGCCCAAAGCTGTGGACCTTGGAAATTCAGGCGGTTCAACCCCCTTCAGGCGGCAAGCGAGAGATACACCCGCCACCAAACCGCTGGCAGCGCTCTCCACATAGCCCTCGACGCCTGTCATTTGTCCGGCAAAATATAACTCCGATCTTTCACACATCTGAAAAGTTTTATTAAGCAGCCCGGGACTATGCAAAAAGGTGTTGCGGTGCATGACGCCGTAACGGGCATAAACCGCATTTTCAAGCCCAGGGATCATACCAAACACCCGCTTTTGTTCGCCGAATTTCAGCCTTGTTTGAAAACCAACCAGGTTATACAGCGTTCCCTCCTGATTATCCTGGCGCAGTTGCACCACTGCAAAAGGCTCCCGGCCGGTATGCGGGTCTTTGAGCCCTACGGGTTTAAGCGGGCCAAAAGCCAGAACCATCAGTCCACGGCGGGCCATACTTTCTACCGGCATGCAGCCTTCAAAAACCATGTGTTCTTCAAAACCATGGACAGGGGCAGCTTCCGCTTCCAGCAATGCCTGTACGAAGGCTTCATACTCCTCCCGGTTCATGGGACAGTTTAGATAATCTTCGCCCCGATCGTAACGGGATTGGCGGAAAACTTTATCCATATCCAGCGATTCTCTCGTGACTATGGGAGCTGCCGCATCAAAAAAATGAAGTGTCGTCATCCCCGGCAGTGCTTGAATGGCATCCGCCAGCGCTTCGCTGGTCAAGGGCCCGGATGCGATAATGGCCGGACCTTCCGGCACGGCCGTCACTTCCTGCCTGAGAACCGTTACCAGGGGATGGTTCATCAATGCCTCTGTAATGTAGGCAGAAAAGCCCTCCCTATCCACCGCCAGCGCGCCACCCGCAGGCACCTTCGTAGCATCCGCCGCGCGCATGACCAAAGAATCCATCACGCGCATTTCCTCTTTTAAAAGGCCTACCGCGTTGGTAATCCTGTCAGAACGCAGGCTGTTGGAGCAACACAGTTCCGCCATCAGAGGCGAGTGATGGGCAGGAGCAAATTTTTCAGGCTTCATTTCCACCAAGGTAACAGGGATATTTCTTGTTGCAAGCTGCCAGGCGGCTTCCGTTCCCGCCAGCCCAGCCCCGATCACCGTTGCGCCGCTCATTCCTCTGCATCCCCCTGGGCCTGCGGCGTAACCTCTACCCGATGGCGGCAGGTTTCATTAGCGCACAAGTGCCATACATCTCCCTTGCGGCCTACTTTTTCCGTCATATAGCTGCCGCACTCAGGACAACGTTCTTCCACCGGCATCTCCCAACTGACAAAGTCACACTCAGGATAGCGTTCGCAGCCATAAAACTTGCGGTTCTTCCGGCTGGTTTTTTCCATAAGCCGCGCGCTGCACTTGGGGCATTTCGCGGCAATGTAGTGTATAATCGGTTTGGTGTTACGGCATTCCGGAAAATTGGGGCAGGCCAGAAATTTACCGAAGCGGCCCATTTTATACACCATCATGGTCCCGCATTTGTCGCAGGGGATATCGCTGGGCTCATCGGCAATTTCCACCTTTTCAACCTGTTCCTCCGCCTTTTTCAGCGTTTCCTCAAAGGGCGGATAGAAAGTGCGTAAAATATCACGCCAATGAACCTTGCCCTCTTCCACATCGTCCAGTTCATCTTCCAGTTCGGCAGTAAATTCTGTATCAACAATTTTTGAAAAATATTGCTCCATCATATCGGTAACCATCCTGCCCAGTTCCGTGGGGTAAAGCCGCTTTTTCTCCCTGCTCACATACCCCCTGGCAATGATGGTCGTAATGGTTGGCGCATAAGTGCTGGGGCGCCCAATGCCTTTTTCTTCCAAAGCCCGAACCAGGGAAGCCTCTGTATACCGGGATGGTGGCTGGGTAAAATGTTGATGGCTTTCCACGTCCTCCACCACCACGGGGTCTCCTTCCTTCATTTGAGGCAGGGTGGTTTCGCTGCTTTGAGCATCCTCGTCCGAGCCTTCCTCATAAACGGAAGTGAATCCAGGAAACTTTTTATGCTCCCCGTAAAAACGCAGCCCCACACCGTTTCCGCCGATTTCCATGGTGAGGGTGTCGTATAGTGCCGGCATCATTTGGCTGGCTAAAAACCTGGAATAAATCAGCCTGTAAAGGCTGAACTGCTCCTTGGTAAGCGACGCCTTAATGCTTTCCGGCGTGCGCTTGATATCCGTAGGCCGGATGGCTTCATGGGCATCCTGGGCATTTTTACGGCCTTTATACTCGTTGGGGACGTCCGGCAGGTATTCCTTCCCGAACCGCTCAGGGATATAGGCGCGGACGGCATCCATGGCGTCCTGGCTGATGCGTACGGAATCCGTACGGATATAGGTAACTAAGCCCTGGCTGCCCTCCTGCTCAAGATCAATCCCTTCATAGAGCTGCTGTACCACCTGCATGGTTTTGGAAGTGGTATAGTTCAGCTTCCGGCTGGCCTCCTGTTGAAGGCTGGAAGTGGTAAACGGCGGTGCGGGCATCTTTTTGCGTTCACCGGTGCGAACCGAATAAACTGCAAAACGCGCGTCCTTGATGCGCTTTACTGCATCCTGCGCCGACTGCTGGTTATTGATGTTGCATTTTTCACCGTCCAGAGAAACAAGCCGTGCGTCAAAATGCATTTTCCGGCTCCGGCTGTTGTATAGCTGGGCTTTAGCCGTCACTTCCCAATACTCTTCGGGAATAAAAGCCTCTATGTCCTGCTCCCGCATGACTACCATGCGCGTAGCAACGCTTTGCACCCTACCGGCGGACAGGCCTTTTTTGACCTTTGCCCAAAGGAGAGGACTGATTTTATAGCCTACAAGCCGGTCCAATACCCTTCGCGCCTGCTGGGCATCCACCCGGTCCATGTCAATGGGCCGCGGTGCTTTCAATGCGCTTTGAACCGCCTTCTTCGTAACTTCATGAAACTCAATGCGGCAAGGGGACAGCGGATCAACCCCCAAAGTCTGAGCCAGATGCCAGGAGATGGCTTCCCCCTCCCGGTCAGGGTCAGTCGCCAGAAGGATCTGGGAGGCAGTTTTTGCCTCTTTGCGAATCTTTGTAAGTATTTTCCCCCGGCCCCTGATCGTGATATATTTCAAATCAAAATCGTGGTCTACATCCACACCGATTTGCGATTTGGGCAGATCCCGAATATGTCCCTGGGACGCTTCTACTTTATAACCTTTGCCCAGAAATTTTGCGACGGTGCGTGCCTTGGCAGGCGATTCCACGATAACGAGTTTTGTTTCTGTTGCCACAACGAGCCCTCCATGTATTTTGCCATCTTCCTATATGGCGCTTAAGATAAACTGTAAAGGTTTCCAGGCGATTTCTTTATTATTCCCGTAAGCTCCAGGATTGTCAAGAGAGAATTCAACTGGGCTGCAGGCAGGGACAGGCTTTGAGCCAGTTCCTCAAAAAGGAGATCTTCCTTTTGCAATAGCGCCACAACCGCCCGCTCCTCTGCAGAAAGCCCAGATGTTTTCGGCATAGTGCAATGGGTGCCGGCGTCCTCTGCGCTCCAGCCCATATCCTCCAGAATGTCCGCAGCACAGGTAATGAGCCGTGCCCCTTCCCGCAAAAGTTTATGCGGGCCTTCTGCGCCTTCCCGGTTTATCGGGCCAGGTACCGCAAAAACCTCGCGCCCCTGATCTAGGGCATGGCCTACGGTAATCATGCCACCGCTTTTGATCCGCCCTTCCACAAAAACCATGCCTTGACTCATGCCGCTTAAGATTCTGTTTCGATCGGGAAAATGATAGCTTAGCGGACCTGTGCCCAATGGATATTCTGAGAGAAATACTCCTCCGGCATCCAAAATCCTTTTTTGCAGCTCTCCATGCTCCGGCGGATATACAATGTCCAATCCGCATCCCATGACCGCAGCCGTTTTTCCACCGCCATCAAGGCACCCTTCATGAGCAGCGCCATCAATACCCCTTGCAAAACCGCTGACCACCGTAACGCCCGACCGCGCCAAATCCCTTGCTATTTCCCGGGCCATATCCCGGCCGTAGCGGCTTGGAGCCCTGGTGCCGACCACAGCAATGGTTTTCCCCCATAGGATTTCAGGATCTCCACTGGCATACAGCACCGGCGGCGGAACCGGAATGCTTTTTAGCAGCGGAGGATATTCCTCCGAGTCCGAAAAAAGTGCCCGGATATGCAGTACTTCCATTTGCCGGAGAGTTCCTTCCATCGCACCTTCGGTGTGCATTTTTTGCAGGGTTGCATACGCACAGGAGCCCAATGGCTTTTCCATATCGGACCCAAAGGCTTCCCAAACCGTTTGGGCTCCGCCATAGACCTGGAGCAGGGCCTCTATCTTCCTTATTGATATTTCCGCATAGCTCAGCCACATGCGGCAACGCTCTTCCTTGGTGTATACCACAGACTACCTCCAGTATTTGCCGTCCAGATTCCTGTACTGAACAGCTTCCGCCACATCCTGCGTTACAATTGCATCCAAGCCTTTCAAATCTGCAATGGTTCTGGCCACTTTTAAAACCCTTCCGTAAGCCCGCATACTCATGCCAAACTTCTCCACTGCGGCGTGCAGTACATCCCGGGCCTCCTGGGAAAGGATGCAATATTTCTTGATTTGCCTGGCGTCCAGTTCCGCATTGCAGTGAATGCCTTCCTTTTGATACCGCTTCTGCTGGATTTCCCTGGCTGTTTGCACCCGTCCGCGCACGGTTTTTGAATCCTCCGCCAAACCGGTTGTGGCAATTTCAGTGACGGGCACTGCATCCACTTCCACCTGAATATCGATGCGATCCAATAGCGGCCCGCTGATTCTGTCAAGATACCGGCGGATGTCGTTGGGAGTACAGCGGCATTGCTTGACCCGGCTGCCGAAAAAACCGCAGGGACAAGGGTTCATGCTGGCCACCAGCATGCATCTGGCCTGATAGCGGGATTGGGCCTGCACCCTTGTCACGGCCACCATTCCATCTTCCAGCGGCTGACGCAGCGACTCCAGCGCATTTCTCGAAAACTCCGGCAATTCATCCAGGAACAAAACACCATTATGGGCCAGAGATACCTCTCCCGGCCTTGCGGTTTGGCCGCCGCCCACCAGGGAAGGCAGGGATGCGCTGTGATGGGGAGCCCGAAAGGGCCTCTGGGTCATAAGACCGCCCTCCGGAGGCAAATCCCCAACAATAGAATGGAGCCGGGTGGTTTCCAGCGCTTCCTCAAAAGTCATGGGCGGCAAAATGCCCGGCAGGCACCGGGCCAGCATGGTCTTGCCACTTCCTGGGACCCCAATAAACATAATATTATGCCCCCCAGCAGCGGCTATTTCCAATGCCCGCCTGGCGGCTGACTGCCCCCGTACCTGGCTTAAGTCATGGCTGTCTGCCTGGCTTTTAAGGCTGCTTTCGTAACTCACCTGAACCTGGGCCAGGATAGGCTCCTGCCCTGTGAGATGACGCACCGCTTGGCGCAGATCGGCCGCCGGATAGACTTGAAGGCCCTGGATGCTTTGCACCTCCCGGGCATTTTTTTCTGGAAGCACCACCTGTGTGATTCCTTGCTCATGGGCACTGATCACCATAGGAAGCGCCCCGCGAACCGGGGCAAGCTCTCCGTTTAAGGATAACTCCCCCAGGAGCAGTATCTTTTCCAGGTTGGGAAACGCGGCCTGGCCGCTGGCCTGAACCACGCCAACCGCCATAGGCAGGTCAAAAGCAGGGCCTTCCTTGCGCACGTCGGCAGGGGCCAAATTGATTGTCACCCGAGCCACAGGCATATGAAAACCGCTGTTTATAAGCGCCGCGCGAACCCGGTCACGGCTTTCCTTAACAGAAGCGTCCGGCAATCCCACCACTTCCAGGGCAGGCAAACCGTTGGTAATAAAAACTTCCACCCGGACGGCAAACCCTTCCACACCACTCAAGCCGTACCCCAGGGTTTGGGCCAGCATGGCGCCGCCTCCTTTGCATCCTTCGTATCAATAATAGATTCGAGGGAACCATTTCATGAAATCAAGCCACTTGGTCGACACAATAATGCCGCTGGCGTAAGGATAGAAGCCTACAAACAGCACCGCAGCCAGGGCAACAAATCCCCAAAGCGCCGTCTTCGCATTCTTTTCAGTTCGCTTGAAAAGCCATTCAAATACCACCACCGTACAGAGGATAATGAAGGGCACGCTGGCAAAATAGTGGTAGATGTAAGTGGAGCGGGGCACCAGCACCCAAGGCATATATTGGCTGGCAAAGCCCAAGAGTAGCAGGGCCGGGACAAGGTCCGGCGTTTTCGGATGCAGGTGGAGCCATCTGCCCTTTGGATCCTTCCAGGCATGACGCTTAACAAAGGCCACGAACACGGCCGCAAGCGCCGCAAGTCCCGCCCACCATACGGCCGGGTTGCCCATGCAAAAGATGGTGGAGCCCATGCCCTCCGGCACATAGGTGCCCATGGCAAACCACATGGGTTTTAGAATCAGCGGCCATTCCCACCAGGGAGACTGGTAAGGGTGATCCGCCCCCAGGCCGGGGGTGCTATGATAGCTGAACATATGCTTCTGGGCGGCAATAATCCTCTCCAGCGTCACGCCTCCCGATGGGGCGAAAAACGGGATATAGGATAGATAATAGATCACTGCCGGTACCGCCACAAAGAACAGCAAGCACCATAGGCAGGTTATCCAAAATCGTGAAACGCTCTTATTTGCCGCCAACGTTATGGCATCCCGCCGGGAATCAGGGGTGGATTTAGGCTGCTCCAAAAGCTTTTTGGCGCGCCTTCCCTCCAGCAAATGGCGCCAGCAACTCCAGAAAAACAGAATGGCCAGCCCAACCCCGGCATAAATACCAACCCATTTGCTGGCAATCCCAAGGCCCATGAACAAACCGGATAGAGCCAAAGGAATCAATGTCCTTGTAAAGCGGGTTCCCCAATAATCCATCAGGATGAACCTAAACATGCACAAGTAGGACAGCATGATGAACAAAACCGGAAAGCTGTCGATGGTGGCAATGCGCGTCTGCGTAAAATGCATTAAATCAAACGTCATAAGCAGCATGGCAGCCGTTGCCAGATCGGTCCGCTTCGTCAATTGCTTGCCCATCAAATACATTACCGGCAGCATCAAAACGCCGGTAAACGCTCCCGCAAAGCGCCAGCCGAAGGGTGTCATTCCGAACAGCAATACCGCCCAGCTCATAAACACCTTGCCAAGAGGCGGATGGGAGTTTTCATAGGGACTGATGCCATAGGCATGTTCATACGCTGTGCGAGCATGGTAAATCTCGTCAAAGTAGGTTCCTGTAAACCAGCCCGGTTCCCCTTCCAAAGTATCCTGCTCATCAACCAAATTTACAGCCGGCTTATTTAAAGTGGAGTTGGGGTTGTTGCCAATATTGGCAGCAAGGCTGACCGGCAGCACTTCGTGTTCAGGGGTTCGCAGGATCACTTCATGCAGAGTAAGGCCGATCACCTGTGCGGTGACCCGAACATACCTGCCTGAAAGAAGTCTTGGCGTACTGGAATAGGATACGGAATTTTCAAGTGCATTGGTATGCACCAAATACTGCCATTGAAAGCAATTTCCCTGCTGCATTTGGGCAAGGTACTCTTCCGACCAGGCTTCCCCATCGGCACTTACCGCCACAGAAAAATCCTGATAGTTGATTCCGCCGTAATACAGCAGTTCAAAGTCTTTGGTTTCGCCAAGGTCTAAGATGACCTGCTCGTCAGGCTTGGTGGATACCCATGCCGTCTGAGGTGCCTTGGTGCTGCCAAGGTTCCAAAATGTCAACACGGCATAGGCAGCCGTTACGGCAATCATGATAATCCAATCCTTCTTTTGAAGGCGCAATTGAGCATCTCTGGGTTTCAGCAGGACATCATCCCCGGCAAGTGCATGACCTTGCGCCTCACGGCCCAAAGGATGAAGATTGATAACTTTTTCCGGAGCGCTCACGCTAAATAAACGCTCCCCAGAATATACCCCATAACCCGTCAAAAGAAGGTTGCAAAGGGACAGAAGAACATTCAGCCCTTGTGTATCCAGGTTAAGATGACCCATGGAGGACCCAAGCCGGATAGCATTATCCAGAACAATGCCGGTATTGACAAAAGCCGTTACGGAAAAACCAATCAGCAATATCAAAATGCTGCGGTCCCTCTTTTGGAGATACGCGATGCCGAACAAGGCAAGCGCCGGGAAGAGGTATCTCTCATGCATTTTTACACCCAGCACATACAGCCCCATAAAGAGAAGCGCGCCGGCCAAAGGCAGATTGTGAAGCCGTTTTCCCTGCAAGTACAAGATCAATACCCATAAGAAAACCAGCGCCATCATAACCGTTCCGAACAGCCCGTAATCAGCGCCCTTCGCACCAAGAAACAAGAAAGCGGCACAAGCAATGATGCTTAAAAATGCGATCCCGTATTTTTCAAGATAGGAGCCTGCCTTGTTTCTGAAACGGATGGTTTTTACAATCGCCAGGGCTGCAAATAGAAAGCTGAAAAGCAGCGGAATAGCCCGGCCCATCTGGATATCAATTCCGACCCAGTTGGCTTGCAACAGATAATACAAATTGGCAGTATTGATCGTTGCATAAGGATAGGAAGACAGCGTGCCGGTATAAAGGCTTACAATCCAATCGGGATTTCGGCCAATTGTAAATGGAATAACAAGAACCGCCGCCACCAATACCGACCAGCATATCCCCCATGCAGGTTTTTTCCATCCCCCATCCTTCCATGTTTCCTTCAAGTCCCAAACAAGGGCTACCAGCCCCAAAGGCCCCAGCATCAATGCCTGGGGCTTTATCAATGCACAGGCAGTAAACACAGGTAAAGCTACAGACCATTTTCGGTCCATTGCCAATATTGCAACCAGTACCATGCCCAGTGCCAGTACACTGTCCACCTGGCCCCAAGCCGCACCGTTTATAATCACCGTTGGGTTCAATGCGTACAGCAGCGCCAAAGCTGCCGCGCTTTTTTCAGGGACTTTTTTCCTGCCAATCACATATATAAGCCAAGCCGTCACCATATCAGTTAAAATGGGCACAAACTTCAAGTTCAGCAAAAGTGCCCCTTGTGAAATAGTAGGCATGAGGCTGGTAATTATGCCGTTGAGCCATAGCACATACAGATACCCCGGAGGATAATCGCAGAAATATCCTTCCGCATAAAAGCCAACTGGGCCTACCGCGGCCATTCGGTCACTCCATGCCGTGAAACATCCGATATCCACAGAATACCCCGGCACCAAAACCGCCAAAGCCACCCGTCCTAAGAAAGCGGCAAAAAGCAGGCTGTAGAGTACCATATTGGTATTTTCTTGATCCAAATGATCTTTTTGCAATGCAGTTTTTTGCGTTTCCTTTTGCAGCGTGGGTAATAAAAATGCCGCCAGCATGACGTAGCCGGCCCCCAATAATAGAAGGAAAGGCCATGCAGGCGAACCTTCCCCTGTTTCGCCCGATATAGGCTCTGCCTGCGTATCAGTTTTATACCAAGGCGTAAGTAAGGCTCCCTGAGGTATACCCGACACCTTCACAAGGCTCAGGTTGTCAAAATACGCCTTTCCTTCGCTTTCTCCGCTATATCCGCCCAGTCTTGCAAAAACAATCAAACTTCTTTGATCAGGGCCCGTTTTGCCATACAGCGTCATTTCCTGCCAGTCTGATGCCGTTCCGTAAAGGCCATCTGTAAACACATAGACGCCGTCAACAGATAGATTGGCGCCCAATCCGCTATCCACAACATTTTCCGTGCGCACAAAACCGCTCAAACGATACAAACTGTTGGGTTCCACCGATACCATTTGCGCAAATCTTGCGTCATTGGACCCTATGTTCTCCACAAATATGCTGTTTTGGCCTTCCTTTGCCCCTTGGGTTACCCCATATTCGGTATAACCCGGCTGATCAAACCAAGCATCGGTATACCAGCCAACCGGCATGCCTTTTGCATCCAGCAATTCAAAACTGCCATTCTCCAGCAGGTTTACTTCTTCACAATGCGCTGATACAGGTAAAAGAAAAAGAATCATCAGCAGGATAAAGATGGAATACAGGTGCTTTTTATTCATGCAACGGCTCCTCTTTGCCCATGCACGGGCGGAACTCTCTTTCGTTAAGATGCGGCAACTTCATTCGTCCCATGCGCCGGAGAACGCATTTTCAACATGGATTAACCCCTGCCCGGTGATTTCCACCACATCAAAGCGCAAAGGTTTTAGAAAGCCGCCTGTCTTTTCTAGATAATACCCGGCGGCTTTTATAATCCGCCGCTGTTTTATTGGCGTCACAGCCATAAATCCGTCCCCTTTTTCACCCTTCGGGCGGTACTTGACCTCTACAAAGATCAATACGCCATCCTTTTCCAGGATCAGGTCCACCTCTCCGCCCAAAGCACGAAAACGCTTTTCCAAGAGAAGATATCCATTCTCCACAAAATATTGCAGGGCTTCATCTTCTCCCCGCATTCCCTTCTCACCAGAGCCTTTCATAGAAATTTCCCTATGAAGGACTGCCGGTGAAGCGGGCAAGGACCATATTCATGAATGGCCTTTATATGTTCTTGTGTACCATAGCCCTTGTGTCGGGCAAATCCATAGGCAGGATAGAGACTGTCAGCCTCCCGCATCTGCCGGTCCCTTGTCACCTTGGCCACAATGCTGGCAGCCGCAATGGCATAGCAAAGCGCATCTCCATGGATGATGCCGCGTTCAGCGCCATGAAGCCCCAATCCCTCCAAGGCATCAATTAAATAAAGGTCTGCCTTAACCTTGGAGGCCGCTCTGCGCATGGCTTCCTTGGTGGCGTTGAGAATATTCATCGAGTCGATTTCCTCAGGCGTAGCTTCCCCTACACCCACTTGCAAAGCCGTTTCGAGAATCTGCTCATACAGCGATTCCCGAAGCTTTTCAGACAGCTTTTTACTGTCATCCACACCTATCAAAAGAGGCTGAGGAGGCATCATCACGCAAGCAGCCACCACATTCCCCGCCAGGGGGCCGCGTCCTGCCTCATCCATGCCTGCAAAACACACACCCATTGCCCACAAGGGTTCATCTGTCTTCGTCAGTTCCATCAGGCGTATCAGCCTTTTGTTCATCCAGGTTCTCCTTTTGCATTGGTAAGGGCGCTTCCTTTGCTCCCCGCAAAGTCAAACGCGAATCGGCAGGTTTTTCATCCCTGGCCAATTCCAGGGTAATACGGCCCAGCTTTCCACTTCGAAACTCGTCCAGCACCACGGCGCAGCCCCTGTCAGTGTCGGGGATGCCCCCCTTCATGAGCCAGCCACGGCCCATGCATACCGCTTCCAGCAAGGCAGCGCCCCGCAAGCCGGTGTCTTTCAGCTTGAAACGCTCCATAACCGCCTGGGGACGCACGGCAAGCATATCGGTAAGCAACATAATAGCCAGCATCTGTGCATCTACCACTTCATCCCGCACAGAGCCGATATATGCCAGCCGCCTGGCTGCCTGCTGGTCATCCAGCCTTGGCCAAAGCAATCCGGGCGTATCCATAAGTTCCAGATAAGGGGTAATTTTCACCCATTGATTAGCCCTCGTGACGCCGGGACGGTCCCCGACCTTGGCAATAGCGCCGCCGTGAAGTCCGTTTATAAATGTGCTTTTTCCTACGTTTGGTACGCCCACAACCATGGCCCGCACGGTTTTTCGCATACCTTTTTCCTGAGCTCTGTTTACCAAATCCGAAACAGCCTCTTCAATCAAGGCCAGTATTTCTTTGGTTTTGCCTCCGGTTGAGACATAGGATTTAACTGATACGCCCTGGCTGTGAAAGAAGCGAAGCCATGCGGTGGTTTCTGCGGGATCAGCCAAATCCGCCTTGTTCAGCACCAGTACCCGCCGTTTGCCTCGAAGCAGGGTATTCAAATCCGGGTTGCGGCTTGCATGGGGCAGCCTTGCATCGCAAAGCTCTATCACCACATCTACCCGGCCCAGCTGCAATTGAAGCAGACGCTTCGCCTTGGCCATATGTCCAGGATACCAATTTATTTCCAATGCACGAGAGCCTTCCATTTTATGGGTATTCCCCCTGGTTTTCATTTCTTTTTAAGTAATACCATTCTTTTTACCAAAAGGCAAGTACATTTTTTCTGCATACCTGCAATATCCGAAAAAATCTATCTTGCTTATTTCTCGAACTATTTCTTAATTATGACGAAATATGTAAAGATTGATCGAAGAATGTAGCAAGCAGCCGAATTCTAGGATATAATTACTGTGTATACTTTATTGAAACCATACGGGAGGCGAATGATATGCTTCGCTTATGGAAGACTGGATCTAAAAAGCAGCATCGGCTGACCCTTTGGGAAAAAATCGTGCTGACAGCCGGTTATGGCGCAATCCTTTATTGGCTCCTCCGGGGGTTAACCTATCTCGCCGTTTTGCTGGCATGAGGAGGTAGGCTTTGAAACAGATCATGAGATTTATCCTGCGGATTATTTCCTTCGCGTTGATCATCTGCCTGGTTATTGTTCTTATGCCAAATATAACCCGGCTTCTTGAAAAGCTGCTGCCGGACATTCATACCAACACACGGCTTACCACCGCCAGAATCAGCCAGGAAATTCGCAAAATGGGCGAGCTTACTTCCCTGGAGCTAACTGACACCGGTTCCTTTACCGCATCCCTGCCCGCCCTTATCATTGGAGAAGCCCAGCGGGTAAACGTACCATATGAATACTCCCTATCAATGGGCATTGACCTGTCATCTATCGAATTTGAAGCAGCGCAAAGTACGATACGCGTGCTGGTTCCCCCAGCCAAGGTACTAAGGGATGAACTGACCGTTACCGGTGAACCTGATGTATCCGATTTTTTCTTTCCTCTTACAAACGAAAGATATCAGCAGATTCTGGATGAACAGGCTGCCGGTTTCAAAAAGGCATATGAAGAGGATGCAGACTTATTGCAAAAAGCTTGGCATAGCGCCGTGGAAAAGCTGCAAAAGCTGCTATCTTCATTGGCAGGACAGAGTGGCAGCAGCTGGGAATTCATTTTCGAACAATTGGAAGAGCAAAACAGCGTATGAAAAAAAGCTATGCTTCCCACAAATCCAAGGGAGCATAGCTTTTTTGCTTACACGATAAAAAAATTATGCGATTTCCAAAGCAATTTCCATCATTCGGGTAAATGTGGTCTGGCGCTGTTCAGCGTTGAGCCCTTCTCCCGTAAAGGGATTATCCGATATGGTACACAGGCACAGCGCGTTTTTACCAGCCCGGGCGGCATTCATGTAAAGCGCGGCCGCTTCCATTTCAACCGCCAGCACGCCCAGTTTTTGCAGCACGCCCAAAGGCTCGGACTCATCATAAAACGTATCGGAGGAGTAAATAGGGCCCACCTGAATCTCCTGTCCCAATTTCCGTCCTGTTTCCACCGTATTTTCCAAAAGGGAATAGGAGCAGGCGGGAGCCAGCTGCCCACGGAAGCCATACTGGGCACCAAAGCTGGAATTGGTATAGGCACTTATCCCCGCCACAATGTCCCGCACTTTCAGCCGCTGGGAGATCATCCCGGCTGAGCCGATGCGAATAATGTTTTCCACTCCGTAATAGTTGAACAGCTCATAGGAATAGATGCCAATGGACGGCATGCCCATACCGGAAGCCATGACGGACACTTTTTTTCCGTGGTACAGGCCCGTATAGCCCTGAACACCCCGCACATCGTTTACCAGGCGGGCATCCTGCAAAAAGTTTTCCGCAATAAACCGGGAACGAAGCGGGTCCCCCGGCATCAAAACCGTTTGTGCAAAGTCCCCTTCCTTGGCGGTGATATGGGGCGTTGGAATCATGCTCAATGGTCTTCCTCCTTTTAGGCTTCCCCGGTAAAACGGCAGCCAGCTATTCATCCGCTCGTATTTTACAGGATTTTGAATGGTTTGTACAGGCCTTTCATGGAACAGCAAAGCGCCCCGGATTTCTTCGGGACGCTTGTACTACGCTGCGCTGCGCTTATAAGTTAAACATTGGGGTAGACAGATACCGTTCCCCGGTATCCGGCAATACAATCACGATGATTTTTCCTTCGTTCTCAGGCCGTTTGGCTGCCTGGATCGCCGCCCAAAGCGCAGCACCGGAGGATATGCCAACCAATATGCCTTCTAAAAGGGCCATTGCCCGGCCGGTTGCAAACGCATCCTCGTTTTGCACGGGAATGATTTCGTCATATACGGAAGTATCCAGCGTATTCGGTACAAACCCCGCGCCTATGCCCTGAATCTTATGGGGTCCGGCTTTCCCTTCGGACAATACGGGAGAATCCGCCGGCTCAACCGCAATCACTTTGATCGCGGCATTTTTTGATTTGAGGAATTTTCCTGTGCCGGTAATGGTGCCGCCGGTACCGACTCCAGAAACCAGAATATCTACCTTGCCGTCAGTATCTTCCCAAATTTCCGGTCCGGTAGTGGCAAAATGGACGGCAGGGTTGGCGGGGTTTTCAAACTGGGAGGGGATAAAGGAATCAGGGATTTCTTTAGCCAGTTCCTCCGCTTTGGCAATCGCCCCACGCATGCCCTTGGCGCCTTCCGTCAAAACCAATTCCGCTCCGTAAGCTTTTAGCAGACTCCTGCGCTCCACGCTCATTGTTTCCGGCATGGTAAGAATAATACGATATCCCCTGCTGGCAGCAACTGCCGCCAGGCCAATGCCCGTGTTGCCACTGGTCGGTTCAATGATGACCGAGCCTTTCTTGAGCAAGCCCTTTTTTTCGGCATCTTCCACCATTGCCTTCGCAATACGGTCTTTTACGCTGCCGGCGGGATTGAAATATTCCAGTTTTGCAATCAGCTTTGCCCGAAGGCCCTCATGCTTTTCCAGGTTTGAAAGCTCCAAAAGCGGCGTATGTCCAATCAGGTCGGTAAACTGCTGATAGATCTTTGCCATATGCTTAGTCTCCTTAATTTCTTATTATTCCTAGTTGTTTGCTATGCATTATAGCACAATTCCCTGCGAAAGTCAAGGGGTCCTTTCCTACCCTTCCAAAATATTTTGTAGGACTACAATACATTTTGGACAATGAAAAAAAGGATGAAGGATAAGGCGAAATCAGGTATAGTTGAGTTGCAGCAACAACTTTACTGAAAGGAGCCTTACCCTTCATGAACAGCATAACACAA
>JAEVYX010000025.1 GCA_023392515.1 Bacillota bacterium | reverse complement strand
CAGGTGGTGGACGGCGTGAAGTCTGGGGAAACTGTGTTGATTCCTAAAGAAGATGCGGTGGCGCTGATGCCTTTCCAGGCCATGCGCAGCCGCTGATGGAGGGCCAATTGATGCAGGAACCCATTTTGACCATGCAGCATATTGGAAAAACCTATCAGATGGGCGCAGATGCCCATCCGGTACTGAAAGATATATCTTTTTCTGTGGACAAGGGCGAATTTATAGCAATCCTGGGGCCTTCCGGCTCCGGCAAGTCCACACTGATGAATATTCTGGGCTGCCTGGATACTCCAACAGAAGGAGAATATACCTTAAACGGCCGGTTGATTGCACAGCTGGACGAGGAGGAATTGGCAGCTATCCGCAGCCGGGAGGTAGGCTTTATCTTTCAAGCATTTCAGCTGTTGCCCCGAATGAATGCCATGCAAAACGTAATGCTGCCGCTTATTTATGCACGTATCCCCCAAAAGGACCGGGAGGAAATCGCGGTGCAGATGCTGCGCCGGGTAGGTCTTTCGGAAAAGATACACCATTATCCAAATCAGCTTTCCGGCGGGCAGCAGCAGCGGGTGGCTATCGCCAGGGCGCTGTCCACCAATCCTACCATCCTGCTGGCCGACGAGCCCACCGGAGCGCTGGATCAGCAGACCGGCCGCCAGGTGATGACATTGTTTCACGAATTGAATGAGGAAGGGCATACCATTTTGATGATTACCCATGATCCCGCTATTGCCGCCCATGCGGGCCGCATCGTTCACTTGCTGGACGGGCGGCTGACGGAAGGGGGACCGGAAGATGCTTAGGGAAAGCATGAAGATGTCCATCCAGAACATACTGGGCAATAAAATGCGGTCGTTCTTGACCATGCTTGGTATTATTATTGGGGTGACGGCCATCATTGCGCTGATTACCACCGTACAGGGCGTAACGGATGAAGTGACATCCCAGTTTGTTGAACTGGGAGCGGGCAAAATTACCGTTCGGGCGCCGGGAACACCCCTCAAGGCAGGGTTGTACGACAGGGATGTGCAAAAGTTAAGCCAATTGGAAAATGTGGCGGGTGTGTCACCCTCGGTGTCATTTCAAACGGATATTTCCGCAGGGAAACAGGTAGCGGAAGATGTGTCTATTGAGGGGCGCAACGATATTTATTTCAGCAGCAACAATAGCCTCATTGGCCGGGGACGGGGCTTAACCCCATTGGATATGAATGTGGAAAGCCGAGTTTGTGTTGTCAATCAGGATTTGATAGACGAACTGTTTTTCGGCCGGGAAGCCTTGGGGCGATCCTTGGTGCTCTACGGACATACTTATCAGATTGTAGGCATTCTTGACCCGGATAGTGTAGACGATGTAATGAGCGCCATGAATCGAGCAAACCGTTCATCCGATGGGGATGCTAAGGTCATTATTCCCTATAAGGCGGCGCTGCGTATGACGGGCGGCAACAACATCACTTCTCTGGAGGTGATTGCCAAGGAGGCTTACAAGACAGACGCCATGGTGGACGATGTAGAGATGGTGCTGAACCAGGCTTTCAATTTTAAGGATGACGCGTACAGCATCATCAACCTGGACAGCCTTTTGGACACCATGAATTCCATGACCGATATGATGACCACCATGCTGGCAGGAATAGCCTCCATCGCCCTATTGGTGGGCGGCATTGGCATCATGAATATGATGCTGGTCTCCGTAACCGAGCGCACGACGGAGATTGGCCTAAGAAAAGCATTGGGCGCCCAACCCAAGCATATTCAGCTTCAGTTCCTGGTGGAATCGGTGGTGCTGTCGCTGCTTGGCGGATTTCTTGGGATTATCCTGGGCAACCTGATTTCCTTTGCGGTGGCACAGGCCATCGGATTCACCTTCCAGCTTTCCAGCAATGCCATCACTTTGGGCTTTGGATTCTCGGCAATGGTGGGTATCCTTTTTGGATGGGCGCCGGCCCGCAAAGCCTCCCGGCTCAACCCAATCGATGCGCTGCGCAGTGCGTAAAACGGTGTCAGGCAGGATTTTTCCTGCCTGACGCAGAATTTTTCATTCAGAAGAAAGATCGTAAGAAGGAGCATCGCCCATGTTCACCGTTTTGGTGGTGGAGGATGACCGGTATTTAAGGCAGTTGATGACAGTATTTCTGCGTCGCAACGGTTATGAAATACTCCAGGCACAGGATGGGGAAGAGGCCCTCAAAGTATTGGAGAGCAGCATGCCGGACCTGGTCATTTGCGATATTATGATGCCCCGCATGGATGGGTATGCCCTGACAAAGGATTTGCGTCAGGCTTATCCTAACATGCCCATTTTGATGGTCACCGCAAGGGAAACGATTGAGGATAAGCGAATGGGCTACCGGGCCGGGACTGATGACTATATGGTGAAGCCCATTGATCTGGACGAGCTGCTAATGCGGATTACTGCCCTTTTGCGCCGCAGCCGGATTGCTACAGACCGGGAAATACGGATGGGGGAAACCGTTCTGCATTATGACGCCCTAACGGTCACCCGGGGAGACATAACGCTGTCTCTTACGAAAAAAGAGTTTTTGCTGCTTTTCAAATTGCTCAGCTATCCAGGCCAAACCTTTACGCGCAGCCAGCTGATGGATGAAATTTGGGGTATGGATGCCCAAAGCGACGAGCGGACAGTGGATGTACATGTAAAACGCCTTCGGGAAAAATGTGAAGCGTTTCCCGAATTTCGCATCGTTACAGTTCGCGGATTGGGATACCGGGCGGAAAAACTGATATGAAGATGCCGTTTTATCTGAAAAAATTTCAAACACGGCTCATCATTGTTCTTTGCTTGCTAATTATTTTATCCTCTTCTTTATCCTTTTTGGTTTTCATAGCAATAAATAACCGGTCGTTGCGGGATGAAATTCAGGCTGACCAGCGGGATGTGGCTGTTTTTGCCATGCAGCTTCTCCAGAAGACGGACTTGCCGGTGGAGGAAATTGTAAAAATATCGACCTCCGCAATATATCAAGTGGAAATCGTAGACTCCACAGCAGTTGCCTTCACAGAGGAAGAGATCGCGCAGCTTGACCGGGGGGAAATCGTGGCTTTGTACCGTAATCCCTATGGCAACCCGTTCACTTATTTTCAGTTGAATGGCAAGCATTTGGAAATCAGCCTTCGATCCCATGTGAACGTGTATCGAAAAGCCTACATTCGCGTTTCCTTCACACTTCTCTCTTGCGTGGGTTTGTTTTTCCTGTTTATTCATTTGGCCGCAGGCCGGGCACTTCGACCGATTTCGCAGATTTCAAGCGCCATGCAAAAGGTTGCCCAGGGTGATTTTTCCGTTCATCTGCCAGTTAAAAGGAAGGATGAAATGGGCCTTCTGATGGGAAATTTTAATCAGATGGTTCAAAAGCTGCAAAGCATCGAATATATGCAAAAAGACTTTATCGGCAATATATCCCACGAGTATAAAACACCCATTGCCGCTATACAGGGGTTTGCCACCCTTTTGCAAAGCCCGGATACCACCCTTGAGGAACAGCAGGAGTATACCGGAATTATTCTTGCTGAAAGCCGCCGCTTGTCCAGGCTGTCTCAAAACCTGCTGCGGTTGTCCAAACTGGAGACCCAGCAAAAGCCGCCGGAAGGAGTTACCTATGCGCTGGATGAGCAACTGCGGCAGGCGGTACTTCTTTTGGAACCGGAGTGGACAAAAAAAGAAATTCGTTGGGATCTGCAATTGGAGAAGGTATCATTGCGGGCAGACGAGGAACTCATGCAGCAGGTATGGATAAACCTTTTGGAAAACGCTATCAAGTTTTCTCCTGAAGGGGGAGAGATCAGCATCATCCTGTATGTGGGCGCCGCAATCAAAGTTCGCATACAAGACCATGGTATTGGCATGGAAGAGGAAACACAGAAACGGATCTTTGAAAAGTTTTATCAAGGCGTTAGCCCCCATTCCAACGAAGGAAACGGACTGGGGCTGACGCTTGTCAAGCGCATCATGGATTTGACAGGCGGCGTCATCCGGGTAAAGAGCGCACCGGGCCAGGGCAGCACCTTCACAGTTGAGATGCCCAGGGAATGACGCGCAGGAGGCACTGATTGATTCGAATCTTTCACTCAATCAGCGTCTTCCTATGGAAAGGAGCAAAATATGACCATTGCAGACAGGGTGCCTGTGGCCGAATTGGCCCTGGTGAATTTTCAGGAGCTGGCGGACAGCTATTTACAAATGCAAAGCCGCTATCAGTCCGCTATCCGGGAAGTACGCACGAAGCTTGAAAACCTAGATGAGGAGTTTCAACTGCGTCACAAGCGCAACCCGATTCACCATATGCAAAGCAGGCTCAAAACCCCCCAGAGCATCCTGGAAAAGCTCCAACGCAAGGGCTTTCCCATTTCTTTTCAATCCGCTGAGGATAACCTTTCCGACATCGCCGGCATCCGGGTGGTATGTTCCTACATAAACGACATCTATACTGTGGCTGACCTGTTAAAATCCCAGGATGATATCAAGCTCATCAAAGTTCAGGACTATATTCAAAACCCCAAGGAAAATGGTTATCGCAGCCTGCACCTGGTAGTGAACACCCCTGTCTTTTTAGCGGAAGGAAAGGTATGGGTTCCGGTAGAGGTACAAATTCGTACCATTGCTATGGATTTTTGGGCCAGCCTGGAACACCAGCTAAGGTATAAGGAAGTAAAGAGCATTCCCAAAGAGCTTTCGGAGGAACTGATACGGGCCGCCAATGACATTGCGGCCATTGATGAAAGAATGCAGCGCATGTATCACATGGTGGAAAACCTGAATGAGGACCGGCCTTTTTCCAAAGGCTGAACGCATCCTTTTTTTCAATCCGGGCATGCTAAGGCCATCCGTGCAAAAGGAGGCGCAACGCATGACCGGGGTAATATTCTGCATCCTGGCAGGAGCCGCCATGAGCTTTCAGGGAGTGATCAATACCAGGCTGGGGGATAAAATCGGCCTGTATGAATCCAATGCCTTTGTTCAGGGAACCGCCTTTTTGCTTTCCCTGATTGTTCTTCTCATCTGGGGAAAGGGGCACTTTGGTGAGCTGACCAAAACGAATTGGATCTATTGGATGGGCGGTGTGCTGGGCCTTATTATCACGTTAACGGTAATGATGGGCATAAAAGACTTAAGCCCCACCATTGCCATTTCCACCATTCTCATAGCACAGCTTCTTACAGCAGCACTCATTGACGCCCTTGGTCTCCTGGGCTCGGAAAAGGTTCCCTTCACAATGAACAAGTATATCGGAGTGGCGCTTTTAATTGCCGGAGTGCTTGTTTTCAAATGGAAATGATATAAACAGCGTTTCACAAAGAAAGAAGGCCTTCTTTTGAAAAGAGGGTCTTTTTGCTTTTGGTAGACTTCCGCCGGAAAATTTTGTCGAACGAATTCCATCTATCCTGCATAAACACCCATTTTTCGAGGAAGGATAGTGAAGGTACACAAGGGAAATACCATTCCACAATACGAAGGAGGGACAAGCATGCTCCATCACGCCAAGCAGCGGGACAAACTGACGGTGGCTCTATCGGGAGAATTGGATCATTGCAGCGCCATCCCCATCCGACAGGAGCTGGACAGCCTGCTATCCGATACGGCAGTGCGCCACCTGATGCTGGATATGACAGATTTGAAGTTTATGGATTCCTCCGGTATCGGCGTCATTTTGGGCCGATACCGCATTCTGGCGGCCAGGGGCGGCAGCGTATGGGTGCGCAACATGAACGCACAGATCAGCCGCATATTTCAACTGTCCGGAATGGGGCAGATCATCCATGTGGCAAAGCAGGAACAGGAGGCACGGAAATGAACGGACAAAATCATATGCAGCTATCCTTTGTGGGGTGCCCGGAAAATGAATCCTTTGCCCGGGTTGTCATTGCCGCTTTCGCCGTGCAATTAAGCCCCACGGTTTCTGAAATTGCCGACATCAAAACAGCCGTCAGTGAAGCTGTTACAAATGCCATTGTTCATGGGTATGAAGGCACCCGGGGGATGGTGACCATGGCTGCTTCCTATGGGCCGGGCGGGGAACTGACAGTGGAGATAGCCGATCAAGGAAAGGGTATCGCGGATGTGGAACAGGCCATGCAGCCTTTTTACACCACCCAGCCGGAGCAGGAACGGTCTGGGATGGGTTTTGCGGTCATGCAAACTTTTATGGATGCTTTGGAAGTTGAATCCTCTGTAGGGCTGGGCACGGTGGTGCGCATGCGTAAAACCATCGCGGCCAGCCGGAATGGATGACCGCCCCGAAGCAGGCAGACAGCCTGCGCTTGATTGCATTGGCTCAGGAAGAGGATAAAAATGCGCTGGAAGAGGCGGTACGAATGCATCTCCCCTTGGTACGCAGCGCACTAAGACGGTTTTCTTCCTGGGGCCGTGATGGAGAGGAATTATACCAGCAGGGCTGTATGGGGCTTGTGAAAGCGATCCAGCGGTTTGATTTTAACGCCGGCGTTCAGTTTTCTACCTATGCCGTTCCAATGATTTTAGGAGAAATCCGCCGCTTTTTAAGAGATGACAGCCCAGTGCATGTTGCAAGGCGCGACAAGGAACGGCTGCGCCAGGTACGCAAGACCGTTCACCTTTTACGCCTTTCCCTGGGGCGTGAACCTACGGTTCCGCAAATTGCCGCTACGATGCGGCTGCCCGCCGCAGAACTGGTGCTGCTTTTGGAAGGGAGCCGCCAAATGGTCTCATTGGATGGACAAGCCGCCATGGAAAGCCGGTTGTCCTGGGGAGAAATTCTGCGGGACCCGCGCAGTGAAGTTTGGATGGAGCGCTTTTTCTTGCGGGATTTGATTTCCCGGCTGCCCGTTCAGGAGCAATGGCTGCTCTATTTGCGCTATGCCGCTGAAAAAACTCAGGCGGAAACAGCAGCCCTTCTGCGCATGACCCAAGTGCAGGTTTCCAGGTCGGAAGCGCACATTCGGGATACCCTTCGCAGCCAATGGAATGAAACTGGATAGACCAATAAAGCCAGACCCATACGGATGCAATGAGAACCCGCTTTGGGTCAGGCCCAAAGCGGGTTCTTCAAAAAGCATGCCCAATGACTCCTTTAAGAAACATGGGGAAAGATGTCATGAGGGAATAGCATGCGCATATCAAGGCGCTTCTTGACGCAATTTGCCCATTAGGCTATACTGAGGGCGAAAAGAGGTGGAAGCATGCGCAAAGGTGATGAAAAAAGGCAAGCCATCCTAGACGTTTCGGAAAAGCTTTTCTATTTGAAAGGGTTTGAACAAACTTCCGTTCAGGATGTTTTGGATGTTTTGAAAAGCAGCAAGGGCAGCTTCTACCATCACTTTGAAAGCAAGTATTCCGTATTGGAAACCCTGTGCGCCCAACGTGCAGAAAAGGCGATGGATGCGGCACAGGAATCGCTGCATGATGATTTGGACTGCCTGGAAAGGCTGAACAAGCTTTTATACTATGCCATGCCGTTAAGAAAAGGCGAGGAGCAGTTTTTAACCCTGTTATTGCCTATGACGGCCACTGAAAACGGCCACACCTTGTGCGCGCAATACGCCCAGGCCTTGCAGGATGCATTTTGTCCCCTCTTAAAGGAGGAACTTCATGCGGCATTCATGCAAAAACTGGTCCATCTATATTATCCAGACCAAACGGCGCCTATTTTGATGGCTTTGCTAAACCAGTGCTGGCTGAAAATCGCCAAGCACCTGATGGAAGTCAGGCAGCAAGGCGAAGCGGCAGATGCAGGCCAGATTGTTGAAATACTGCAGGCTTACCGTTTTTCATTGGAGCGGTTGATTGACGCGCCTTTCGGTACGTTTGAAATTCAAAGGATTACCGAGCTTCATCAGGTGGCCCAGCGGGTTCTGGTGGAAATCAGGCTGGCGCAATAGCAGCATCGCTGTTTTACAGGCAACTGGAAATATTATTGAAGTTTTCGCAAGGGGTTTGAGGGAGGGCCTTTTGAAAAAGGCCCTCCCCCAACGTTTTCCTGCTATTTTTTCTTTTTCGCTTTTGCCCATTTTTCAGAGCGTTTGCCCCGGGCAGGCCTGGCGGCGGGTTCTTTTTTCTGCATGGCTCCCTTAGCAGGGGAGTCCCTTCTCACGCTGGGCTGGGAGTATGCAGGTGCATAGCTACGGGGCGGGACGCCAGGTGAAACGAGGCAGCCCTTGCCAAAGCCGATCAGATCTTCACGGCCGCAAAGTCTGAGCGCTTGGCGAACCAGCGCTTGGTTTTGCGGCTTTTTGTATTGCAAGAGCGCCCGCTGCATGGCCTTGTCATGAGGCGTTTTGGGCACGAATACCGGCTGCATGGTGCGTGGGTCCAGTTCCGTATAAAACATGCAGGTGCTCAAAGTGCCTGGCGTTGGGTAAAAATCCTGCACCTGTTCGGGCTGGTGGCCTGTATCCCGGATGTATAACGCCAATGCTACCGCAGCGTTCAAGTCGCTGCCTGGGTGGCTGCTCATCAAATAGGGCACCAGGTATTGCTTGAGGCCCAGCCGCTCATTGGCGGCTTTATAACGGGCGGAAAAGGCGTCGTATACCTCCTGGCCGGGCTTACCCATTCTGGAAAGAACGGCCGGGCTGATATGCTCAGGAGCCACTTTTAACTGGCCGCTGATATGATACTCACATAGTTCCCTGAAAAAAGCGTTATCCTTATCCGCCATCAGGTAATCATACCGCAGGCCGGAGCGGATAAATACTTTTTTAATGCCGGGCAGGGCACGCATTTTCCGCAGAATCCCCAAAAGCTCCTGGTGGTCAACTTCCAGGTTTTTACAGGGCTTGGGGTATAGGCACTGCCTGTCCTTGCAAGCCCCGGCTGTCAGCTGTTTTTTGCAGGCGGGGCGGCGGAAATTGGCCGTAGGCCCGCCTACATCGTGAATATACCCCTTGAAGCCGGGCAAGGTGGTAAGCAGCTTGGCCTCACGGAGAATGGAATCAGGGCTGCGGGATTGAACGATCCGTCCTTGGTGATAGGTCAGCGCGCAAAAGCTGCATCCGCCAAAGCATCCCCTGGTGGAGGCAATGGAAAACGCCACTTCCTCCAAAGCGGGAACGCCCCCCAGGTCGTCATAATCCGGGTGCCAGCGCCTTTGAAAGGGCAGATTGTCATATACTTCATCCAGCTCTTCGCGAGTCAGGGGCAGGGCAGGAGGCGTTTGTACAAGATACCGGCCTGTGTCTTGCTTTTGGAACAGCGCCTTTCCCCGAAAGGGATCCTGTTCGTTATATTGCACCATAAAGGCTGCTGCGTAGGCTTTTTTATCAGTCACCACCGCCTGATGGGAAGGGACTTCCAAGACACCTTCCGGCGGTTCTTTTTGCATATAGCAGATGCCACGGATATGGGGCAGCATTTCCCGGCCCATGCCGCCTTTGATCCACGCGGCGCATTCCAGAATGCTTTTTTCTCCCATGCCGTATGATAGCAGCGTGGCGCCGCTGTCCACCAAAATAGCATGGCGGACCTTATCCTCCCAATAATCATAGTGAGAGAAACGTCGCAAAGAAGCCTCCAGGCCGCCAATCAGTATGGGGATATCCCCATAGGCCTGACGAATGCGGTTGCAATAAACGATGGTGGCCCGGTCGGGCCGGAGTCCTGCTTTGCCGCCAGGGGCATATACATCCTCGCTGCGCCTCTTTTTTGCGGCAGTGTAATGGTTCACCATGCTGTCGATTACACCAGCGGAAACGAGGAACCCCAGTTTCGGACGTCCGAACTGCATAAACGCCGTAGTATCCTGCCATGGGGGCAGGCAAAGCATGGCCACCTTGTATCCTGCCTTCTCCAGCACCCGGCTGATGATGGCATGGCCAAAAGAGGGATGATCCACGTAGGCATCCCCGCAGACATAAACGAAATCCGGCTGATCCCAGCCCCGGCGGCGCATGTCCTCCGGGGTAGTTGGTAAAAACAATGATCGCATGAATTGATCCTTTCCATTGATCTGGGCCAATTCAGTATAACACGTTTTCGCCCAATGGAAAAGAATCAGCGAAAGGGAAAGCGGCCCTCATGAATGCGCCCGTCATCTTTGAGCTGAATCCAGCCTTCGGATAGCTTTTCTCCGTCCAAGGTGGGGAAAGGCGCTTCCCGGGATGCGGTAAGGTGGTAAGTGGTTCTTCCGTGGCGGTAAGTGATGGTGAATTCCTGCCAATCCTTAGGTGCAAGAGGCATCAAGCGCACCTTGTCCCCTTGTTTATCAAAGCCCAGCATTTGTTCCAGCACAATCACATACAGCCAGGAGGCGCTGCCTGTGTACCAAGTCCACCCGCCCCTGCCCTTTTGATCCGGATTCATGGTGATATCAGCAGCCATGACATAAGGTTCCACCCGGTATCGGTCTGCATCCTGGCGGGTTGCCGCATGGTTTATGGGTAAAAGAGCCTTCGTCAATTCCCATGCCCTTTCTTTTTGCCCAAGCTGTAATAACGCCCAAATCATCCAAGGGACCGAATGGGTATACTGCCCGCCGTTTTCACGCACCCCCGGCAGATATCCGGCGATATAGCCCGGATTCTCCCCGCCGTCAAAGGGCGGGTCCAAAAGGCGCATAACACCCAGACTTTCGTCGTACAGGGTATTCCATGCGCTATCCATGGCCTGTTCGGCCCGGCTGCGCTGTGCACCGGCTAAAACGCTCCAGCTTTGAGAAATATTGTCGATCTGGCAGCCCAGGCTTTCCCGGCTTCCCAAGGGCTTGCCGTTATCATACCATGCCCTGAGATACCAGGCCCCGTCCCAGGCATGGGCATCTGCATTTTGCAGGACGGCTTCCCGCATATCCAATAGTTCATTCCGAATTTCCACTGGCGTTAGAGGCGCGAACCTTCGCAAAACCTCGCACAGGAAAAAGCCCAGCCATACGCTTTCGCCCTTCTGTTCCCCAACCCGGTTCATGCCGTCGTTCCAATCGCCCCCGCCCATGAGCGGCAGGCCATGCGCTCCCAAACGAACACGGCGAATGGCGCGCAGGCAATGATCTTGCAGCGTTTCAATCAGGCTGCTTTCTTTGGGTGTGCCATACCAATCTTCCTGCCCTTCTGGAATTTGCGGGCCTTGCAGATAAGGAATCTGCTCATAAAGCACCGTGTCATCCCCTGTTTTTTCCACGTAGGCTGCAGTAACATAGGGCAGGAAAAGAAGATCATCGGTAATTCGCGTACGTACGCCAAGCCGGGGCGGATGCCACCAGTGCTGAACGTCTCCTTCCTCAAACTGATGGGCGGCGCAGGTAATCAAATGAGCGCGGACTGCATCGGGCCTTGTGAATAGCAGCGAAAGCATATCCTGTAACTGATCCCGGAAACCAATGGCACCCCCTGCCTGATAAAATCCGGCCCGGGCGTATAATCTGGCAGCCCGCACTTGATAGGGGAGCCAGCGGTTTATCATAATGGACAGGCCTTCATCCGGCAGCAGCACCTGCAGAGGTGTCAATTCCGAGGCCCACCAGCGCTGGGTTTCCCGTAAGCGCGTCAGGGGACCATCGCCTTCCAATTGCTTGATGAGGGTTATGGCTTCCTCTTTCGTGTGTGCTGCTCCCAGGGCAAAGGAGAAGGCAAGGCTTTGGCCGGGCAATAACGGTGTCAAAAGGCCCGTTAAGCCGAGCGTACCAGGTTCTGAAGGAGGCATCAGCTCCCGTTTAAGCGCTAAAGGTACAGAGCCGCCCGTAAGCCCCCAGAAGGTACCTGTGGAAAGCACAGCACCATGAACTCTTTCGTGCTGCTCTAAAAGGGCTAGGAAAGCCGTGCCCGGCATACCTGGGTTTTCCGCCATAATGATACCAGGTTCTTGAAGAATCGCATGGGACAGCTGGGCATCCTGATCACCTTCCCCCAGAAGAAAATCTGCAAAATGGATAATGCGCAGCATGCGCTCCTTTTCGCCTGTATTTCTGACTCGCAAGGTGCGCAGGCTGACGGGATACTCATTATCACAAAACACTTGCAGGCTGGTTTCCAGCCCCATTCCAAACCCTTGATAACTGGTCAAACCGGGGCTATGGGTGATGCGGAAGGCCATCGCATCCCCTGAAGGCCATCGGCAGGGAGAGAAAACGGCACCTGTTTCCTCATCCCGTATAAGGAGCCCTTCTCCTGGTCTGGGAGATACGGCGTCGTTGGGCCAGCGGGTAATGCGGCCATGGTTGCTGTTTTTCCAGTATGTAAACAAGGGGCCGCTTTCCGTTACCATGGTGCCAAATTTTTTGGTACAAAGCAGATTGCACCAGGGAGCTGGAGTTTCCGTGCTCTTATCAAGATCAATCACATAATCCCCTTCAGGAAGCGTAAACCCACCATACCCGTTGAAAAAGGACCGCTTCAGGGCGGGAAGTATCGGGATAGGGTAAGCATGAAACTCCTTTTGCCAATTGGGCGCAAAAAGCTTGGCGGAGGATTGAAGCGAACGGAAATGTGCCCCCAAGGACCCTTGCTCTCCCGAAAGGTAGAGCCGGGAGGCGGAACGGAGAAGCTTTTCAGCTTCCGGGGAGAGGGCTTGTTTTTCAATCAGGTGTACGCCGCCGGGCTTTCCCATCAATTCCCGGGCATGGCTTGCACAGGTCAGGTCACGCAGCGCGTCCCGCACCGGCTGGTCGTATCCCGCACCGTAACAGTTGACCAGCGCCAGGTCTGCCCAAACGCCATGAAGGCGCCAATAGGCATGGGCGCTCAAAATGTTCCGGGCAAGGGGCAGATGATCCCGCTTTTGAATTTCAACTGTAATGAGCGGCAAGTCACCGCTGATACCCAGCCCCCATAGCCCGGAGATGGGCAGGGGGCTGATTGATTGCTGCCCACGGGGCTGCCCCACATACAAAAGGCATCCGGTAAGGCGGCCATACAGGTTTTGCAAGGCAACATCGATGGCCAAATATTTGGCTGAAACAAGCCCTTGGGTTATTGCCAGCTCCCGTGCACGTTTGGCGTCGTCCGGAGTGGCGTAGCGGGAGGCCATAGCCTGGGGCAGTTGATCCTCCTGGATCAGCATGGTGCAAAATACGAGCTGCACCCGGGCATGGGCCGGCAAGAGAAATTGAACGCGCAAGCTGGCGCAGGGTTCGATCACAGCACCTGTCTTGCCCGTAATGGTACGCAAGCTTTCCGACATTTGCCGGGGTGAACGGACAGAACCGCCCCTGCCTATAAAGGCGCTGCGGTCACCCTGTACGATGGTATGAACAAGATCGACATCCGCGCCCACCCCATGCACCATCATCTGGCGTGGGTCGCTGTTGCTTCGAGGCCTTCTTTTTGCGGTCAGAATTGTTTTTCCGATGCGGGCGGTTTCCACAAACAGATTGCGGAAAGAAGGGTGGACGTTATCTGCCTTTTGACCGCTTAAAGACAATTCAAAGTAGCTGGCAGCCTCCAAAACACGCTCCCGGCTGGAATGATTCATAATTTCCATCAGGTGTAAAGCTGCTCCATCCAAGGGGTTCACAAAACAACTCAGCCGGCTTTCAATTTCCAAATGAGTTCTGGTAAAGATGGCCTGGCCTGTTTCAAACACCGTATCGCCCGGCAATTGGCTGGAGGTAGGCTGCCAAAAATCGTTTTCCTGAGAATCTCGTAAATAGAATTGAATACCATCCGTATCTCCGGCAATACCTCGGAATCGTGAGATCATCACACCTTCCCTGGCCAGGTAACCACCCCCCTGGGCGGTTACACACAAGGTGGTTCCGCTCCCATGCAGGAGATGAGCATCCACCGGGAATGTATGAGGCGCCGCCTGTCTCCTGGCGCTTCGCGGAGCAGCGGAGGCAGGCTGAGGGTTGGGCATGGCTTTGCGAGGATGAAGCACGGTTCGGGGCATTTTTTCCTGCAGCAGGAGGCCGTAGGCTTTGGCACTGGGTAAGGCTTCAAAGTACCTGACCAATGCGTCTTTTTGCAGGGTGTTGCAAAGGGCACACAGCATCATGCCTTGATGATGGCTCATATGGCTGCGAACCAGCTGAAAAGGCTTATCTTCACCAATGCGGGCTGGATTAAAATCAGCCGCTTCATAAAAGCCTAAATTGCTGTCCCAGCCCATCGACCGCATTTTCATTAAATTCAATCTGGCTTCCTCCGGGTATAGGGGCAGGGCAAGGCCGCTGGCATAAGGGGCAGCCACTCCTTCCGCCGGAATGTTACCTAATGCCAGGGCAGGCAGGCCGAAAGCCTGATATTGATAGTTTAGGGAAGGGTCAAATGCGTAATAGCCGCTTTCGCTCACACCCCAAATTCCGCCGCCGGGACCGTGGCGCATTTGCCCGCGCACAGCGCGGCGGCAAGCCGTATCCAGCAGGGTTCCGCGGGTCAAGGGCAAGAGAAGATTGGGCATCAGGTACTCAAACATGGTGCCGCTCCAGCTTACCAGCGTAGGCTTGCCCCCCGCCCGCACCAAGGTACGGCTCAAACGGAACCAGTGCCGGACCGGAACCTGACCCGTCATGACCGCAACAAAGCTTAAAAGCCTGGATTCGCTGGCCAGAAGATCGTACCGGCTGTCGCCAAGCTGTTCCTCCTTGGTGTCGATGCCCACATAAAACAATTCGGCCTTGGTGTCATACAGCTTGCTTAAATCCATATGAAGCGCCAGATCATCCATCCGGGCGGACAGGCTGCGCAGGGAAGCATCAATGGATGCGGCCAGGGTGCGAACCGCCTGGGCGCAGCACATCAGGCAGGCAGCCATGTTTCCGCTGTCTACGGAGGATACATAAAACGGCTTCATTGGCTCCAGTGTTCTTGTATCATACCAGTTATAGAAATGCCCTTCCCACAAAGGCAGCTTTTCCAAGGTTGATACAGTTTTTTCCATGCGCAGGGCCATCTCGTCCGGCTCCAAAAAACCAAGGGACTGGGCTGCGACACAGGAAAGCAGATACAGCCCAATATTGGTAGGCGAAGTGCGATGGGCCAGCCCTTTATCCGGATGCAATTGCAAATTATCCGGCGGTAAAAAGTTGTCTCCCGCAGTAACGGTTTTTTCAAAAAAGCGCCAGGTAGCCCTGGCCATGTCCATGAGCTGGCCTCGTTTGTCCTCCTCTAATAAGGTTTCATGGTGCAAGGGCATATCCAACCATCCGGCGGCAAAGGGAAAGATGATCCACAGCACAAACAAGACTGCGCCAGGAATCATGACAGCTGGCCAGGTTGCAAGGGATGCAGCCGCCATAAGGATCGCCATCACCCAATGCCCCCATGCCAGCGATGGGTAAGGAACGGCGCCGCCCTGCTCCGCCTGGGCCGCCGTTACCCATTGCAGAAGGTTCCTGCGGGAAATCAGCACCCGGTACAAAGTGCGGACAATGGCGTCTGCCAGGGTTTGTATTTCATAGGGGAGGGTGCATAAACGTATGAAAAAGACACCCCATGCTTTGGGATGGAGCAAAACACCCGGCGTGGGCAATAACAAGCAAAGCAAAAAGAGGATAGGACGCCGGGCTGCGGCTGCATAGATTAGCATACCGCCCTGGGCAATAGGAACAAGGCTGCGGCGGAGGTTATCCCAAATTTTATGGCGGGAAAACGCAGACAATGGGTTCCTTTTATGGCCCCCCTGTGTTTTTCCCAAGGGCCATAGCCATGGCAGCAGCTGCCAATCTCCCCGGGTCCAGCGGTGCAGCCGCTTCATCCAGCTTCGCAAGCTGGAGGGCTGCCCATCATACAGGGGTATATCGTTGCAAAGGGCACTGGATGAAAGTTCTCCTTCCAATAGATCATGGCTTAAAATGGTATTGGGCACAACCAAACCGTCTGTAGCCTCAACGAAAGCGGCCGGGGCATAAATGCCCTTGCCCGCAAAGGACCCGGCACCGCATAAATCCTGGTAAACATCGCTGATGGCGGCGTTGTATGGATCCACGCCTCCTTTGCCGCCCATCAGCGCACCGATGCGTGTGTGAACTGTATCTGCCGCCACCTCCATCCGGGGCTGCAGGATGCTTTTGCCTCGCAGCCGCCCCTTATGCAGCTGGCGCACCTGTAAGGGATGCACAATTGCGCCGACCAACCGCAGCGCGCTGCCGGGCGGCATGATTGTGTCGCTGTCCAGCGTGATCACATAGGCATACTGGCCTGAAAAGCTCTCCAAGGGCTGGGAAGCATACAGAAAAGTATCAGGGGTGCTTAAGCCTAAAAGCAGGCGATTTAGCGCCTCCAGCGCGCCGCGCTTCCGCTCCCTGCCCATGAAGCGCTTTTCCTTCCCATCCCATGTCCTGGCCCGCTGCAGATAGGAAAAACCGCCGTCAAATTGCTGGCGCAATGCCTCAATGCCTGCCTGGGCCGCAGATAGTATTTCCTGATCTGTAATCTGCTCTGCGGTAAGGCTGTCGGCAAAGTCACCCAGGAGCAGAAAGTGGAGGCGCTTATCCGGGTTGGCATGGCGCAGAATGGACAAATGCCGTGCCATGGACATAGCCTGTGCCGCACTGGTAAGAAGGGTAGGGCAAACCACCAGGGTTTGCCACTTTTCCGGAAGCTCTGTAATTTCCATTCTGGGGATCATCCGCGGCGGATGCAATTTTTTTAGCAGAATGCGGAAAACAAAGCGGTCCGCTTCCGAACATAAAAGAAGGAAAAGGGGGAAAGCAAATGCTGGAAGCTGAATGCTGCATGCTGCGGCTGTCCAAAACAGAATACCCGCCCATAAAATGGCACGGTACAGCGTTTGGGCATGCCGGCGGGCAAACAGGTGCAGCTTAACAGATGTACCTTTGGCACTCAAATGAGTAAACAACGCTGCCTGCCCCTGATCCAGCAGGTAATACCCAATGTGGCTGTCCAGTGTATCCGGCCCTGCTTTTAAAGCGCATGCAACCGAAGCCCGGGCTACCAAAGCCTCAGGCAGGTGGCTTTCCCAGGAAAGACGCTGTACCCGGCGGCGATAAAGCTCGCGGCTTTCAAAATCCATTTTGAGATATGTTTGGGAAGGGTCCTGGCTTAGAATTTCATGGATGGGGTTCATGGCTTCCAGTGTTTCACCCCATGGTATCTGGCCCAGCCGCTTCAGGGAAGTGATGGCGTTACCCATCCATTGCCGGTCATTTGTCTGCCTGGCATGCTCCTTTTCCACAATGGAAGATACGCGCAAATCCATTTGTGCCAGCTTTTCATCCAGCCAGGCCAGGGCTTGGGCATCTTCGGATTCCCGCAGCAAGGATAAAAGCCTTTCCAAAAAGGCCGTACTCTGCGGCGCACGATGGAACTGACGGCGGGCGTTTTCCCGGTGCTTTCCAGTTAAGCGAGCGGCCCACATGGGCGCGGCATCGCAATCCCTTTGCATATGAACACACTGGAGTGCCATGGCGTCTACCAAGTGCAAAAGCGTAATATTCAAGGCAAGGGGGAGTGACCACAATTCCACCTGTGTGAGTGGCGCTGCGTCCTGCCAAGCCGCAACGGCCTCTATAAGACGGCCTGACTCCAGATGCGCATTGGTATGGGAAATCAATTCCTGAGCCAGCCGCTGTACCCTGATTTCTCCAGTGATGCACTTGGGAAGGCGAGGGGATTGTTTCCACTCCTGGCTCACACAAAGAAGCACTTCCTCCAGCATGCGGGCGTTGTCGGTAAGCCATTGGGCGGCAGGAAGCAAGGAATCCCTATCCTTTTTTACCAAAACCTGCACGGTACGGCGCAGCCTGGGCAGCATGCGGTGAGGCATCGACAAAGAGCCGGAGCCTTTAATGGTTATTGCGGATGCACAGGACTGGAGATGTGCATGAAGTCCCTCATCCAGGAGGACATCCCGGGTTGCTCTGGCCCGATGCCTGCGCTGTAATAGCACCACTGCCGTCAGCAGCAAAAGACCGAAAACAGCAATACCTACTTGCATGCGTGTCCATCCCTCCGCCTGTGTCGTGGAGGTAGTTTGCGCGCGCAGCGGCAGATGCATGCAAAAAAAGAAGCCCGCACAAGGCGGGCTGTGAGCGTTGCATGATGGAATCGGGAAAACTTTGTTAAGTCTTACAACATCTTTTTCAGAAACTTGTTAGTTATCCCAGAACAATAATTCAAAGCAGGGATACTCAATTTCACCGTCGTCCGTTTGGGTCAGATACGTGCCCACGCAGGTGCCATAAAACTTGGCCTCGGTATCTACCATCAGGCTGGGTTCTGCGGTGGTGGTTACGACAATGATGTCCTTGTAGCCGGTATTCAGTTTGCGAAAAGCCATCTGAACAACCCAATCATCACCCGACTGTGTGATTTTCATGACATAGGCGGTATAACCCATGATCCTCCCATCGTAGCCCTTCAGCTTGGAGGTAAGGACATTGTATGCCGGTTTAACAGCCTCGCTGCGGATTTTCTCACGTTTTTCCGACTCGCTCCATTCCCTGGTGGCGGAGAAGGAGTAGCGCCTGTTGCTTAGCCCTTTCTTGGAAAAAGACAGGGTGACGCTGTAAGTGCCTTCCTCTGCGGTGGGAATAGAGAAGGAAAATATTTTGTTGGCGCCAACCCGTTTGGAATAATTTTTGCCGTTGACGATGCACTGCACCATCGCGCCTTGAACCGATGTGCCTTCAATAACCATTTTGTCAGAAGACAGCGTTTCCGGAAAGGATTCGGAAAAGTTAACGGGCAGCAGTGATTTATCATAGGTGATATCGGAATACACCAATTCTTCGGATGTTTCGCCGTTGACGACAACGGTAAGAGTCATCACGTAACTGCCCTCCTTGGGCAGTTTAACGGACAGAGAAAATTTGCCGGATTTAGAGGCTGTATCTTCAACGATGATGCTTTCGTTACTGACCATTCCCATGACAGAGGCGATTACCTGAGCGCCTGCCACGCCAGTTCCTTCCACCTTGAAGGAGCCTGTATTGGTTTCCTGGGGCGGAGGAGAGCTTAACTGAACCTTGTTGACGGCATTGGTGCTCGGCATGGGCAGCACTTCGGTAAAGCGCCATGAATCCATCACATCGTTCAGGAAATTATTGTCCTTGCCGGAGAGACCCCTGTCATACACCTGCATATCCAAGGTAATGGTATAGCCGTTGCGGATGGTACGCCGGGCATAACCCCGGTGGTCCACCTCGCCGCCGATGCGCTGTACATATTTCAGCATCAGAAAACGCCCGTAAGCAGCGGTTTTTTTCCATTCGGCACTATCAAAACTAATCCCCAAGGTCTTGTAGGCTTCCCCGCTCAGATGATCTTTGCGGTAAGCAGCCCGAGTTGTTGTTGTTTGCTGATCGATATCAAAATAAGTTTTTGCATCCACATCCTGCAATGCGGTGATCTGCAAACAGGTATCTCCGCTCGGGCCCCAGGCCTGTAGGAGAATACCTTCTACCTGGAAGGTTTTCTTCATGGTTTCTACGCTGGTTTGCTTGCTTTGCAGAAACTGAACATTTTGCTCCAGCGTATCCGGGGTAAGAATCGTATATGTGTCTGGAATTTCCACTGTGGCACGGATGGTATCAAGAGATAGGGTTTGAGCCATTGCCGTTACCCCGACAAGAAGGCACAGGCCCAGCACCAACCCGAAGATCATTCCTTTACGCATCTTATGCACCTTCCTCTAGTCAAGTAAGTTTGAACTGATATCATAGTTGAGCTCTGCACATGGAAGGGAAAGAAGCTGACCGTTTACATCCATATTTCTTATGGAGCCGTCCAGCGTGCAAAGCAGTTGAACTTCCTGCCCAATTTCATAGGAAAGCAGATCAGAGCATTTTACGATGATAGTGTTTTGCGTTTTCATATCCGATACTGCCATCAAAGGCTGACCATCCGTGTTGGACAGAGAAAGAATGGTTCCCTGCCATTGGATTTTCACATCCTGATATCCGGCAGTCTGCTTTAAAAGCTTTTCATAGGAAACTCTCTTCACCTTTTTCAAAAAGGCGTCCGCTTCATCTGATGCACTGGGGCTTCTTTCTACAATCAGTGACTCGGTGCCCCGGCGATACCCTTCCAATACCGATTCGACACTGATGGTATTCTGACCTATTTTAGGCAGAGGCACCAGGCAGGAAAAACCTCCGTTTTGATCGACTTGTGCATTATATGTTTTCTTGCTGACAATGACTGTAACCTTGGCTCCTGGAAGTGTAGACCCTGAAACCTCGTATTCTTTTCCAACCACCGCTTCCTTCGCGGGCGTCAGCGCCAGAGGTGTTCTGGCTTGATCCAAATATACGGTAAAGGAAACAGCGCCATAGCCTTTCTCACCCTTGGCCTGAACCATGACTGTATTTTTTCCCTTTTCGGGCAATGAACGCACAAAGATGGTGAAACGGCCTTCCGCATCGGCGGTAAACCGTTCGTACCCAACGGTATTTACATAATAGCGCAGGTCTGCATAAGGCTCTGTGACACCATGAATCGTAAGAAAGGAAACATCTGATGTGGAAGGCACGTCATCCAGCGTGATTACAGCATCATCCCGCTGCACACGCACCTCGGCAGGGGCAGGGGTAGGCGTGATTTCAGGTGATAGCGTTGCCCTGAGCAATTGGGACTTTGATGTAGGAACAGGCGTACTTTTTGCCCCGAGAAATAAGAGGGAAGAGGATACCTGCTTGATTATATCTTGATCATTTTGTGTAACATCCCGCCCGATGATTTCGGTGGTGATCATATATACCTGTCCATAGTATACTGTCGCATAGGCGATGGTGTGTACCGACAGTGCCTGAACAGCGTCATCTCCGCTGAATACAGCAAAAGCCGGGGCATCTTCACTCCATGTACCGTGGCCGAATCCGCCGGCACGAGCCATGGTCAGCAAAAAGGCTTCTTTTTCCTTGGCGGGCATAGCAAAAACATTCTGAGCGGAAATTCCTTCAGGCAGTGCTTGCCTTCGGAGCTGCCACTGGCTTCCTTGATCGGTATACGCTTCCATCAGTGTTCCGGAAGCAAGAAAGCTGGACTTCAGCGCTTCTGCCGTGGTGCCCATCTGTAAGAGAAATTCCTCTTGGCTGTCAAGGTTGGAAAGCGTGATAACCCGCCATGTTTCCGGCAAATACAACCTTACACCATCATCCTGAAACGAATAGGAAACCTCTTCCCCCAAAGCTGATGGCAATGAGCAGAGGCATAGGAAAACCAAAACCAGAAATATCGTTCGACGCATCATGATGCTCCCTTCCCAATCCGGGATACTTGGGCGGCATTGTATGAAAAACCATTTCATAGCAGTAATTTTACCATAGGACAAGCCCATTCGCAAGGAACAAGCTGTAAACATTTTATAAAGATACAATTCTTTTTTTCTCTTCCGAAAGGGCAGTGACATATGCATATTCTTTATCCGGATGGAAACACTATGTGCATGATCATTGGGAAAAGGAGGAAAATTATGCTTGCCCCAAATGGAGAAAGCCCCCGCTGGGGAAGGAGCAAGCCAATGCCGTCATGGCGGGCCATGCTCCTGGTGACAGCCCTTTTGCTGGCTGGGGAGATGGCTGCTATTTTCTACCAGGGTACAAAAGCGGTAGAAACGTCAGCGTCGGAAGAATCATCCACCGTTGTGATGGTAACACCTACCCCCAGGCCTTTGCCCGAAAATATTTATATGGGCTTGCCTAAAGGGCTGGCGACAGTATCCGTATCTTTCTCGGCAGAGGAGCTATGGGAAGGGAAGCTGCTTTTCATCGATTCGAATCATCCCGTTCCAAGCGAAGCACCCGCACCAAATACCCTCAGTATTGCCGCTGCGGCCAATGGTCAGGTAGCGGTTCGAACAGTGCAGACTGCAGTTCACCCGGAGATGATTGAAGCGCTGGAAAAGATGTTTTTGCAGGCCCGTATTGACGGGGTGAGCAATTGGGTGGTATGGGAGGGAGCGCGGTCTAATGCCCAGCAGCTGGAGTTGCAAATAGAACGTTTAAGGATTCATGCCATGAAGCATCCATTGGAAGAGGCGGCCGGTTTGGCGGCCCAGCAAGTGCCGGCCCCGGGGTGCAGTGAGCACCAGACCCCTTATGTCGTGGACATCCGTCTGGCGGATGGATGGAACAGCACGCCGGATACAAGGCTGCTGTCCGCATCCAAAGAAGGGCGCTACCTCATTGGAAATGCATGGAGATACGGGTTCATTCATCGCTATTCAAAAACAATTGCCCCACCCTATGAGGATGAGGCATATCATTTCCGCTATGTGGGCAATGCCCACAGCACATTGATGCACATGCTTGATATGGATTTGGAGGAATACCTGGCGCTTTTGCATCGGGCGGGGAATGTAAGCTGTTATGAAGCCGGTGAACTCAGGTATATCGTGGTTTGCAAAAAAATGGAGCAGCAAATGATTATGAAAATTCCAAAAGGGGGTACGCTGGAAGCTTCTATGGACAACCTGGGTTATGCAGTATGTGTCGTTTCCTTTCCTTCGGCGCAGGAAACTGCACCTTAATCGCTGCTTGAAACGGAACGAATGCTGTCCAGAGGGTAAATCACCAACCGCACCCGGCCTATGATGGCCTCTCGTTTAATGGGACCGATCACATGGCTGTCGGTACTGTGAATGCGGTTATCCCCCAATACGAAATATTCATCTTCGCCCAACGTAAGGGGGCCATATAAATAATCGGCAGGGTATGTGATATAGTTTTCCTGAAGCGGCGTACCGTTAATCAGTACCTGCTCCTTGCGTACTTCCACTGTGTCCCCGGGGAGGCCTACGACTCTTTTTACATAGGTGTCTTCCCGGCCTGGATAGCGGCAAATGACCACATCCAGCCGTTCCGGATCTTCCTGCCAGTAATCGGCCTTTGAAACCAAAATAAATTCGTTGTTGTATAAGGTGTTGTTCATGCTCCGGCCGTCAACCCGCAATGGCTCCAGCACAAACATTTGAATCAAAGCAGCCACGCCAATGGCGGCAACGAAAACAGCCACCCATGAAAGAATCTCGTGGATGGCTTTTTTTGCTTCCAGAGATGGATCCACATCCGTTTCAGGGAATGGCAATAGGGGAAGGCCGGCGGGACGCTGCAATTTATTGTCATCGTTACGCTTAGGCAACCCCTATTCCTCCTTCCTGGTCCGGATACAATCTCCTTAATGAATGCTCCGGGCGCTGTCAAAGGGGAAAAAGACAAAACGGACATGACCGATAATCTGGTTACGGGAAATGGGCCCTACAAACCGGCTGTCATTGCTGTTATCCCGGTTATCGCCCATCACGAAATATTCATTTTCGCCAAGGGTGTAGGGAGCCATGGCATTGTTGTCATTGTTTCGCTCTTTTGTGAGGAACGGCTCTTCTACTGCTTCGCCATTTACATAAACGGTATTTACCCGGGTATTTCGGTTGTAAATAATTTCGATCGTGTCTCCAGGCAATGCAATCAGCCTTTTCACGAAGTATTGGGTGCGGTTGGGGTAGCGGCATATAATTACATCCTGCCGGGAAGGCTCTCCTAAAAGATATTCGGGCTTGGTAACAAACACCAGTTCACTGTTATGGAGGGTATCGCTCATGCTGTCGCCATCGACCCGTATGGGCTCAAACAAAAAAGTGCGAATGATAAGCGCCGCCACAACGGCGGTTACAATGGTCAAAATCCAGCTCATAATTTCTTTTTTCACACTTTTTTTCGTTTTGCTTTTCGACTCTTCCAAGGCGGGTTCACAAGGGGATGTGTTCATGCTGTCTTTTTCGGGTTCCATGCTCATGAAAGATAGTCCTCCTTAAGCTGTGGGGCTTGCCGGCCGGTTTTCACCGGTTGGATTAAAGGCGGTCAATACGAGGCGGTTCTTCGGGGGCAGGGCCTTGCACCAATACTTTTTTGCGGCGTTTTAGGAACACGGCCCTATCCATCATCACAATGCGTCCACAACCGGCGCATTTGATTTTGATATCGGCTCCGGTGCGTATGACCATCCATTCATTGCTGCCGCAGGGATGCGTCTTTCGAGTCTGGATACGGTCGCCCAAGCGAATCTCATCCATGCACCAAACCTCCAGCAGATAGATGCATCTATTATAATCCTTCATCCAGGAAGTTTCAACACTTATTGCCTGTTAAAAGCTGTAGGTTTGCATTTGTGTCCTTTTTATGCTATAATCTCCTGGTATTCCGAAGAAGAGGTGTATAGTTTGGACGAACCTCCCAGTCCCAGACGCAATATTACGCTAGAACATTATAGGCTCTGTGGAACACTGATGCAAAACACAGGAGTTGTTTTGCAGGCGTGTTCTTTTTTGCATTCGGCAAAGACCACACAGATATTGACCGAGTTTTACCCGTTGATAGAAGGAAGGAAATCATATACATGGATACCAGCATCCTGCCGCTGATAGGAGTAATACTGCTTGCGGCAGTGCTATCTGCCTGCTTTGCCGCTGCGCAAACGGCATTCCAGGCGCTGAATCCGGGTCGGCTGAAAAGCCTCGCCTTTGGCGGAAATTTACGAGCCGAGAAGGCGTATGCCCTTATGGAACAGCCTGAAAAAATGCAAGGGACGCTTTCTGGCTGCATCACATTCTTTGATATTTGTGTCATAGCTCTAGGATCAGTCCTTCTTTACTGCCTGATGGGAGGGATTGGTGCCGTTGTTTCTATCTTGCTCATGCTTGTTTTGCAACCGCTTATGGTAAAAAGTTTGCCCCGCGCTTTGGCTTATCGAAACCCGGAACAAATGTTCATGAAGTTACTGCCGCTTATGCGGGCTGCAGCGGTGTGCTTTGCGCCATGGAATGGCCTGTATTTATGGTGGGAGCGCCGGTTGGAAGGGAAATTCAGGACAAGCGAAGCGCCATCCCCAGAAGAAGAATTGATCACCATGGTGGACCAGGCGCAAAGCGACGGAGATATGGATATCCACGAAGGCGAGCTTATCCGCTCTGCCATAGAGTTCAACGATCTGGATGCAAGGGATATCCTGACGCCAAGGGTTGATGTAGTGGGCCTGGAATTTGAAAGCTCCATGGAGGCTGTGGCGCAGACTTTTAGGGAATTTGGCTACTCCAGGCTTCCCGTATATAAAGAGACAATGGATAACATTGTGGGCATTTTGCACGAGAAGGATTACTATGTGGGCATATCTGACGGCAAAAACGATATTGCATCCATGATGAAGCCACCGGTATTCGCTCCTGCGACCATCAAAATTTCCAAGATTCTTCGCCTCTTGCAAAACACCAAAACCCATATCGCCGTGATTGTGGATGAATTTGGCGGCACGGAGGGCATTGTTACGTTGGAGGATGTTTTGGAGGAATTGGTTGGTGAAATCTATGACGAGCATGATGATGTACTTATCGCGGTACAGCGTCAGGAGGATGGAAGCATGCTGGTGGACGGCGGCGCAGATCTTGATGAAATTCTGAACATGCTGAACATCCCCAATGAATATGAAGCCGATACCGTTGGGGGATGGGTGGCCGAAGCGATGGGCCGCATTCCCCAGGAAGGTGAAACCATAGATATGGAAGGCATTCATGTGCAGGCGACCCGCGTGGAAAAGAGAAGGGTGCAGCAGATTCGCATTGAGTTCCCTAAAGGAGAGAATCAGCCTGCAGACGGTTTGCCGGCATAAATCTATGAAAACGAAAGCTTTTTGAATTGGCAATTCTTGTGGCGGCGCCATGCCCGTGCTATAATAACCTGGTAATTCAAAAGGGAGAGGGGATCCATGCTAAAGAAAAGATTTTTAGGCAGTGTGCTGCTCATATCTTTTGCATTCTGCGCCTTCCTTTCCGCGGCATGTGCGGACCAGGCTGTACAGAAAGTGCAGGCAGGAGATATTGCCTATTCCCTGGTGGATTACCGGTTTCAGTCGGGAAATCAGACAGTGGTCCCGACTGCGGGGAATCAGTTTTTGGTTGTTAACATAAGCGTGCAAAATGTAGGCGAATCGGATGCTTATCTGGACCCCGCACGGTGCCTGATGGCGGTGGATGGGGAGAGCCGTATATATGCCCCCGTGCTTTCGGGAAGCGTTTCAGCCCTTATGCAGCCCTTGAAAGCGGGAGAAAAGGGCAGCGCACAAGTTGTGTTTGAAGTTCCTGCCATGTCAGGCACCTATGATCTGGCGGTGCTGACACAGCCCTTGGGAACAGTTGCGGGCAAGTTAACCCTGGGCAGGAGCCTCATCAAGAGTGCAGCGCCTGAAATTGGGGAGACAGTTCTTTTTGAAGGGCAGGAATACCGGGCTTTTGCCCGCGGCGCGGTTAAGACAAAAACATATGGCATAGAAACTGCGCCTGCGGGAATGGCTTACATCTTGCTGGATGTAACGCTGGGAGCTTCTCATACGAACGCGACGGTCGCACAACTGGTTCAGGGCTGGGCCTTGGAAATAAAGGATGGGCAAACGGCATATCAGGCTGCGCCAATAAGGGCGGCAGGTTTGTTATCAAACGCGTATACCGGCATGAACGAACTCTTTTGTGAAGCACAAGGGAAACTGTGTTTTTTGGCGCCTGAAAATGCAGAGGAAATTTCCGGCATTGTGATTGATGGCCAAAAAATCCAAATTTCACTGCCGCTGCAAGAAAAAAGTCAACAAGGCGTTTATGCCGCTGCGGTGAATGGCAGCACCTATCAGCAGGCATCCTGGAAGGTGACTGTTCACAGCGTTCGCTTTGATGAAGACGGGAAATTGGCGGCACCCCCGGTGGGCAGCAAGTATATGATCGTGAACCTAACGGTGGAAAACGGGTCCTTCTCCCGGCTTATTTTGTCCAGCGAGTTGGCATTTGCCATGCTGGATGACCATGGAGCGGAGCTGCCTCATGCCTGGTTTGCCGACTTAAACGGTACGCTGGATGCGGAGATGGCTCCCTTATCCTCTATCACGGGTGAAGTGGCCTTTGTCGTTGATGATGAAGCGAAGGTGGATGCGCTGAGGGTACACTTGAATATGCTGGGAGAACCGTTTTTGATCCCCATAGCTGAATATATTAAATCAAATAAGTAAGGAGAACGTATGGCTACCTCGAAGAAAAGAAAGACGCCGCGAAAGATTATCGTTGTACGTGCCGTATGCATTTTGCTTGCGGTGCTGATGATGCTACCCCTTTTATTATCATCTATTTTGTCCAATACTTTGTTTTAGCGTGTTTTGAAAGGAAAAGAGCGCCCATCATAGGACGCTCTTTTTTATCAAAGGGAGCGGATGTAATTGGCGTAATGTGCCAGTACAATGCCGGGCTCCTCAAGGGACATATCCCAGCGCTTGACCCATTCCAAGGAGTAGAAACCGTCGTATCCATCTTCTTTGAGCAGATGAATGCAGGATGCGAGGGGTACGTCTCCCTGGCCTGGTAGCATATATTGTATGCGTTCACCTTTTAGTAGGCTATCCTTTAAGTGGATATGGCGAATCCAAGGTTTCAAGTTACCATAGGTTTCTTCCGGTTTTTCCTCAAAATAGCGAAATGGATGATGAACATCCCACAGTACGGCAACATTTGGATGATCGATATCTTTGAGAAGACGAGCCAGCCGGATGCTCTGGGCCCAGATGCCGTGGGTTTCAAGCAGCAGCGTAACACCGTTTTCGCCGGCGTAACCGGCCAATTTCCGGGCCTGCTCTTTCACCAGCCCTTCATCTACATTTCCCTCAGGTTGGGGAACTGGAGGAGCGGAAAACACCCGGACATACGGTACGCTTAGCTTCTTGGCCAAATCCACGTAAGCCTTTCCCTCCATATGGGTGCGGGGCAGGTCATCGGGAATATGAAGGACGCAGTCACTGTCAAGACAAGGAATTGAAAGAGACAGCGATTTTAGTTTCTCCACTGTTTTTTCAAGCTGTAGCTCTCCAAATTCAGGAACGGAAGGAACGGAGATGTCCTTGCCTACGCCGCGTATTTCAATCCCGTCATATCCCAGGTCATGGGCAGTGGCGGTAATTTCCCGCCAATTCCACCGAGGGCAGCATAGGGTGGAAAAGCTGATTTTCATGGCAAAACACATCTCCCTTACGATCTTTTGAATGGTTTCATCATACCATTCCTGTCTGAAACGGTCAAGAGAAGGTTCCGGAAGAAAAATGAAGGAATAAAGGGATAGAAAAAATGCATAATTCCATGAGACAATCTGGTATACCTTGTGTTATAATATCCTACGTTGGGAAAAATTCCCGTTTGATACGAATCATGGCTATTAATTGAGATTACATTTATTGATCAGAGAGCCAGAGGATTTGGTGCTCCCTAGTATCCGTACCCTGAAAACGTTTGAACAAAAGAGGAATGCAGCATGCGAATGATGATAACGATATCGCTAGAGAAAAGTACGCTGCCAAGGGATTACAGACCGCTTATCTGCCGTCTCCTCCAAATGTCTTTACAAAATCAAGGTGGGGACAGCCTGGTTCATCAATATTTCAGTGCCCAAACCGGAAAGCATTACAGCTTTTCCGTTTATTTGCCAAAATCGCGTTTCCGTGATGGGATCGAATTGGAGAATGGCTATATTAAGGTCATTTTCTCTACATATGACGAGAGTACGTATGATGATTTTTTTCTGGCTGCGATGGGCATGCAAAACGAAACTCTTGCATTGGAAGACAACGGGTTTTGTTTTACCTCTGTCATCCGGATTTATGAAAAGGCTATCGAAAACTCCTCTGCTACAATCCATATGCTCAGCCCCCTGGTTATTCGGAATGCAGGGATAGAAAACCAGGGACATAGGCGCTGCCTGGGCATCCGGGATGAAACTTTTGAACAGCAACTGCGCAGTTGTGTTGCCGATATGCTCGGTGTGGCTGGCAAGAGGCAAGAAATGGTGGAAACATTGCGGGTTATGCCCTGCGAAGAAGATATAGGTTCAAAGGAAGCGCATGTACTTCATAGAGGGCGGTTTTACCGGACAACACTTGGCAATATGCGAATATTCGGCGAACCGGAAATGCTGAATCTGCTATACCAAGGCGGTATGGGAGAAATGCGCGAAGAGGGATTCGGATTGTTTGAATTGATTGGATAGTGTTTTTTGCCTGATAAGCTCCCGGACAAATGTCTTGGGAGCTTTCTTGTATATTTTTCCATATGAAGAAAGGGGGACCATTCGTCGTTTTATAACCGAAAGGCATCTTTGCCGGAAGCAGGCAAATGTGGTATAATACCTGTAAAGGGCTAAAGGAGGAGCATGCGCATGGCCAGAGGAAGAAAAAGAAGAGGCATATCCTTTGGCACGGTGTTCATTTTGCTTATTACCATTGCCGTTATAGGTTTCAGCAGTGTTCTTGTGCCGCGCATAGCCGGCCAAACAAATCAAAATATCGATGCTCAGCAGATTGTCAATGTACTGAGCGCGTCGCTGGATTTGCCGCCGCTGACGCTGTCCGATATTCCCATATTTCAGAGTGCCACATCGGATCAGGGCAATTTGAATGTGTCAAATGACCTGACACAGAATACAAGCTTCTCAACCGCCCCGCCTGTAAACATGGAAACACCGACCGCAACACCGGTGCCTGCAAAACAAACTTTTACACTGACCGCTGCAGGATCAATGGCCTTTGCGGAAGGTGTGCGCAAAGGCGCATACAATAGCGAGAGCAAAACATACGATTATCGGCCCATCCTTACCCCGCTGGGCAGTGAAATGACCGGTGATTTATGCCTTGCCACCTTGGAAAACACAGTGGCCAGTCAAGCAAAAATCAGCGATATCAATGTAACGGGTGACGTTTTGGATGGTCTCAAGGCCGCACAATTGGATATGCTCGCGCTAGGCCACGAACATATTATGGACTACGGTCTGGAAGGGCTTGTGGATACGATCTCAGCCGTACGCATGGCAGGCTTTGCAACGCTTGGTGTGAATATGGATGCTCAGGATGCGCTTGTGCCCAACATTGTAACTTTGCAGGGGGTAAAGGTAGCCATCTTGCACTATACGGATCTGATGACCAATACCGGAAAAAAGAAAATATCATCTCAAAATAGTGCTTATGCGATTTCAAGCTTCAATATGGAAAAGGTTGCTGGGGATATCACCGGGGCCCGAAGCCAGGGGGCTCAGGTAGTAATCGTTTCTTTGCACTGGGGCTCGGACAGTCAGACAAAGGCGACCAATGACCAACGTGAGATGGCGCAGCATATTGCAGACGCGGGTGCAGATGTACTGCTTGGTGCGAACAGCCTGGCTGCTCTGCCTATTGAATACCTGACGGGTAACCGGGCTGATGGAACAAAGCGGCCTACCTTGGTTTGCTACTCATTGGGTACTTTGATTACAGATGATCGGTCTAAATCTGCCTATACCGCAAGTATGCTGCTGCACTTGAAGATAACCCACGATCCTGTCACCGGTGCGGTGTCCTTCGATCAGGTGCAATTCACACCTACCTACATCTGGCGGTATAAGGAAGATGGAAAGTACCAATACAGGGTAGTGGCCAGCGACCTGATGCCGCCGGAAGGCATGGACGAAAGTCAACAAAAAGCGATGCAAAAGGCGCTTGAGCAAATTACAAACTTGTTGGCAGAGTCGCCTGCAAAGATACGGACAATGGCGCAATAAATCCAGTGGTTCAATAAAAGCCTTGCGCATTCTCGTGACGAATGATGTGCAAGGCTTTTTCTATCCTCAGTGTGGTTTATCGATAGCGGCGGCTGGTGGGCTTGGGCAATTGATTATGATCGCCGCGCCCTGCAAGGCTGCCGAATACCCTTCGTATGATTCGAATTGCTACATATATTCCTACAAGGGGCAGTGCAAAAAGAATCACCATTTCCAATGTTAATGGAGGAAAGGGATTGGGGTCTGCATAGACTTCCGCTTCGATTTCCTCAATAGATTTTGGAGCGTTTTCACGTTTTGCAATCGACCTGGATGCTATTAGGTTATATTCTACCGGATCGCTGCCGTCTGTTGGAAAGTATGTCAGCATACCAATTGTCTCACCTGCGGTAATGGGAGCGGAAAAACCCCGGGTATATTCGATAATGACCAACTGCTGCAAGTTTCGCGCCAAGGCTTCAACTTCTGATTTTGTGGCTATAATAGCCGCTGTTGCAGAAGAATCTACTGGTACAAGGTTGAGAGGAAGGCGGCCCAGGTCAGGATCATCTTGGGAAAACCCGTTCGTTTCCACTACAATTGGATTCATTTGGTACAGATCGACGGGAGATACGCTGACATACTGGGAAAAACCATATTCCATGAGCATCTTTGTATCCGCCCACCGCCCGTTGCGGCTGGTGTAGAATACCACGGAAATCAGCGTGACGCCGTTTTTCGTGGCTGAACCTACGTAACAATAACCTGCCTGGTTATGAAAGCCTGTTTTAATACCCGTGGCGTAGTTATAATAATAGTTGTTGTTCTCGCTTTGCACCATAAACGGGTTATTCGTATTTTCTACCGTTCGGGCTTTTCGCTGATTGCTGGCGGGAATAGCATAGCTGGTTGTGGCGACAATTTGGCGAAAGGTGCTGTTCTCCATAGCTTCCCTGGCAATGATCGCCATGTCCCTCGCGGTGGTATAATGATTGGGATCGTGCAATCCATGGGGATTGGTAAAGTGGGTGGACGTACATCCGAAGGACTGGGCCGCCTGATTCATCAGGTCCGCAAATGCTTCAACGGAACCAGACACGGATTCCGCTATCACGTTCGCACCGTCATTGCCGGACTTAATCATCGTGGCATACAGCAAATCAAGAAAATTGATAGACTCTCCAGCTGATAAGGGGATGCGGGTCGAGTCGTCAGGTATATCAACGGCATACTCGCTGGCGGTGACCGTTTGATCCAATAGCCCGTCGGTCTTGCCCAACGTCAATCCCAAAAGAACAGTTAAAATTTTTGTTGTTGAAGCAGGGTACATCATCTGGTCCGCATTTTTTTCAAAAATCACCTGGCCGGAATTCGCCTCAATCAATATGGCGGATGCGGCGATGAGCTGCTCCTGCTGCAAATCTTCAGGGTGCTCAGGGTTATATTCGTTTGCGTCGGGGGAACGGGTAGGTTGAACAAACTCTTCCGCTTCCTCGGCAAAAGCGGGCGCAATTCCCATAAGCAGTACGAGGAGTATGCTTAGCCATACCATGCATTTATGGAAAGGTATGTTACGGCGCTGCATGCCATCCCTCCAGACAGTCTTGGATAGGTCTTGCCTATATTCGTTTAGTATACACCTTATGGATGATTTTGTACAGGCTGCCGCTTCAGACAGGTTTTTGTTCGTGGCATACTTTTTTCGGCTTTCGCATAGAATACAGGGGAACACATGGGCATTCTGACAGGGAAGGATGTCCAATATCGGAAGGAGCGTTCTGTCGCATGAATATCATCCTATGGTTAGTATTTGGAGCTTTGGCTGGCTGGTTGGCCAGTATCATCATGGGGACAAACGCCAAAATGGGTTTGGGAGCCAACATATTGTTCGGTATCCTGGGCGCAATCGTTGGCGGATTCTTAGCCTCCCTTTTGGGCATTGGCGGTATCTCCGGCTTTAACTTGGGCAGCATGTTAATTGCGGTGGCCGGCGCTTGTCTTGTCCTGTTCCTGGTGAACATGGTGCAAAAACGCGCGAAATAATAAGTCTTGCCCCTTGCCCTTCGCCTAACGGCGGAGGGCTTCTTTAGCCGGAAAACGAGCCGAGAATGATTCATGCGGGAACATGCAGGCCGGCAGGTATATTCTATCCAATCGGAAGGAGGACGAAGCATGAAACCAAAACCTAGAAACGCGGATGAGTCATTTTACAATATCGAAACAGTGGCATCTATTACGGAATGCACCGGGCTTACGCCATCCGCTGTGCATGACCAAGAGGAAGCAGATGCCTATGGGGAATTGTATTCCATACATAGGCAAATTCCTGTAAACAGACAACGAAATCAGGATGATTAAACCTCCATCGTAAAATATAATGTGGGCTATAAGATGCGGCATGACAGGCAATATTCCGCTGTGCAAACTTTTTACGGGCGGATGGGCGCCATCGCGCCGCATCGATAGCCCTACATTTTTGTGCAGGAATATATTGCCCAAACTGGATCATTTAAACTCTATATGATATACTGTGCAATAGTAGGAAGAAAATGAGATAAAGCATTTTTTTACCAAGGAGGCATGCGGGTGAGCAACGTCCCCTATGTTCTGTTGGTGGAGGATGACGCGAAGATCCGAAGCTATTTGGCAAATGTACTTTCAACCAACGGATATGGTATCTGTGAAGCGGAAAGTGGACAGGATGCGCTGAAATTTATTGCTTGCCAAAACCCCAATCTGATTCTATTGGAACTTAGCCTTCCGGATATGGACGGAACCCAGATGATCCGTTCAGTTCGCACATGGTCGTCCATCCCAATCATTGTTCTTTCAGCCAGGAACCATGAGCGGGATAAAGTTACCGCGCTGGATTTGGGTGCGGATGACTATATTACAAAACCATTTGGGATCGCCGAGCTTATGGCCAGGATGCGGGCTGTGATGCGCCGGGGAAGCCTCCGGACAGAGGAGGAAAAGCTCACCAGCGAGGTCTTCCATGCAAAAGGGTTAATGGTCGATGCGGACAATCGTCTGGTGACGGTGGATGAGAGAAGAATTCACCTCACGCAGGTAGAGTTTCGTATTCTTGCCCTGTTATGCAAGCATCCCGGTAAAGTGCTGACCCACACCTATATTATTAAGCATGTCTGGGGGCCTCATGCAGGCTGTGATAACCAAATTCTTCGTGTCAATATCGCCAATATCCGCCGCAAGCTGGAGCTTGATCCGGGCTTGCCTCAATATATCTTGACAGAGATCAATGTGGGGTATCGAATGGTGGAGCAGGACTAACGCTTTATCATTGAAATGATCGCATAAAGAAAACCGGCGTGATCCGCCGGCTTCATAATAATATGCTAAAACCAAACTTTGCCAATAAGGCTAGATCGTACGCTTCTTACTTTTGCGGCGTTTCCTTTGATTCCCTTTGACTTAAGAAAATCGGATTGGTCCAAGCCCGACGCCCCTTTTCGTCCACTACGCAAGCACGTATGTAGCGCAGATATTCGGGAATCTTTATTTCTGCCCGCTGAATCGGGCCGTTTTCAGACCGGAAAAGCTTACTTGGTGTCAAGCCTCCCAGAAAGATGATCCTGTCGCATGGGGAGCATTCCACTGTCGCAACCCCATCTTTTACATAAAAATCGTATATATCCGGGCCGCAGGAGGAATAAAACGCGCCTTCATATAGCGCTCGAAGGATGCTGCTGATGTCGTTTTTGCTGTTCACCTTAACCCAACCCAGTCCGTAATGGTCCGCTTTGTGGCAATCATCAGTCGCAGCCCCAAAAATCCTTTTGCCCTGAAGCAGCAGTTCATCCCAATGGGCCGCATTGGTATCCATTTCATTTTCCACGGCACAGCCGGAATTCCAGATCTCCATGGCGAAATTGCCCTTCAGCTTTTCAAACTCTCGGGCAGGCGTTCTGCTCCATTGGGGATGGCAATAAAATGTGAAGTTGTTGTTGGCGTGGACCATGTCCAGTACCTGCTGAAAATCTTCCTGATCCCGTACAATTCCGCTTTCAAAAACTTGATCCTGCGCGAACCCGTTTCCATCTTCCCGGGACGGCCCAAGGCAAACAGTATGAAAGCAGTGGATGCCCGGCCCTTCCATCCGTTTATCCAGTTCCATGCCTGGGAGGATCGTGATAGGAATTTCCTTTGCAAAATTCTGATAGTTATATAGTCGGTGATCTGTGAGCGCAAGAAAATCATACCCTTTTGAAAAGTACAGGCGTATAACTTCCTCCGGTGTGCCGCGGCCATCAGAGCGGGTGGTATGTGTATGGAGATTTCCTTTAAGCAAAGGGAGTTTTCCGGTAAATGCAGCCTGCCGTATCATAAAATCACCTGCTTAGCTTATTTAAAAACATCCTGCTAATTATATCACGATTCCAATAGATATCAATGTGTGCGTTGCAATAGGATTAGATGATGAAGAGGATGCAAGGGAAAAAGTCTGCTGACGGATTGACAAAGGACTTTTAGCCATGATATATTATCCTTGCTTACGAACGATGTTCATATATATGAACGAACAGACTCTCTGGTACGGGGTGCATATGCCTGAAACAATAAACCGTACGTTGGCCCGGGGCTTGGAAATGTTGGAATTGCTGGGGGAACATCCGGAGGGCTTGGAGTTGAATCAAATCGCCAAGCAAATGATGCTGCCCAAAAGCAGTGCTTTCAACCTTGTCTATACGCTGGTTCATCTCAAGTATGTACGTAAGCAGGAAGAAACCGGCCGGTATCAGCTTGGCTTGCGCCTGTTTGAGGTGGGCAGTGCCGCCGTTCATCATGTGGACATTACGTCCGTATTGCGCCAATACATGGGGGATATTGCGAAAGTCTGTAATGAAACCATGCACTGCGGCGTTTTAAGCGGTATGGATGTTTTGTACATCGATAAAATCGAGTCCACCCAGTCCATACGCATGAGCAGCCACGTGGGTACAAGAATGCCGCTTTATGCCACTGCTATGGGCAAGGCGTTTTTGGCCTGCTTACCGGACATCAAGGTGCGTGAAATGTATGCGAATATACCCCTTGCGGAATTAACACCCCATACCATTGCAAGCTTGGAGGATTTGATTGGACAGCTTGCTCAAATCCGCCGCTTGGGCTATGCGACGGAAAACCAGGAGAGTAATTTGAATGTGAGCTGTATCGGCATTGCCATTCTCAACAGAGATGATTTGCCTGAATATGCCTTGAGTATCTCCGCACCATCCTTTCGGATGGAGGAAAAAGAGATCTTGGCCTATGGGCAGCTACTCCTCCGGGCCAAACGGAAGATTGAACGGGTTCTCCGGGCGGTATAATGTGAAACAATCCAATTTCAAAGCATGGATAAATATTATTGAAAGAAGGCGTAACTTACATGGACATGCTGGAAAAATTATCTCTTGCCGGACTGGTACCGGTCATCAAGGTGGAGGATGCTCAGGATGCTGTGCCGCTTTGCAAAGCGCTGGCTGATGGAGGGCTGCCTGTAGCGGAAATTACTTTCCGCTCCGCTGCGGCAGAGGAAGCGATTCGTTTGGTGCATGAAGCCCTGCCTCAGGTCATCCTGGGCGCGGGTACCGTGCTCACCACTGAACAGGCGGACCGGGCTGTGGCTGCTGGTGCCGCTTATATTGTTTCCCCGGGTATCAACCCCCAGGTTGTAGCACATTGCCAGAAAATTGGCGTGCCCATCCTGCCCGGCTGTGCCAATCCCTCGGATATTGAAGTGGCCTTGTCCCTGGGGCTTAAAACAGTGAAATTCTTCCCTGCGGAAGCACTGGGGGGATTGAACCTGATCAAAGCCATGAGCGCTCCCTATGGCAGCGTAAATTTTGTTCCCACCGGTGGAATCAGTGAGAAAAACCTGGTGGAATACTTGTCCTTCCCCAAAGTGGTGGCATGCGGCGGCAGCTGGATGGTGCCGGGGGATGCAATCGAAAAGAAGGACTGGGCGAAGATCACCCAACTTACCAAATCTGCCGTGGAGCTTCTTTTGGGTTTCGAAGTGGCACATGTGGGGATTAATTCCGGTAGCCCCGAAGGTGCGCAGCGCGATGCGGACATGTTGATGAAGCTTCTCAACTGGGGCCTCAAGGACGGAAACAACTCCATGTTTGTGGGAACCGGCTTTGAAATGATGAAAAAGCCTTTCCGCGGCACCCATGGCCATATCGCTATTCGCACCAATAGCATTCCTAGGGCTATGTGGCATTTGGAACAGCGGGGCTTTGTGTTTGACATGGAAAGCGCCAACATCAAAAACGGAAAAATGATGGCCATTTATTTGAAAGATGAGATAGCAGGATTTGCCTTCCATCTTTTGCAGAAATAATGAATGTATAACAAAAAGGGAGTGCACTTTTCATGGGTAAAAAGGTTGTAACCTTCGGTGAAATCATGCTTCGCTTAAAGAGCCCCGGATTTGAGCGTTTCTTTCAATCCCCCTCTCTCCAGGCAACCTTTGGCGGCGGGGAAGCCAATGTTTGCGTATCATTGGCGAACTACGGTATGGATACCGCTTTTGTGACTTTACTTCCTAAAAACGATATTGCAGCTGCCTGTGTCCGTGAATTGAGAGGGTTCGGCGTCGACGTAAGCCATATTGCTTATACCGAAGGCCGAATGGGCATCTATTTCCTTGAAACCGGTGCGGTTCAGCGTCCCAGCAAAGTAATATATGACAGAGCCGAATCCTCCATTGCCAAAGGAAAAACCGGCGATATTGATTGGAAAGAGGCTTTCCAGGGAGCTACCTGGTTCCATTTCACCGGCATTACGCCCGCAATCAGCGAGGGGGCGGCTGATCTGTGCCTGCAAGCCCTGCAAGCAGCCAAAGCCTTGGGCATCCATGTCAGCTGCGATCTCAACTACCGCAAAAACCTGTGGAAATATGGCAAGAAGGCCAATGAGGTGATGCGGGAATTGGTAAAGTATGTGGATACCGTTATTGCCAACGAAGAAGATTTTCAAATGGCTCTTGGGCTCAAGGCAGAATCTTCCGCTCATGTGGAATCGGGCGAATTGAATGTGGAGCAGTATAAGGCTATTGCCAAATTAGCCATGGAAGAGTTCCCCAACATAAAGAGGGTGGCTATCACCCTGCGGGAAAGCAAGTCTGCCAACCATAACGATTGGAGTGCCTGCCTGTACAATGGAAAGGACTTCTTCCTGTCCCGTAAGTATCAAATTACCCATATCGTAGATCGGGTAGGCGGCGGTGACAGCTTCGGCGGCGGATTGATCTATGGCCTGAATACCTATGATGATGAGAAAACAGCGCTGGAATTTGCTGTGGCGGCTTCCTGCCTGAAGCATACCATCGACGGCGATTTCAATCGGGTATCCGTATCTGAGGTGGAAAGCCTGATGAAAGGATCGGGTTCCGGCCGGGTTCAGCGCTGATGAAAAAGCACTCTTCTCTTCGCGGGAGGGTGGCCTGATTGCTGGTAATTTGCGGATTGAGTGGGTGAAATAAAGAAGATATATAGATTATGAATACCTCTATAAAAATTATGTTAAGAAACATCTGTTAGCGTTGCTGTAATAAAAATGTACGCGATATAATCCAAATAAGTTATGCGGATTTCGTTAATAGTGCAACGTTTATGCCATATATATGACATGGATGAATTCTTGCCGCGGTTTTGCGGTGAAGATAAAAACATAGGAGGTATTCGTTCTATGAAGAAATTGGTTTCATTGCTCCTTGTATTGGTGGTTGTCATGGCTTTTGCAAGCGCTGCATCGGCTGCAACGGTTCTTAAATTGGCTGAAGTGCATGCGGAAGGTTATCCCACCTCGTTGGCGGACCATGAATTTGCCCGTTTGGTAGAGGAGAAGACGGAAGGCCGCATCAAAGTGGAAGTTTTCACCGGCGGCGTACTCTATGCAAACGAGAGTGACTCCATCGAAGCACTGCAGCTTGGAGACCTGGCTTTTACACGCGTTTCCGCGTCACCCGTAGCCAATTTCGTGCCTTCCATCAACGCCATCCAGATGCCCTATCTGTACAAGAGCGCTGATCATATGTGGGCGGTACTCAACGGCGAAATTGGCCAAAAGCTGCTGGCAGGCATTGAAGAATCCAACTCCGGCCTTGTCGGCTTGTGCTATTATGATGCCGGATCCCGTTCCTTCTATTTGACCAAGGAAGTCAAGACCGTGGCTGATATGAAGGGTCTCAAGATCCGCATGCAGAACAATACCATGATGCTGAGAATGGTTGAGCTGTTGGGCGGCACCGGCGTTGCCGGCATCGGTCCCAACGAAGTGCTCAACGCCATTACCACCCGCGTTGTGGATGGCGCAGAAAACAACTGGCCCACGTATCAGAACATGGGCGATTATAATGCGGCCAAGTTCTATATTCTGGATCAGCATACTCGTGTGCCGGAAATTCTGCTGGCTTCCAAAGCGGTTATGGACTCCTTGCCAGAAGAAGACCGTGCCATCATCATTGAATGCTCCAAGGCTGTACAACAATACGAAATCGAACAATGGGCTCTCAAAGAAAAATCCTCCGAGGAAATCGTTCGCGCCGCGGGCGTTACGGTTGTTGAACTCACGCCCGAAGCACGTGCCGAGTTTGAAGCTGCCATGGCTCCGCTGTATGAGGAGTTCGGTGCCGATTACACGGAAATTATCAACCAGATCAAGGAGATTGGAAAAGACTTCTAATTCCCTGCCCTGATTGGTAGAAAAGGGAGGGATCACGCATCAAACCTGCTGATCCCTCCCTGATTCTTATGCCGGAGGTGTTTTTCTGCCATGGCAGAGCTGCTTCGCACCATTAACCGCTGGATTCACCGCGGGTTTTTAATCGTAGCCGAGATCGCGTTAGGAGCGATGGTCGTTATAGTATTGCTGACGGTTATCCTGCGTTTCTTTTTCAACACGGGGCTTTCCTGGGCTGAAGAGGTTCCCAGGCTGCTGGTTGGATATTTTGCTTTCATTGCCTGTGCTATGGGAGTTCGGGATCGTATGCATATCTCTATGAACATCGTCTACAACATCTTTCCTAAAGAGGGTGCGGTGCGCAGATTCATGGTTATCTTTGGGGATATATGCGTTTGCTTGTGTGGATTGTTCATGCTGTATTATGGAGGATCGCGCTGCATTCGTATGATGTCACTACCTGGTGTGCTTCCCATAACCCAATGGCCTAACTGGGTACGGTATGCTGTAATTCCGCTTGCCGGGTTTACAATTGCTTTTGATTCCATTCTCTACATTACAGGTGTGCTGCGTCCTGAGGATTTGCTTTTCTCAGAAAAGGAAGAGGACTACACTTCCCAAGTAATAAGCGAGCGAAAGAAAATCAGACAGCAAAAGGAGGGGAAATAGGTGGATACTGCAGCAATTGCCACCCTGGTCCTGCTGGGCGGATTCGTCCTGCTGATGATTTTGCGCGTTCCCATATCCTTTTGCCTTTTGCTCTCTACGCTTGGCAGTGCGCTGGTCAGCGGTACAAATTTAACAACCATGGTAAACCAGATGCTGGATGGTGTATCCAACTTCAGTTTGCTGGCCATCCCTTTCTTTATCCTTATGGGCGAAATCATGAGTGCAGGCGGCATTTCTGAAAAGATTGTGGACTTTGCCAACTTGATGGTTGGGCGCTTTCGGGGCGGCTTGGCGTATGTGAATTGCTTGGATTCCATGTTCTTTGGCGGGATATCCGGCTCTGCCGTGGCGGATGTATCATCTTTAGGCTCTGTTGTTATTCCGATGATGAAAAAGCAGGGGTATACGCCGGAGTTTTCTGTTGCCTTGACAGTGACTACCTCCTGCCAGGGTGTATTGATTCCTCCCAGTCATAACATGGTCATATTTGCACTGGCCACCGGCGGTCTTGTGAACATTGAGCATTTGCTTATGGCGGGCGCCGTCCCCGGGGTGCTGCTGGGCTTGGCACTGATACTGCTATGCTTTTTCATGGCAGAAAAGTATAATTTTCCAAGGGGCATTTCCATCCCTAAAGGGAAGCGCTTCAAGGTGCTAGGCAACGCAATCCTGCCCTTGTTTACAATGGTAATCATTATGGGCGGCGTGGCGGCAGGCATCTTTACAGTGACCGAATCATCGGCATTCGCTTGCCTGTATACGTTCATATTGACCTATATCGTTTTCCGCTCCGCTAAGCTGAAGGATATTGGCAGGGTGCTGAAAAACTCATTAAAGACCTTGGCCATCGTACTAACATTGATAGGTACTGCCAAGGCTTTTGCCTATATGATGACGGATTTGCGGATACCTGATCAAATGACGGCATTGCTATTGAGCATCACAGAGAACAAGTATATTCTTCTGCTGATAATAAATGTGCTGTTGCTGGTTCTAGGATGCTTTATGGATATGGCTCCGCTGATCATGATTATGACGCCTATTCTGCTGCCAGTGGTAATGGATCCCCGGATTGGCATGTCGCCCATGCACTTTGGAGTAATGCTGATTTTCAATCTTGCGGTTGGGCTTTGCACGCCGCCGGTAGGCAGCGCGCTTTATGTAGGTTGTGCCGTAGGAAAAACAAGCCTCGAGCGTACCTCTGTAAAAGCTCTGCCGATGTATTTGACAATGGTTGCCATGCTCTTATTGGTTACATACGTTCCGTCCATTACCATGTGGCTGCCTGGCGTGCTTTTCGGCCAATAAAGTAGACTTGCATTGAGCAAATTATGCCCCTTGATGGCATGCATCAAGGGGCAGTGTTTGTATCTATTCAGCCCCCTGAAAAATGTCATCAAGAGGAAACGTGGAGGAAAATATGAAAAAGATCACCGAATGCTATGCCCGAAAGGAACGGCCCATAAAGGTGCTGCAGTTTGGAGAGGGAAATTTTCTACGCTCCTTTGTGGACTACATGATTGATATTGCCAATGAAAAGGGCTTGTTTGACGGAAGCATTGCGGTGGTTAAGCCCATTGCTTTTGGCAGCCTGAAGCAGTTTCATGCACAGGACAATCTGTATACAGTTTGCCTGCGTGGCAAGGAAGAGGGCAAAATTGTTCGAGAAAACAGGGTTGTTACCAGCATTGGAAAGGTTCTGGATGCCCAGGAGAATTACGAAGCATTCATGGCCCTGGCAGCCATGGAAGAATTGACATTTGTCGTGTCGAATACGACAGAAGCCGGCATTGTCTTTGATCCTTCGGAAGATTTTTCGGCGAAGCCGCCCGTCACCTATCCCGGAAAGCTGACGCAATTCCTTTACGCACGCTATGCGCATTTCCAAGGTGCGAAAGACAAGGGCTTAGTCATATTGCCGGTTGAGCTTATTGAAAACAACGGCATCAAGCTAAAAGAGTGCGTTTTGCGTTTGGCTGAAATATGGAAGCTTCCTCAGGAATTTGTAGGTTGGATTGAGGAGAGCAACATGTTTTGCTCCACCTTGGTGGACCGGATCGTGACCGGATATCCCCGGGACGAAGCTCAATCCTACTGGGAGGAGCTTGGATATGAAGACAAGCTGCTGTCCGTGTGCGAGCCCTTTGCCCTGTGGGTGATTGAAAGCCCCAAGGATATTTCAGCCCTGCTGCCCCTTGACAAGGCAGGGCTTCCCGTAGTATTCACCAGGGATCAGCGCCCCTATCGGGAAAGAAAAGTACGTTTGCTCAATGGCGCCCATACCGCTACTATCCTAAACGCTTATCTGTCAGGCCGGGATATTGTGGGTGAATGCATGGCGGATGAGGACATCCGCCGTTTTATGACCGAAGCGGTGTTTGAGGAAATCCTGCCTACGGTTACGCTGCCCAGGGAAGAAGTTCTGGCGTTTGCCGGGAGCGTGTTTGAACGGCTTGAAAACCCTTTCATCCGTCATGGATTGTTATCCATCGCTTTGAATTCTGTATCGAAATGGAAGTCGCGCATTCTGCCATCTCTGCTCGACAGCCTGGCCCAAACAGGCCGTCTGCCCAAGTGCCTCACCTTTTCCTTTGCGGCGCTGCTGGCATTTTACACTTGTGAAAAAAGGGCTGATGGCACATATGCCGGCGTTCGGCCCGACGGGACCGACTACCCTGTACAGGATGATCAAGGTACCCTGGCGTTTTTTGCGGTCAACAGCGGGAAAGCGGCCGGAGAATATGCGCAGACAGCAGCCGCGAATGCAGCCTTGTGGGGCAGGGATTTAAATCTCATTCCGGGCCTTTCAGAAGTGGTTGCCAAGAACCTTGAAGCCATCCGTACCGTTGGCCCCCGCGCTGCCATGAACCAATTGTTAAAGGAGTAAACGGATGCAAAACGTTCAAAAGATTCACCCCTCCGATAACGTGGCCGTTGCGGTGGAAGCTATCCCAGCAGGCATGGCGGTCAGCCTGGATGGGAACC
>JAEVYX010000143.1 GCA_023392515.1 Bacillota bacterium | reverse complement strand
AAGTCAGCGTGGAGACGCGCAAACTCGTGCTGAAAACAGCGGAAGAAATGGGCTTTAAGCCCAATACCCTGGCCAGAAGCCTGGCACGCAGGCCTATTCAACTGGCGGTCGTCGCCTTTACAAGCTTCAAAGAATTTCACGGCCCATTCATACAAGGGGCCAAAGATACATATGAAGAATTACGGGATTACAATATCCATCTGGATTACTTCAGTTTTGAGGATGGAAATTCCAATTCACCGCAAGGGGATGCATTTTTGGAGAAAACCCTTTTGCATGTCGCCGATAAAGGCTATGACGGGCTGCTGATCTGCGCCAAGGAAATTCCGACGTTTCGCCTTTTGCAGGAAAAGGGAATTTGCGTCGCAACAGCGGTAAACGATATTACCCCCTCCCTTCGGCGGTTTTGCATACGGTACAATGGCCATGTGGCGGGGAAAATCGCGGCGGAGCTTTTATGGCGCTTTGCGGACAGAAAAAAGCGAGTTGCCATTGCGACGGCCGGTTTGCCGGGGCGCAGCATCCACTCCGAAATCATTGAAGGCTTTATGAAGCAGACAAAAACCATGCCCCTTGATATCGCCACGATTTACCATCATTATGACAATGCGGAGGCTGCCTATTATGAAACCAACCGCATACTGGATGAAAATCCGGATTTGGGCGGCATTTATGTAAACTCCTTCAACTCCCTTGGCGTGGTTCAAGCCGTAAAGGAGCACGGGCTTTCCGGAAAGCTGTGTCTCGTCACCTCCGATATTTATCAGGATTTGCGTACCTTTATTCAGGAGGGGACCGTTACGGCCTCCATTTTTCAGGATCAATACGCCCAGGGCAAGCAGGGGCTGAAATATCTTTTCCAAACCATTGCCGACAGCCTGGAGGTGGATGATACCATACTGATCGATCCGCAGATTGTGCTGCAAAGCAATTTGAATTTGTTTTAGCAGATTGTTAAAATAATATCTATTTATGGCGAAATTTAGGTGGGAAAATTGGCTGTTTTTTCAAAAATACCTATTTACAACAGCCAAATAATGTGATATAACAAATCTAACTTAAATGTTGAGCGATATATTATTTAATTTATCTGGGCTGGCGTAACCGATTACGCTCTAGGTATAAGATGAAATTATTCATCGATTTTTGTCCTAAAATGGATGATGACGATCGGAAAAGGTAAAAAAATAGTCATGGCGTAACCGGTTACGCCAATAGAAAACCAGTTTGTATCCCCGCACCCCTAAGTCAATTTCCTGTGTGTACAGGAAAATATAAAAGGAGGGTCTACCCATGAGGAAACTGCTGGCAAGTGTTCTGGCTCTGGTCCTGGTTCTTATGTTGGCGGTACCGGCGGCACTGGCGGAGTTCAAACCTGACGATTACTCTGTCGCAATCTGCATGGACAACATGAACCACCCCGTACATCGCATCGTACAGCTTGGCTTCCTGAAGGCTGCAGAAGCGCTGGGCTACAAAAACGCCAAGGTGATCGGCACCGAGGGCGGCGACAGCTCCGAAGCCTTTGCGGCTGCAGAAGCTTTCGCGGCTGAAGGCGGTAACGGACTGCTCTTGTGGGCAGGCGATTCCGGCTCCTATGAGACCATTGCCAATGTAGCCGGGCAGGATGTGGTTGTCGGCATTCCGCACTTCAACCACAAGCAGGCGGACGGCACGTATCCCGAAGGCCTCAAGTTCAACATGGCATGCGATCCGGTGCTTTATGGCAAGCAGGTGGCGGAATTGATGGCTGAGAAGCTCACCGGCAAGACCGGCTCTGTGGCCATCACCCAAAACACCAAAAACATCACCGAGAATGCGGCCACCGATTCCTTCATCAAGACATGGGAAGAGCTGAAGAGCAAGTTTGATCTTGCCAACATCAAAGTTCTGCCCGTGGAACTTGAAGGCGGCGTGGTTGACAGCGCAACGGCTGTGAACCTGGCCATCATTCAGGCGAATCCCGACCTGATCGGCGCCTTTGGCACCACCGGCAACAGCCCCATCACCTGGGCGGATGCCGCTACCAAAGCCGGCAAGAAGGATGGGGAACTGGTACTCGTCGGCATGGATGCCACCGAAGGCAACCTCAACTACCTGGAAGCCGGCAAAGTGACGGCCATCGTGGCCCAGCCTTTGTACCAGGAAGCTTATAAGACCATGGAATACCTGGACAAGATTTTCCGCGGCGAGGAAGTTCCCATGTGGACAGACCTGGAAGCTCCCGTTGTCACTTTGGATGGCGAAGGCGAAAACGGCATCGCGTTCCATCGCGGCATCGCGGCTGAGGTAGCCACCTTCTTCAAGTAAAACATCGCATGCATCCCACTTATTTTAACCGATGGGCTTGCCTTGCACAGGCGGGGCAAGCCCATCATTCCATCACGGTATTTCCTCAGCCGGTGATGCCATCGTAAAAGCGGATGGCGCGACCAGGAAAGATGGGGTGATCAATGGCATGTCTTATGTATTGCAGGCAATCAACATAACCAAGAAATTCCCGGGCGTTCTGGCCAATGACAACGTATGCCTGGATGTAAAACCCGCCGAGGTGCTGGGCCTGATCGGTGAGAATGGAGCGGGGAAGTCGACGCTGCTCAAGGTGCTAAACGGCATTTATCCCCACGGCACCTATTCCGGTACCCTGATGCTGGGGGGCGAGGAAATCCGTCCCGTAAGCCCGAATGATGCCATGCGCCTTGGCATCGGCTATGTACCGCAGGAGATCAACGTGCTGAAGTATTTCAGCGTCGCTGAAAATATATATATGTTTGATTTGCGCATGGAGAAAGAGAAAGGGCTGGGCCAAAAGCCGGGCAAGTCTCCCTTTGCAAACTTTAAGCAAATGTATGCCGCCACGGAAGCGCTTCTCAAACGCAACCATATTAATTTGGACCCCAGGGCCGACGTGCGCAAGCTGTCCATAGGCCAGCAGCAGATGCTGATGATTGCCAGGGCCCTTGCCACCGAGCCCAAGGTGCTGATTCTGGATGAACCTACCACCTCCTTATCCAATACGGATGTGGAACAGCTCTTTACCGTGGTTCGCAAATTAAAGGAAAAAGGGACCAGCATTATCTTTGTCACCCACAAGCTGGCGGAAATTCTTGAATTGACAGACCGGATCACCATCCTGCGGGACGGGAAGAACATTTCCACCTTCGAACGGGCGGAATATGATTCGGGCCGTATTATTCACGATATGATCGGCCGGGATATCAAAAGCATGTATGAGAAGCGCAATAATGCCATTGGCCGTGAAGTGCTCAGGGTTGAGAACCTGACGGTGGCCCATCCCTATATTGCCGGCAAAAACCTGATCGAAAATGTATCCTTTTGTGTGCATGAAGGCGAAGTAGTCGGCATGGCGGGCCTGGTAGGCGCCGGACGGAGCGAGGTCTGCATGGCGATCTACGGCATGATGCCCATCAAATCCGGCAGTATTTACATGGGCGGCAAAAAGGTGCAGATCACAAGCACAGAATCCGCCGTCCGCATGGGTATTGGCATGGTCAGCGAGGATCGGAAAATATATGGGTTGAACTTCGTGTGGGATATCAAAAACAACATCGCCATTTCCAACCTTGGCGCCATCAAAAAAGGCCCCTTTATCACCAATGCGGCCATCAAAAACCGGGTGAAAGGCTACTTTGAAAGCCTTCGTGTGAAGGCACCTTCCATCCATACCCAGGTTTCCACGCTGTCAGGCGGAAACCAGCAGAAGGTGGTCATTGCCCGCTCCCTCAATACCCAGCCCAGGCTGATGATCCTGGATGAGCCTACAAAGGGTATTGACGTAGGTTCAAAAAACGAGATATATGGGCTAATCAACCAAATGGCCGCCCAAGGCGTGGCGATCATCATGATTTCCTCGGAGCTGCCTGAACTGATGGCGATGAGCGACCGCTTTGTGGTGATGGCCGAGGGGCGCGTGGTGGGGGAATTGAGCGGCGAAAACGCGACCGATACGGCTATTATGGAAATGGCGGTTACCACCTTTAAAACCATCGCGTAACGCATGCCCCAACTCTGAAGTGAAATCATGGCATGAAGAAAGGAGCCTTCCCCATGGAAACCACAACGGCAACAAAGGAATTGCGAAGGCGCAGCGGCGGCAGCCTGGGGATGCGTTTGATCCTGACGCCGGAAATCGGCGTTTTGATACCCATTCTGATCCTTGGCATCGTAACCTCCTTTCTGAACAAGAACTTTCTTACCTGGAAATATTTTTCCTCCATCCTGATGGGTTCCATTTTCATTGGCGCGGCAGCCCTGGGGGAGGGCTTGGTCATCATGTCGGGAGAGATTGATTTGTCCCTGGGCATGAGCGGCTGCTTCGCGGGCATTATGTGCGGAGTGGCCTGCGCAAACTGGGGTCTTCCCCTCATCCCCTGCATTTTGGTGGGCCTGCTGGCCGGCGGGCTGATTGGCGCCATCAATGGGTTTTGCGTAACCAAGCTGGGGCTCAGCGCATGGATTACAACGCTGGCAACCCAGTTTATCTGCCAGGGGCTGTCTGTCACCATCAGCCAGGGCGTGCCGATTTCCATCAAGGCGCTGGGTACGTCGGAGTTTACCCGGGCAAGGCCTTTGGGCTTGAATTGGCTGTTCTTCATTTTCATCGGCTTGATTCTTGCGCTGGACATTGTGATACGGAAAACCAGGTTTGGCTACAAGCTTCGGGCTGTGGGCGGAAACAAGGAAGCGGCGCTGATGGCGGGCATCAACGTAAAGCGTGTCAAGTTTGGGGTGTTCATCCTGGCTGGGATGCTGGCGGCGGTAGGCGGCATGTTTGACGTGCTGAATAATGCGACGGCCAATTCAAATTTTGGCGGCGGGCGCGAGTTCCGTGCCATCATCTGCTGCGCCATCGGCGGCATCAGCATGAGTGGCGGCAGCGGCTCCATGTTTGGCGTCGGCCTGGGGGTGCTTTTGTTCCACACGTTGTGGTACTGCCTGCGCATATTGAGCGTGGATACCAATCTGCAATTGGTGCTGATCGGCTTTATCCTGATCCTGGCGGTTCTTATGGACATCCAGCGCAAGCGCATCGAAGCCAGGCGGATTACACTGTAGAAAGGAGGCCCACTCAGGATGCAACAGGTAGTAGTAAAAAAGGATGCAAACGGGCTAAGACGGCTGATGCGGACGGATGAATTCAGTGTTTTGATTCCGCTATTGGCCATCATCCTTGCCACAACGCTGATCCGCACAGATTTTCTCTCGGTGTCAAACTTTTCGGCGATGTTTACGCAAATTCCCTTTATTGCCATTACCGCACTGGGCGCAAGCTTTCCGCTGATGACGGGGAATGTGGATATCTCCACGGGCCGCGTGGCGGGCTTTGGCGGCATCATCATGGCGGCGCTCATCGTGGATGGCGGCTGGAGCGCGGGGCCTGCAATCCTTGTGGCAATCCTTTGCTGCATGGTCATCGGCCTTGTAAATGGTGTATTGGTGGTTCATTTTGGGGTGCCTGACTTTGTTGCAACCATGGGCACGCTGTACATGGTGGGCGGCGCGAGATACCTGTTCATCAAGGGGTATCAGCTCTCCCTCAACACCCTGCCCGATTTCCCGCTGGTTCAATTTTTCAACAACCGGTATCTGGGCATGCCGCCGTATTTCTGGCTGATGATCCTGCTGTTTGCCATCGCGTTCATCGTCATCAAAAGGACGCTGTGGGGAAGGAGAATCCTTGCCACCGGCGATAACCGGGAAGTATCCATGCTGGTGGGTATCAATGTGCAAAGGATGCGCATGATGGCATACATTCTCTCGGCAACACTGGCTGCCATCGCGGGGATCCTCCTCACGCTGGATGTGGGGATCGGTCTTCCCGAAACCGGGGACGGTTGGGAATTTCGGGCCATTGCCGGGTGCGCCGTGGGCGGCGTCAGCTTAAGCGGGGGCAAAGGCTCGCCTCTTGGCATCCTGATTGGCATCACCCTGGTGTTTGTGGCGGAAAACGCCATTATCTTCATTGGCCTGCCTTCTACCATGCGCATCGCAGTACAGGGCGCGCTGATGGCAGGGGCGGTATTATTTGATATTTACAAGCAGCGCCGCAAGGTTCCCGCTTGAGTGGTTGCGGCATTGCCGGGGGAGGAATCTACGCATGAGGGTTAACCTTACGGACAAGGTTGTCATCGTCACGGGCGGCGGCGGTGCCATCGGCAGCGCCATGTGTATGCAACTGGCGAAAAACGGAGCAAAGGTAGTGGTTGCCGGCATCATAGAGGCCGAGCTGAACGCTGCCTTGGAGAAGATCCGGGCGGAGGGCGGCGAAGCTTCGGCGGTTGTCACCGATGTCAGCAGCAAAAAAAGCGCGGCGGAGATGGTTGAAAAAACGGTGGAGCTGTATGGCCGGCTGGATGTGCTTGTCAACAATGCCGGTATTAACGGCGGGCCGGATCAGCGAAAGCCCATCCATGAATATGATGATGATTTATGGGCCCGCATCATCAATGTGGATTTGAATGGTGTGTATTATTGCTCCAAGCCCGCCATCAAGCAGATGGAAAAGCAGGGCCAGGGCGGCGCCATCATCAATATTGCCTCCATTGTGGGGCTTACACCGCTTAGGCTGCAATGTGCCTTTACCGCCGCCAAAGCGGGGGTAATCAATTTGACAAAAGCCATGGCACTGGAGCTTGCCCCACTGAACATCCGCGTCAATGGCATCGCCCCCGGTTCCATCATGTTTGAAGGCACCAGAAAACTCTTTTACGCCGACCCTGTCAAGGCGGAGGCAATGCTTTCCCACATTCCCCAAAAACGGCCCGGGGAACCGGATGATATTGCCGCCATGACATGCTTCCTGGCTTCGGAAGACGCCAACTACATGACGGGCAGCATCGTAACCATTGACGGCGGCTGGATCTGCGGTTATACCCGGGATTTTTAAGGTTCCATTCCTGCAATTTTTGTATAGCGAGGTAGGCTATGAAAGTTTTATTGGCATATGCACCGGGAGAACTTCGTGTGGTGGAGATGGAAACACCCAAGCCCGGCCCCCGGGAGATACTGGCAAAGGTAGCTTATTGCGGCATTTGCGCCACGGATGTCTCCATTATGAAGGGAACATTGCGCCTGGGGGACGGCCTGGAGCCGGTCTATCCCGTGCGCCTTGGCCATGAATGGTCCGGTGTGGTGGTGGAGACGGGCAGTGAAACCTGGCGCTTAAAAAAGGGCGACCGCATTATCAGCGATACGGGGTATTCCTGCGGGGAGTGCGAATACTGCCTGCGCGGGGAGTATCAAAGCTGCGTAAAAGGCCGGGCCATCGGCACGATTGGCGAATGCTGGCCGGGCGCCTTTGCGGAGTATATGGTTGTGCCGGAACGGCTGGCCTTTCAGGTGCCGGACAACGTGCCCCTGGATGAAGCGGCGCTGATCGAGCCTGCCAGCATCGGCCTGTATGGGCTTACCCGTTCGCCCATGGGCCCGGGGCAGAATCTGCTGGTTATTGGCACCGGTCCCATAGGCCTTGGCGGCATGGCATGCGCAAAAGGAATGGGCGTCGGAAAGACGCTGCTTGCCGGGCGCAAGGACAAAAAGCTGGAAATCGGCAAACGCATGGGCGCGGATATCACCATCAACATGGCCCGCGAAAGCCTTTATGAAGCGGTTATGCGGGAGACCGACGGCAGGGGTATGGACATCATCATGGATACTACCGGCGCGCCGGAACTGTTCAATGAGGTGCTTTTAATGCTTCGGGGCAGCGGAACGCTGGTGATTCCCGGGTTTTACGAGCAGGAACTGAACAGCGTCAAGCTGGACCGCCTGATCGCAAGAAACTGCACCCTGGTGGGCGCGGCCGGAACGCCGAACATGGGCCGGATGGTTCTTGATATGCTGTCCAACGGCCATATCACCCTTTCACCCATGATTACAGACCATTTCTCCTTTGCACAGGTAAAAACCGCTTTTGACGCGGTTACGGAACGCAATGACAGCCGGGTGAAAATTCTTGTGGACTTCTAATATCAATTCTCGTTTAAAGCATTCTTTTGCGTAAGGGGGCGCATCTGCCATGAAGCCGTGGCTGCCGGAACCCTCCCGGGCGCATTGCATGGCGCATTACGGAAACATGAGCCAGCTTGCCCGGCTCAAGCGGTACACCCTCTCGGACGGGAAAGCCGCAGGGGTGGAGGCCGTGGATGTGGAAACCGGCAGCGGGCTGAACTTCACGGTGCTGCCGGGGCGCGGTATGGATATTGCCTGGGCAGGATACCGGGGTGTGCCGGTCGCCTACCTGTCCAAGGCGGGCATTACCGCACCCGGCTACCACGATCCCCGGGAAATGCAGTGGCTGAAAAGCTTTTTTGCAGGGCTAGTCACCACCTGCGGCATGGCCAATGCAGGGCCGCCCTGTCGGGATACGGTGCCGGTGCTGGGCGAAATCCCCTTTGGCCTTCATGGAGATGTGTCCAATACCGGGGCGGACAATGTTTGCACCCGGGAGGAATGGCTGCAGGATGGCCGCTATCGCTTGACGGTATCGGGACGGATGCAGGAAGGCCGCCTTCACGGTGAACATTTGCAGCTGCGCAGGGAAATCACCGCCTATCTTGGAGAAAAGCGCCTCTTTTTGCATGACATCTATTCCAATGAGGGGGATACCCCCCAGCCCCTGCTCTTCTTTTATCATATTAATATAGGCCATCCGGTGCTGTCGGCGGGGGCGCGCTTTCTTGCGCCTGCAAGGCGCATAAGCGCGGATACGGAGGTATCCCGTTCGGGGCTTGACCGGTATGACATATACGATGCGCCTGCAGACGGATATCTGGAGCAGCAGTTCTTTCATGAGTTGATCCCAAACAGAGAGGGCCAAACGGTGGCTGCGCTGATAAATGATTCGTTGGAATTGGGGGTTTACATCCGCTTTCCTGTGCGCCAGCTTCCCAAATTCTCGCAATGGAAGGTTTGCCGCAAAGGCGAATATGTGCATGCCTTTGAACCGGGGAACTGCTATCCCGCGGGCCGGGATGCCCTTGGAAAATCAGGGGCTCTTGAAATACTTTCGCCCATGGAAAAGCGAGAGGCGGACCTGGAGATTGGCATTTTGGACGGTGCGGATGAAATCGCAGCCCTTAGGGCAGAAATTCAAAATTTGATAAACGGGAGGTAAATGCCAATGGGCAAACGCGTTGTCGTGTTCGGAAGCTTTGTCGTAGATCTGACCAGCCGGGCCAAGGGGCTTCCGGTACCGGGGCAAACCATCCTTGGCAGCTCCTTTAAGATGGGAGCGGGGGGCAAAGGCTCCAACCAGGCGGTAGCGGCCCACCGGGCGGGGGCTGATGTAACGCTGGTGACGAAAATCGGCAGGGACGTATTTGGAAAAGTCGCCATGGATTTTTACCGGGGCGAAGGCATGAATACCGATTACATCCTGGAGGATGAGGAAAAGGAAACGGGCGCCGCGCTGATCCTGGTGGATGAAACCACAGCGCAAAACGAGATTGTTGTGGTAAGCGGTGCGTGTGGAAACATCACCCCGGAGGATGTAAAAAGGTGCAGGAAGCTTATTGAAAGTGCCGATATTCTACTTTTGCAGCTGGAAATTAATTTTGATGCCCTGTTTGAGGTGGTCAATATTGCCCATGCCGCCGGGGTAACCATTGTGCTCAATACCGCCCCGGCCAACCAGCTGCCCGACGAAGTGCTTGCCAAGGTTGACATTGTTACGCCCAATGAAACGGAAGCCCAGGCGCTGACCGGTGTGAGCATTCAAAATGAGGCGGATGCCCTTCGTGCGGCAAGAGTTTTTATGGAGAAGGGTGTCAAGCAGGTGGTTATCACCCTGGGGGCCATGGGCGCCTTTGCGGCGGACGGCGTGCGCCACGAACTGGTGAAGCGCATCGCGGTGGAAGCTGTGGATACTACCGGGGCTGGGGACGCCTTTAACGGCGGCTTTGTCATGGCCCTGTCTGAGGGGAAAGACCTGTTCACCGCCCTTCGGTATGGAAACGTGACAGGCGCGCTGTCGGTACAAAAGCTTGGCACGGCGCCTTCCATGCCCCAGCGCAGCGAAATCGACGCATTGTATGCTACGGCCTACGGCCTTGAGTAAAGAAAATATTGAAATAGGAAAGGACTGATTTTATGTCATATCCGCTGGGGGTAAGGCGCGACGGTTCTTACTATACCCGCATCGAATGGGCCAGCCATACCGAGTCTGACCCAACCTTCTGGGTAGTCAATCTGATCCGGGACGATGTGGAGCGCAACGGCGGCACTTGGGGCGCAAACACCATGGGGCCTGCCCATGTGGTGCTGAGTTTCTTTGGCGAAACCCAAAAGGTCAGCCGTGTGCACATCTTCCGGAATGTGGGGCTTGATATCTCCATTCTGGAAGAGCTGGCAAAGACCATCGACATTTATTACAGCGATACCGACGAACCCCGAAAGCTTCGGCGCAAGGAGGATGCCATCGACTCCGTACCGTGGAAATTCATTATGCGGGTTGCCATGGAAAAAGCAGAAGGCTGGCAGGAAATCCTGCTGCCGGAACCCGTCCGTGCAAAATTCCTGCGCTTTGACCTGGTGGAAAACCATGGCACCCCGCCGGAAATTCCTTGGACGGAAACCAGCGAGATCAAAATCTATCCGTAAGAAAACGGAAGGAATAAAGCATATGGAAAAGAAAAAGTGGACCCTGGTTCATTCTGAAAACGTGAAACCCTTTGTGTGCGATGATACCTACTCCTCCAAAATGCTCACAGGGGATGAGATGGCGGGCATGCCGGTCATCAACATTAACGAGGGGACCCTTAAACCCGGCTGCCGCACAGAAGGCGGAGCCCATGATGAGACGGAGATTTATTACATCGTCGACGGCGACGGCGACGTATGGCTGGATGACGACCGTGTGCCTGTGAAAAACGGAGATATCATCATCATTCCGCCCCATGTGTTCCACTGGATTGACAATACAAAGTGCGAAAAGCCATTCATATTGTTCACTTTCTGGCCCAGGCAGGAGCAAAACGGCGTATTCTTCGCCCGCCAAAAAGCCTGGGGCACATCGGTTGCTTATCTTGATGAAGCATACACAGAAAAGAGACTGGCGGGAAAGTGATATGAACGCAAAGACGCGTCTTGCCGTGCTGGGAGACCTGCTCTACGATTGCTTTGTGTGGGCAGACCATCTGCCGCGGGTCGGCGAAACCGTGACCGGTTATCAGAATGGTTTTTTTGCGGGCGGAAAGGGCGGCAACCAGGCCGTTGCAGCATCCAGGCTGGGTGCGGATACCTACATGCTGGGCAAGGTCGGCCGGGATGAGCGGGGGGAGTTTTTGATAAAGGGCCTTGGGGATAATGGCGTTCATACCGCAGGGGTATTTGTAGACCCGGATATTCCCACCGGCACCTGCTGCGTGCATGTGGATCAGGCGGGTCGCAACGCCATTATCGTTGTGCCCCTGGCCAACGATCATATGGACACCAAAGCGCTGGAAGAGATGTATCCCTTGATAAAAAGCCTGGATGTGTTTTTATGCCAGCTTCAAATCAACCTGGATGCGGCGCAGACTGCGCTCACCCTTTGCAAAAAGGCAAATGTCACAACTGTATTCAACCCCGCGCCGGCCAAAGATATACCGGATGATTTTTTTCGCCTGGCTGATTATGTAACGCCTAACGAAACGGAAACAGAGTTCTTCACCGGCCTTTACCGCAAGGATATGGAGCTTGGCACATGGTGCAAAGCTGCGGCGGAGCGCCTGCACGACAGGGGCGCAAGGAAAGTGTTGATTACGCTTGGTGAGCATGGCGCGTATTTCAGCGGCGATGGGGAAGCGTTTTTGACCCCGCCCTTCCGGGTGGACGCTGTGGATTCCACTGCCGCGGGGGATGCATTCAATGCGGCCTTTGCCATACGGATCGCCCAGGGCGACACCATTCATAATGCGGTTCGCTATGCCAATGCCGCTGGGGCGCTGACCGCAAAAAAGCGCGGTTCGCAGCCTTCGCTGCCAACGGCGCAGGATGTGGCGGGATTTTTAGCAGAACAGGAGGAGGCTTACCATGCAGATTAGCAGATATCTGGACCATGCCGTATTAAAGCCCGAAATGACGGTGGATGAGGTTCGGGCAGCCATACAAATCGGGATCGATTACAAGGTTCGCACCGTGTGCGTGCGGCCGTGCGATATTGCCCTGGCGCAGGATATATGCAAAGGGACGGAGACAGACGTCATCTGCGTCCTCGATTTTCCCCATGGCGCAGGCGGTGCGGCGGCGAAAGAGGCCTTGGCGGCCGAATATGCCGCCCAGGGCGTTAAAGAAATTGACATGGTAATGAACTACGGCTATTTAAA
>JAEVYX010000127.1 GCA_023392515.1 Bacillota bacterium | reverse complement strand
AAAAAACGCTTGCTGAACTGGATATGGATTATCTCGATCTGTATCTCATCCACTGGCCCAACCCCATCTTCTTCCGGGAACGCTGGAAGGAGGCCAACGCCGGTTCCTGGAAGGCCTTTGAGGAATTATACGAAGCCGGGCGCATAAAAGCCATTGGCGTCAGCAATTTTCGCCCCCATCATCTCGACGCGCTGATGGAAACGGCAAAAGTAGCCCCCATGGTGAACCAGATCCGCCTGTGCCCCGGCGATGTCCATCAGGAAACGGTAACTTATTGCAAAGCCCGGAATATCCTTTTGGAGGCCTATAGCCCCCTGGGAGTCGGGCGTATCTTCGATGTGCCGGAGCTTAAGAAAATCGCGCAGGCCCACGGAAAAACAGAGGCTCAGGTCAGCCTGCGCTGGAGCTTGCAAAACGGCTTTTTACCGCTGCCCAAGTCTGTAACCCCTTCCCGCATCCAGGAAAATGCCGACTTGTTCGACTTTACCCTTTCCGATGAGGAAAGGGCCGCCATCTCTGCCCTGCGGGATTGCTGCGGCGTCGCCCGCGACCCGGATGCCACCGATTTCTGAGAATACTGTAAAAGTGGCTCGTTCTTTTACTTAACTTCCGGGAGCCTTGCTCCCGAACGAAGGAGGAAAACATATGGCTTTTGATTATTTCATGCCTACCCGAATTCTGTTTGGCCCGGGCAAGCTGGGCGAGCTGCATGCCCAGCCGCTGCCGGGCAAAAAAGCGCTGATCGTCATTTCCGCCGGCGGCTCCATGCGCAGGCAGGGCTTTCTTTCCCGCCTGGAGGAACAGCTTGACAAGGCGGGCGTCTCCCATGTACTGTTTGAAAAAATTCTGCCCAACCCCATCAAGGAGCATGTGATGGAAGGCGCAGCCCTGGCCCGGGATACCGGATGCGATTTCATTGTCGGCCTGGGCGGCGGCAGCAGCATAGACTCCGCCAAATCCATTGCCGTTATGGCCTCAAACCCGGGGGATTATTGGGATTATATTTCCGGTGGCACGGGAAAAGGGCGGGCGGTGCCAAATGATCCCCTGCCCGTGGTAGCCATCACAACCACCGCCGGCACCGGTACAGAAGCCGATCCCTGGACGGTTATCACCAACGGGGATGAAAAAATAGGCTTCGGGTACGCAAAAACTTTCCCCTGCCTTTCCATCGTCGACCCGGAGCTCATGCTGTCCGTCCCCCAGAAGCTCACCGCATATCAAGGGTTTGATGCGCTGTTTCACAGTACGGAAGGGTATTTGAACCGGACCGCCAATGAAATGAGCGATCTGTTTGCGCTGAAGGCCATTTCCCTTATCGGAAAAAGCCTCAAGAGTGCCGTTACTGACGGAAAGAATATTGAAGCCCGGGGGGACGTAGCCCTGGCCAATACCCTGTCCGGCTTTGTGGAATCCATCTCCGGTTGCATTTCCGAGCATTCCATCGAGCATGCCCTCAGCGGCTTCCATCCCGAATTGCCCCATGGGGCCGGGCTGATTATGATAAGCCTTGCCTATTATACCTACCTTGGCAAGTCCGGTTCCTGCGATGAGCGGATGGTTACCATGGCCAAGGCATTGGGAAAAACCGATGCTAAAGTCCCCATGGATTTTGTGGCAGCCCTTTCCGACCTTCAAAAATCATGCAACGTAGCGGATTTGAAGATGTCCGATTACGGCATCAGCCGGGAGGATATACCCCGCATTGCTGCCCACGCAAGGGAAACCATGGGCGGACTGTTCCAGGTTGACCCTTGCGAAATCGATCATAGCAGTGTTGAAGAGATTCTGGAAAGTTCTTATCGCTAAAGCATACGGACTGAATCTGGCGTTTTTTGCAAAACGCCAGATTCTTTTTGTGTTTGCATCGCTATAGTTTGCTTTACTTATCATGTCGAATTATGGTATAATTTGAAAATTCGAGTCGTATTCAACCTGTCAATCATTCTATTCGAGTACCCTTACGAATTACAAAAGACACGGAGGTTTATAGGTGAAGAAGCAAGCAGTTTTTTTGGTCTCCATGCTGGTTTGCGTAGTTTTGATATGGAGCGGCATCTCAGCGCTGTCCGAGGCTGGCGGACGCGGTTTTCAATCGCTGTCGACAGATGAAATAGACCCGGAAGTTGCATCGCACATGGAGAAAGTGGCACAAGCCGTTCTGGATGAAGGTATGGGTGTGCTGATGGAAGTACGTGCCGACAAAGGCGACAATTCCGGCGTCAATTATTATTATGCAGTATTTACCCCAACGGCCGTTCAAGGCAAATCCGCCTATGAACTGGCTGTAGAACGGGGCTTTTCCGGTTCCGTGGATGATTGGCTGGCTTCGCTGAAAGGCGAAACCGGTGTGACCGGCGCTACAGGCGTTACCGGTGCTACTGGTGCTGCAGGCGCAAGAGGTATAACCGGCGCAACTGGCGCGACAGGTGCTGCTGGTATGAACGGAGCAACAGGTGCAACTGGTGCGACAGGTGCCGCCGGCGCGACTGGTATGCCTGGCCTGCCAGGGCCTCAAGGTCCGACAGGTGCAACCGGCGCGACTGGTGCGGCAGGTCCGGCAGGTGCAACCGGCGCCACTGGTGCGGCTGGTCCGCAAGGCCCGGTAGGTCCGCAAGGCCCGGTAGGTCCGGCAGGTGCGACCGGCGCACAAGGTCCACAAGGAATACAAGGCCTAGTAGGACCTACCGGTGCGATAGGCGCGGCAGGAGCAGCAGGTGCGACAGGTGCGACAGGCATGCAGGGTCCGCAAGGCATACAAGGTCTAGTAGGACCTGCCGGTGCAACAGGTGAGACAGGTGCGACAGGTATGCAAGGTCCGCAAGGCATACAAGGCATACAAGGTCTAGTAGGACCTACCGGTATAACAGGCGCACCTGGTGCAGCAGGCGCGACAGGCGCTACCGGTATGACAGGCGCACCTGGTGCGACAGGTGCTACCGGTGCAACAGGCGCGACAGGCGCTACCGGTGCAACAGGCGCTACCGGTGCAACAGGTGAAACAGGACCTACCGGCGCGACCGGTGAAACAGGACCGCAAGGTATACAAGGACCTATCGGTGAAACAGGGCCTACCGGATATTATGTAGGCCCATAACCAACAATGTCAGGATTGCATGCGATCATATCCACAAAAAGCAGAATGGGCGCACACAAAGCACTTTGTGTGCGCCCCTATTCTTCCGCAAGGAGTGGCAACTATGCTGAAACCCAACAACGCCATATCTCTCACTAAGCACCGCCATCATGCGCCGCGTGCAATTCTTTCCGCTGCCTTGCGGGGCTTTTTAAGCCTCCCCACCTGGGAGCTTCTTTTGGGGTTTTACATTCTTTTCAGCCTGCTTCGTATTGCCCTTGCCTATGCCACCACCCAAAGCCCGGTAATTATGCCGGATTCGGCCCTCTACCTGCATTTATCCCGCTCTATCTTTGCAGATGGCGCGCTGCTTTTCAGGGGCCAGCCAATCCGTTATGAGTATATCCTGTATCCCGTGCTCCTGGCTCCATTACATCTGCTTCCCGAAAGCATCAACATTTATCGGGCCATTCAAATACTCAACGCGCTTTTCATGCACTTGGCAATCTTTCCGTCGTATGCGCTTGCTTTGAAACTGACAAAAAGCCGGAACCGTGCGCTGCTGGTTGCTGTTTTTACAGCGATCATGCCGGACTTTTTGATGGCGCAGCACATTATGGCCGAAAGCCTGGCTTTCCCCCTGATGCTGCTTACCTGCTATTTCTTTTTGTTGGACTTTGATATAAAAGGAAAGTCCTATCAGGCTGTATCGTGCGGCGGCCTTGGCTTTTTGCTGTACACGCTCAAGCCTGGCTATATCGCGCTGCCTGCTAGCTATTTTGCTTTGCTTTTATGGGACGCTTTGCGAAAAAGGGAAATGGACCGAATCATCAGGGCCTTGACCGGCGGTTTATCCCTCCTGCTTTTCTGGGGGCTGTACACGCTGCTTTTGCGCTATGGACTGCATCTGTCCCCCAGCCAATCCGCTCTTTACGAATCCCAAACCCATCCCCTGACATGGGACCACCTCATGCAAACCCTGAACGGGCTTATCATGTACGGCGCTTTTATCCCAATGGCCTTCGCTTTTTTCCCCCTGTTTCTGCCCGCCGCCCGGCTGCGTAGCTTTGAGGGAAAGGATCGCAGGCTTCTGCAGGTAGTTCTTGTCTCCCTCTTTGCCATTGTTCTTGGCACTGTGTACATCATTTACTACGATGAGTTAACGGGCAGTCCGTATGAAGCCCGCATCCATGTACGGTATGTGGCAGCCTTTTTGCCTGTTTTGCTAAGCTTTTGCCTATCCCCCGCGCTTGATGGCAAGGGGATGAACACACCCCTGTTTGCGTTTGCGTCCTTTTCCCTTTTCTGCCTTATCCGGTGGGATGGCAGCGCTTTGCTCAGCGGGGGCAATTATTCGGTGGACGCACTGCTTCTAACGGCCGCCACCAGCAGCACAAGCGCCTTAAACGGCAGGCTGTTATGGCCTATGGCCTGCGGCATATTCCTGCTTGTTATGTCCTACCGTCTCATCCGGCATGGGTTCGGAGCCTTTGAAAAGCGGCTTCTTTGCACATTTCTCGCATCTGCGTTTCTTCTGAATGGTGTAATCAGCTATGCGTTCACGCAGCATCATAATGATCCCGTTTGGCCCAGGGATGCCAGGGAAGCCGTTATTGCCGCAGGAACGGAGGACACACTGGGCGTGGTGCGGGATGGTGCCTTTTTCTGGACGGAGGCCGCAGAATTGGATGTGGCATCCCGGTGCGAGCTGCCTGTGGTGGAATTGAATGACCTTATCCTTCGGACAAAGGATGACGGTTCCCTTACCTCCTTTCTGCCTGCCAGCCACTGGCAGGAAAATGCCGTTAACAGGATTGGTGCGCCGGTCAGGCTCATCCTCACAAATGAAATGCTGGATTCCCTTATACTGGCTTCCGATGTGGCAGCCGGCGCATACTCCACCCAGAACGGATGCTATGCCATACTTTCCGTCGCCCCGGGCAAGCCTTGGGTCCACAGCGCCTTGTCAGGCTTTGATCAACAGTGGGTCAAGGAGGGAAGCCGGTTTACGCTGTTTGATGAAGGCCTGCGTGCAAACGGTACCGTCACCCTGCAATTGCAGGCAAGAGCCGGGGCCGGCCAGGCGCAATTGGTACTCCATTGCGGCACACAGGAGCAGTCCTTTTTGATGGAGGATCAATTAAGCTGGATATCGGCCACATTCGCCGTGGAAGACCCAGGCGCGCCCTTCACCGTAACCCTGAGCAATCCCGATGGAAATATCTATGTGGAGACATACCTGGTTCAATGAGATGCGATGCAATTCAAAGACAGTCTCATTTGAACTTTACTCAACGCTCAATAAAGACAGAAAGTGAGCTATGCACCCGAAGGTCCATGGCGATGGGAAAGCCCTTGTCGTACCGTAAGGCACGAAATATTTCTATCATCCGCACTTGAATATTATTCTGAGAAATAGGGTTTCGCCCCGATGGGGCGACCAGGGCTTTCTTCCCGGAAGTTCAATCGTCACCCTGCATCGCTTACGCTTGCATGGTTCGTTTCGCTTCCCTCCTCCGCCCCGCCTCTTTCCGCCACAGGCGGAGGCTGGGTTCCGTCGCCCTGGACCTTCGGCCATATCTGCTTTTTTAAAGGTTTCAAATGTGTCTGCCTCCTGTACTCCATACAGGGCTTGCATTTTGTTTCACTTTTTTGTAAACTTGGTATATAAAAAATGGCAGCTTGACAGCAGCCATACAAGAAACAAACGAACATATCTCCGGCAGACCGCGTCAAATAAACACGTATTATCACCTAAGGCTGTCAGGCCTCATACGTTGAAAAGAATAGCGGCATACAGGCCGGGGAAACATGCAGTAAGCCATGGAAGGAGGCTGTAACGATGTCTCTTATCAACAAGGAAGTCAAGGATTTTAAGGTGCAGGCGTTTTGGAACGGCGATTTTCGGGCAGTCAGCAAAGATGACATTTTAGGCAAATGGTCGGTATTCTTTTTCTATCCGGCGGATTTTTCCTTTGTATGCCCTACAGAGCTGGAAGATTTGGCGGACAGGTATGAAGAGTTCAAAAAAATCGGCTGTGAAATCTACTCCGTTTCCTGCGATACTCACTTTGTGCATAAGGCCTGGCACGATGCCTCAAAAACCATCAAGAAAATACAGTACCCCATGCTGGCAGACCCTACGGGTGCCCTGGCAAGGGACTTTGATGTGATGAACGACGCAAAAGGCCTTTCGGAACGGGGCAGCTTTATTGTAAACCCCGAAGGCAAAATTGTCGCTTATGAAGTGGTGGCAGGCAATGTGGGCCGCAACGCGGAAGAACTTCTGCGCAGGGTTCAGGCCTCCCAGTTTGTAGCGGAACACGGCGACCAGGTGTGCCCGGCCAAGTGGACACCCGGCCAAGCGACCCTAAAGCCCAGCCTTGAATTGGTTGGCATGATATAAAGATGGATAAGCATTTTGATGTGATCGTTATCGGCGGGGGCCCTGCGGGGCTCTCCGCCGCCATATACCTGGCAAGGGCGCAGTACAGCGTACTGGTTGTGGAGAAGGAACGCCTGGGCGGCCAGATTGCCATTACCTCCGAGGTCGTCAATTACCCCGGGATACTGCGGACAAACGGCGAGGAGCTGTCTGAAACCATGCGCAGGCAGGCCGAACGCTTTGGCGCGCAGTTTCTGATGGCAGAGGTTCAGGACCTGCAGCTTCAAAACACGGTAAAGGCCGTAAAAACGGACCAGGGGGACTTTACGGCTTTAGGCGTTGTTGTTGCCACCGGTGCGGCGCCCCGGAAAATTGGCTTTCCGGGGGAGGCCGAGTTCCAGGGCCGGGGAATCAGCTATTGCGCCACCTGCGACGGCGAGTTTTTTACCGGCAAGGATATATTCGTTATCGGGGGCGGGTTCGCCGCTGCGGAGGAAGCCGTATTTTTGACCAAGTATGCCCGCAAGGTGCATATGATCGTGCGGGAAGAGGATTTCACCTGCGGCGGCGTTACCGCCCAGCACGCGAAAGAGCATCCCAATATTGAGGTCACCTATCAAACCGAGGTGGAACGGGTAGAGGGGGATACCGCCCTTCGCCGCGCGGTATTCAAAAACAATCAAACGGGTGAAACCTTCGAATACAAAGCCGAGCCCGGCGACACCTTCGGCATGTTCGTTTTCGCGGGCTATGTTCCTGCCACAAAGCTGCTGGAAGGCAAGGTTTTGCTGGATCAGGCGGGATATGTGCTGACCGACGCCAACCAAAAAACAAATGTGGACGGGGTTTATGCCGCCGGAGACCTTTGTGTGAAGGATTTGCGCCAACTTGTCACCGCGGTATCAGATGGGGCTACTGCGGCCACTGCCTTGGAAAGGGTGCTTACCGAACTGCACCGGCAGGGGTTTGAACGGGGCAAGCGAGGCCCCGCCGCCCAAAACGCTAAGGCTGAACCTGCGGCGCCATCCCAAAGTCCCGAGGCACCCAAAGCGGAGCAGCAGGAAGAGGAAGAGGGCTTTCTATCCCCCGCTCTGCGCGCCCAGTTGGAAGGATTGTTCGGGAAATTCCAGCGCACGGTGCTATTGCAGGGTGTATTGGACGAAAGCCCGCTGGCCAAAGAGATAGCGGAGTTTTTGAAGGAGCTTTCGGGGATTTCAAAAAAGGTTCAGGTAAGCATGGAAAAAGCCGGGAAGCCTGAAAAAGGCGTTTTTTATCCCACCATCCGGCTGTGCGATGAAACGGGAAAATATCTGGGCGTGCAATATCACGCGGTGCCCGGCGGCCACGAGTTTAACAGCTTCATCGCCGCACTGTATAATGCGGCGGGGCCCGGCCAGGCGGCGGATGAGGAAACCCTCGGGAAAGCCAGGGCCCTCAAGCA
>JAEVYX010000106.1 GCA_023392515.1 Bacillota bacterium | reverse complement strand
TTAGTAGGCCTGCTTTCTCAAGTACGCTGATATTTACCGCGATTGTTGAGATTGGCATATCCAAAGCTTCTGCCAATTCACAGATGCTCATGGTTTTATTGCCGGTCATCAATAGGATTCTAAGGCGCAAATCCGTTGACAGCGCGTGCATTACTTTTTGCACCGAGGGCACGTCTTCCAAATGCAATTCCATTTGCTTTATGTAGTTTTCGTTTGACATGTAAACCTCCATCATGTGTGCCAAAGGCATCTATCGAAGAGTATACATTGAAACGTACGCCATAACAAGCCCGACATAGCAATTGGACAAGAGTTTACTTGTAAGCGATGCCGTGCCTTATCATCTTGACGCGGAGAGCAGGTCGTGATAAAGTAATAAAAAAGGGCAAGGTTGAATCCTGCCCCATACAGTTCATGAATATTGCCCGCTACTAATCAAACATTTTTATAAGGATCTTTCCACACTTGCGATAAACAGGATTAGTAAACACCTCGCAAATTTCATCAAGTTCGTTAGATGCCGTTAGGAAGAACACTTTTTGTTACGGTTGAAGACGTGAAATCCTTTCCCTTAGGTACCGGGGTGGCACCACTGTTGTCATTGAAGATATGCAAGTCCGTCAGTGCCGAAAATCCCGCAGTATTGAACCGCTATGCGGACATCATGAGGCCGAATCTATTTATTACACGCAAATCAAGCACTTTCCCTTCACGAAACGAATCTGCCTTTCGTTGTAGTATTAAAGGGTTTTAATGCATAAGTCAATATTGGCACAAGATATGTCTTGTGTATCACAATTCAAAGATATGATATATTGATTCAACGTGTGGCCACTTGCAACCTGACATTGTGGAAAACGAAGGGAGGCTTTGATTCATGAAAAAGTTGGTGGCTCTCATTGTGCTGTTGCTGATGCTGTTCATATCTGTCAATGCCGTCATACCGCCATTGACCACAGCAACCGCAGAGGAATCCGTCAAGACCTATACCCTTGACGATTTGCTTGCCCTGTGGTACAAGATCGGCGCAATGTTGAAAGAAAACGGCTATTACCCATACGTACAACTCCAGAAAGACGATCATGGGTATGAGGTGAGGCTATTGCAGGCCCGTCTTGCCGAGCTGGGCTATTACAACAAAGCTTTAGCGGACAACTTTGGCAATGGCACATATGCAGCCATGAGACAATTTGAAACCGTCAACAATCTGCTCATAGACGGCATCGCTTCCGTTGCAGACCAAATGCTTCTTTTCACTAGCAAAGCCATCCCAAATACAGGAGTGGACATATACCAGGAGCAAGGCGCTATTCCAACTCCTGCCGCTGGAACCGACGGACCTATTCAACTAATGACGCTCCCGCCCGTTTCTCCCGCACCAGATCCGGGGGATAATGGCATTGGCTTTCCAGGTTTGATAACGATTAAGCCGCCTCATGTTACCATTATCCCCATACCAACCGATAGCGGAATAAACTTGCCAGGCAATCTCATAACCATCAAACCGCCGGTTGTAACCATCGCTCCTCAAACGACGGATAGTTCGATTAACTGGCCTGACAAACTCATAACAATCAAGCCTCAAGTGCTGCCGGTTGTTACGCCTCAAATAGATTTCCAGATGCCTGAATTGGATTTGACATTGCCAGGCTTTTAAAACAGTAAACTGCTTCAAAATGTTGTTAAAGTATCAAACATGGAAAGTTTAAATCTGAAAAATGAAGAAGGTCGCTGAGAACAAATGATTTTCAGCGACCCTTTGCTTTTCACGGGAAATTGCGTTTTCGTTGCATCCAGTTAGGGGAGCATGCTACAATACCAGCAAGCCGTGGTTCAACACGGTATGAATACGGCAGATGAGGTGACGAAGTGTTAAGCTCCTATTGTACCTATTGCCTTATAAAAAGACAAATGGAAATGATAAAAGACTATGGCGATGAAGATAAAAAGTCAAAATACATGAAAGATGTACTGAAGACGGTTTACGAAGCGGATGAAGATGCCACCGCGCCTGTAATTATAGCAGAATTGAATGAGCTTCATCAAAGCTATTTCGGTTCGCCGTATAGCTTTGATGACTTGAAAAAGCAATATAACGCAATGCTTATGCAGAAGGAAGAGGAGATTGCGGAAAAAATCAACACATCGCAGGATAAATTGCTGGCGGCGGTAAAATATGCAAGAGTCGGCAATTATATCGACTTTGGGGCCATGGGAAGTGTGGATGGCGAGAAACTCAACGCCCTGATCTCCTCCGCCATAGCGGAGGAGATTGACATGCTTGAATACAGAAACTTTCAGCAGGACTTGAAAAGTGCCCGGCATCTTGCGTATCTTACGGATAATTGCGGCGAGATTGTCCTTGATAAACTTCTAATACAGACAATTGCCCAGGAATTCCCGACGCTCAAAATTACGGTAATTGTACGGGGAATGCCTGTTCTAAACGACGCTACAATGGAAGATGCCAAAATGGTAGGTTTGGCAGACCTTGTAAAAGTCCTTCCCAACGGTACGAAAATAGCGGGAACACATCTTGCCAGCATAACAAAGGAAGCCAGAGATGTTATTGATAATGCGGATCTAATGATATCGAAAGGGCAGGGCAATTTTGAAACCCTTCATGGCTGCGGGCTTAATATTTACTATATGTTTCTATGCAAATGCGATTGGTTTGTGACGAGATTCCGTCTGGAGCAATTTAAGGGTGTGTTTGTCAATGAGAAAAACAACCGCATCAAATAAAGTTATATTTTTATGGAATAGTCAAAGATAGATGCTGCTATTTGGGAAGAAGCTGACAGATTATCCGCACTGTATCATCTCCCGGCTTATCAGCTTTGTCAATTGTCCGGTATAGGTTAAGGTGAGCCGGTGCATAGCCCGTGTACAGGCAATAAAAAGCAGGCTACGGTCATACTCGCTTACGTATGTGATATCACTAGTGGATGGGATTATGACCTCATCGAACTCTAATCCTTTTGACATTTGAACAGAGGTGATTGATATGCCATTTAAGAAGTTTGTACTTTCAGGCGTAAGTAGGCGGACATCATAACTTTTGGATAGGACATCAGACAGAGCTTTAGCTAATTGATTTGTTTTCATAATTATACCAAGGGTCACATTTTCGCTGGCTAAAAATGCGTTCATTCTTTCTTTTAGGTACTGAACTTCATCTTGGCTATCTTGGCATTGTATCAGCATTGGTTCTTCACCGTGGCGCTTGATTGCTTCCAGGGGGCAAACGTTCCGTATCTTCTTGGCAAAATGGATAATCTCATAGGTTGAACGATAGCTTTTATTCAGCATTACCAGTTCCGCGTCCACATAAAGTTTTATCATATCGCCCAGAGTTTGCATATGATTTGGATTGATCATCTGACCAAAATCACCTAGTATGGTTTTTGGGCAATTAAATAGCAGATTCAACACAGCATACTGAACTGGTGTATAATCCTGCATTTCATCAATAACAAGATGGCTGATGGACTTGATTTCCTTTAAGCCTTCAAATGCTGCATGAAGATATAAAAATGGACTAACATCTGCCCATTCCAAGGTCTTCTTATTAGGCATTACAAGAAGGCTTGCAATACCCATTTGCTTATACAAATCTTTGTACAGTGCGATGCTGCTTTTAATGCGAAGCATGCCATTCAGACTTTTCAATATTGTTCTGACCTTTGGCAGATCGTATTGTCTTATATTATCCATTTCAAATTGTTCGTAGATATCTTCGGCGATTCTCTTAAGTCGCTGCTTGACCGGATATTTACTATAGGCATTAAATCGGGTTTGTATCCAATCGGCGTTTGCTGAAAAGAGCCCATAGGTATAGTTTTTCGCTTCAAAAACCTGATTTTGCATTAGTTGAATATACCGGTCTATCAGCTTTAAAAATTCTATTGTGGACTTAAAACGTACCCGTTCCATCCACTGCCGATCTTCGGTCTCCATCGGATCCTTGTCAGCTTCAAAGTCAATTATACCCTTTAGTTGAATTTCTGCTATATCAGTAAAACCCCATTCGTAAATCGGTTCTTCACCAAGTTCCGGCAATACGTTTGAGATGTAATCTCCAAAAACCTTATTGGGAGATAGAATTGTTACATTTTTTGCTGATATTCTGTCCTTAAATCTGTATAGCAAAAAAGCGATACGATGCAGCGCGATGGATGTTTTTCCAGAACCAGCCACCCCTTGAATTATAAGGGTCTTTGCGCAGTCATTACGAATGATTTGATTTTGTTCTTTTTGAATTGTTGAAATAATGGATTTCATCTTTTCATCCGACGTATGGCTTAGTTCACGCTGAAGGATATCATCATGAATGTTAATTGAGCTTTCAAATGTATATTGCATTTTTCTGTTCTTGATCTTGAATTGCCGTTTACGGGTTAATTGCCCTTTAATTCGGCCGTCAGGAGCGTCATACCCAGACGGGCCGATATCGCTGTCATAAAACATACTGGCAATTGGGGCGCGCCAGTCGAATATAAGCATATCATTTTTGAAACTGAAACCAAACCGGCCAATATAAAATGCGGATATTTCCTGATCTTCCTGTGGGATAAAGTCTATTCGGGCAAAATAGGGGGAATCTATCAGCTTGGCGATTTTTTCACGCATGCTTACAGTTAAGGCTCCTGAATGATCTATTCTTTTTAGAGCTAACTCATTTTGTAACATTTCGTGAGGATCAACATCGCCGAGGTTTTGCACCATATAAAGCTTGAAATCCATGTACTCCTTATCTATTCGTTCAACGGATGCATCTGCTTCACGCAAGGCTTCCTCTAATTTATCGTTTATTTCATCCAAATGTGCTATTTCATCAGGAAAGGATTCTGTGATATTTGTCTGCGTATCAGCTTCCCTAATCGCGGCAGACATAGGATGTGACAGCTTGTTGGTTTGTTGATCGTTAGTCATTCTTGTTCTCCCTATGCAAAATGAAACGCTGTGTTGGATATCCAAATTCCATCAATAATTCGGCTTCTGCAAACCCCAAATCCATAAGCTCTTTGCGCTGTCCGGTGTCTGCTTTATCCCCTTTCCGGTAGGTCGTGGTGCTGATATCCCTCCCTTTTAGCAGTTCGCCCATCACTTTATCCAGAAATGCTTTCGGGATACCCTTTTTTCGGTAAAGGGGATGCGTGCCCAAAAAATCAATGCTGCCTGATTTTGAAGAAAAAAGCATAATGCCTATGGCGATTTCGCCGTCTTTTAAGATGAGCGCCTGATTGGCGGCGATACGCTGTCTTAAGACTTGCAAGTGCTCTTCCTCCTGCAAATGCGGGAAGCCATCAACGACAAGCCTTACCAGGCTCATCCAGTAGGGGATGTCTTTTATAGTTGCAAAGGTAATATCCCATTGAACATCCTCTTTGCTATTAAGCATATTGAAGCTCCCTTCAAACTCGCATTTCAACTGCAGAGGGTAGAACTTTTCATTTTCTCGGTAAACATTGGGAGATTGCTTATACATTACAGTAAAAATGCTCGTGAAAGCCTGCTGGCTTTCGTAACCAGACAACAATGCGATATCAAGGATGGACTTACTTGAGAAAATGAGCAGTTTTGCAGCCTCGGTAAGCTGCCGCCTTTGAAGGTAATCATGTATGGTAATCCCCACCGTCTTTGAAAACATACGGTGCAGATGATATTTTGAATAGTGAGCGGCTTCGGCAATCATATCGAGATCCATCTTATTTGTTAGGTTTTCCTCAATGTAGTCGATAGCCATCGATACATTTTTAATGCGATTCAAATCCTACCCCTCCCTTCGGGATTATTATAAATGAAATCCTTACGGATTGTTTAATAATTCTTGCTCAAACATTCACTAATTTCTTCTATTGATCGATCCGTCTTTTCACGGACGGTAGTCTTTTGAAAATTCTGTAATTGACGATAGTAATATCATAGAGAAATGGGATAGTATGCAAGCTGGCTTTGAGACTAAATAACTCCCAAATTGAAGTATTTGGTTACGACCGGCCTTCTTTGCAACTGGAGACAGCAATAGTATAGATGATTCGCAAAGGGTAATTGACCGGCCATTTTGTGTCTGTCATTTGAATTTAACTGCAAAACAACCAAGAAAGGGAAGCAGAAACCTGCTTCCCTGCACACCATTCTTACCGTTTTATATGGCGCTAATATATTTTTGAATAGGATCTCAGACAGCAATCCTGTAATAACATATTACAGCAATTTAACAGCTGTTGCTCTTTCCGCAGGCACGATCACAGCGGTTTCATACTTTCCGTTATTTCTTGTGAGCGTTACCTGTTGATCAGAACCGGTTGGATTCCACAGTGTAACGGCCATATCACCTGAGGCGCTCTTCCAACCCTTGGCCAATACTGCACGGTTGGAATTGGTGAACCCATCCGTATCCACAAATGTACCGCGCAGGATATAATCCGCATACTGGTGATACAATCCGTTTAGCTCTTTGAGATATGCCGCATAATTCGGGATATCCCTAAGCGAACCGCAGCAGCGGTAGATCGTCATATCGAAGCGCAGTCCCAGCAGGAATGAATAGCCCGCCATGGCCTTGTAGTTATCCTCATCCTCGCCGCATTCACGGTTGGTCATCACAAGTTCGGGGAAAGTATAGCGGTACATTTCGAGCATGAGGAAGTCATTGCGCCCGTCATCAGGATTTCCGGCTGTCTTTGGCGTCAGCAGCCTCTTGTCGGGAATGGTGCTGCTGCCCTGTGCAATATCCATAGACTGACCGTAAATATCCACATTGTGTTCCATCATGATAATCTTGTCATCACCAAACGTCTTCACATACTCTCGCAGGCCTGCATAATTGGCCGCCTTGCTTTCATGGGAATGGCTTGGCTTTTTGTGCGTATGCCCCTGCGCGTAGCAGAAGAAGGGTTTCCAAGCACCGATATCATACAATACGCCGTCCGCGCCAAGATCCAAGCATACCTTTGCCGCTTTTTTCATCTTCTCCTGCCAAAGCGGGGCCCCTGGGCAGGCCAGGTACATGGGCATAGGCGGGTTGGCGATTTTGCGGTAGGTGCCCTCGCCGCAGTAGGTTTCGGAGAAGGGGATGTCCTCATTCCAAATGGACTTGATGGTGGCCTTGTCGCCCCCTTCATTCTTATAAAAGCTGCTTTGATGATCGATCAAAGCATAGCTTAGGAACATCAGCACTTTGCCACCCTTGCTGTGAACATACTCAATACCCTCACGCAGCTTCTTTTCGCCGCCCATGCGCTCATCCACCAGGTAATCCGGCCACATACGCGCAAAGCCGCCCTGCTCCCAGCCCAACAGATACAGCGTCTTGAATCCCGCAGCCTCCAATTCATCATACATGGCAGGGATGTCGGAATAATCCCAATTCAGTTCGCAGTGATGCTGCTTGAAGATAAGCCGCAGCCAGCCCGTGAAATCCTGACACCATTCGGGACGCTTTGGCGGAACGTATCCACCTTCGCGCTCCATCCAAGCGCGGTAGATTTTTGCACCGGCATGCCAGTCGCCCTGATGAGGATAGAAATCCAACGCCTGGCCGGACCAGCTTTCGCCTTTGTCAATCATGGGATAGCGGATGAAGCCAAACCGCAGCAGGTTTAGCTTTACGTCGCGCTCAATGTGCAAACCTACCGCCTGACGCGTCGTGTCCTCGCAGCTGCAGTACAAGCCCTCGCCTTCGGTATACCAGTCATACCACTGCATGGAAGCGGTGCCAGCTTGATACAGTGCATCCATATCTGTGTGAAATTGATCATGACGTTCGTATTTGCGGAAGCCCGCATAGGTGGATAAATCAACGTATGCGGGATTACGCACCTTTCTGCCGAGGTCGCACGGCCATGCAATATAGTCTTCTTCGGGCTGCCCGGCAAGCGTGCGCGCACCGGATACAGGAGTTAGCTGCAGTTCAACAAGTTGTACTCTTGCATCTCGGTTTTCAAGGTCTGCCTTCACCTGCAGGCCCATATCATTCATGCAAAGGCGCAGCGTCAGCATTGCATCGATTTCAAGACCGTCTTCGCCGATCAGCCCATCATAGGTCAGGGTGATTTCATTCTCAGTCTGCACAGCACTAAACTTCTGCTTCTCCGCCCATATTGGTACCTCAACACGTTCCGTACCGGGAATGGAATAGATCATCTTCCAAATAGAATCGGGTTTGTAGATGTACTCATGGCATGTGAAGCGGTTGTAGAATGAAGCAGATCTTCCGCTTTCGTCAATGGCATACGTTAGCGCCTTGCCCTGCAATTGATACATGAACTTTCATACCTCCTGTTAGTTTGGCTTAGCCGTAATTGCATTATAGAAATTCCATTTCACTGAGACAAGTTGAGAAAAGAAAAAGGTAGTGGAAGAATCAAAAAGTATTAATGGGAAATTTGCGCCCATCATGAAAATAAAAAGAGCTGCCAAGCCCAAAGCCTGGCAGCAGTCGATAGGTTCACTTTTGCTCGCGCACGGCAAGGGGTGTTTCACCGAAGCGCCGCTTGTATGCCTTGTAGAAGGAGTTGGGTGTGGCGTAACCGCACTTCTCGGAAATTTCCTGAACAGTCAAATCTGTATCCCGCAGTTCATTGCGAGCCTTGTTCAACCGCATATCCTCTACGTAGGCCGAAAACGTCTGTCCAACTGCCAAGTGGAGCCGCTTTTGCAGCGTGGGGGCTGAAATCTGAAAGTGATCCGTCACCATGCTGATGCAAAGAAGCGAGTTGTTCAGATTGTCATCTATATATGTAAGAATGCTCTTGTCAAGATCCTGCGTTTGGTTCTTGCGCTGTAGCGTAATCCGCTCGGCAATTTGCTTGAAGCATTTGGGAAAGTCTTCACGATACAGCTTGCTGATCTCCTGGCGAATAAAGGAAGGAATCAAGATATCGCTCATTTCGCAGGCGGATTCCATCTTAATCATCACCAGCATATTGGCAATGGTCTGGTGGGTGTACTTGGCCAGAAAGAAGTCATTGCCGTCCGCAAGCGAACTTGTGCAAGCTGCAAGCATCTCCAGCGCAATTTTTTCGTCACCGCAGGAGAGCGCCATATACATGGTTTGCAGCTGCTGCAACGAAAGGGGAAACACCTTTTCCCGCCGGATGGATGCATCCATCTTGAGGGATATGCTGTTTTCATATTCCAGTTGTTGATAGGCGCCCACCAAGGAGGCAGGGTCCTCATAGATTTCGCTCAGAATGTAGCGAAATACAACGCCGTAGCGATCCCGCATCTCCATACGCAGCTTTTCCAACTCATCCTCCGGGTTCTGACCGTCCTCATAGGGCATAATGGCAAGCATGGTATCCTTGTCAGTGGGAAGAAAAATTGCCTTGGGCAGCCTTTGCCGCATATATTCGGAAAAGAGCAGCGTCAGCTTTTCCTCATCCACCTCATTTTCCTCGGTGGCATATTGAATAAGCGCCATCTGCCAGCACGCAAGGAACTGCGGAAAAGCTCTCTCAAACGCAGCACGGAAATCTTTATTATATAAGCCACGGTACAACGCTTTTTCCATCATGTGACTTTTTAGCTTTTCACCTTGAGCTGCAATCGTATTCTCATAATGCGACAGGCGTAAATCCAAGTCCTTAATCTCGCCGACCAAATTTGAAATGGAGCCCTTACCGCCCGGCGCTATTGAAAGATGCTTGGTCGAGTACAGCGCCCGGGTTAATCTATTCAAGGGCCTTGCAGCTGCCGTGGCAAACAGCACAATCCACACGATCGCTGCGATAACGATGATGAGCAAAAAGGTCTGGGCAAGCTTTTTGATTTGTGAAAGGTCCTGCTCAATGTAGCTGTTGGGAATCTGAACGCGAATCCTAAGCCGCACAGAGCTTGCGGTTGCTTCCATCCATTCATAATCGGATTCGAGCGTCCGGCCGATTGAGTCAATTAGCGTATCCCCCAAATAAATGGACACATTTCCTAAATCGCGCACATTTTTCTCCGCCATAAGCGCAAATACACGTTCCACCGGATAGGTTGCAAAAAAATAGATTTGGTTGGTTCGCGACCATTGCCATGCAACTGTAAACCCCTCGTATGACCCATAGTCAGCGGAATGATACACAGCGGCAGGGATCACGCAGCTGACCCCGCTGAACTGTGATGTGAATTGCTCTGTACTCATCCCTTCACAATAGAAAAACTTGCTTGCCACAAGCTCTGGCAGCTGGTAGTAGATGCGCTTTCGCGTGAACAGTATATGGTTCTGCCGGCTGAGCCCGGCCTCCGCAACAGCGTCATAAGGCAGCAAATATGTAAGGACAGATTCGCGAATCTTGCTTAACTGTAAAGTATCAATCTCACTTTGCTTGCTGTTCATGGCGCGGTAGATTGTATTGTCGTCAAGCATGGTGTGAAGGTTGCTCATTGCCTCCAGAGATGTATTGAGCGAACGGACACCGTCCTCCAGCTTCTGACGATGCAATTCCAGCACGTTGCTGCGGGTAATGTTTCTGACATAATAATAGCAGGGAATGAACAAAAGAAGGAAAAAAGTCGCAAACAGAAGGAATAAGCCCGCCATCCGCAGGCGATTGCGTCTCATGGAAGCAATGCTTTCCAAAATCTGCTCCCCCTCTTACTATGCAAATTAAATATTGAGGCGCCATGGATAAAGCATAGTCTTTTATCGATCATCTGCATCAAATGGAATACACTCACTATAACAAAAACGCAGGTCTTTTTCAACATGGCTATACAAGGTAGCAGAAATAGCGGGAAAAGCGCCTGATGCAAGGTTTTACAAGCCTTGCAAGCAAACAAAAACCTAAAAAATCTTTTGACTGGAAAAAAGAAAATACAGTATGATATTTTGTAACCTTTGCCTGGTTTTCCTGATTTACATTTGATTTTTCTCATTGCTTTTGCTACTGTAATCCTATCAACAGGGCAGCCGCCCGAATAAAAATCGAAAGGAAGTACAAAACCATGAAGCGACTTATGGCCATCCTTCTAACAGTAGCCATGCTGTTCGGCTTGATGAGCATCACAGCAATTGCTGAGAGCGAAAAGACAAGCCTGACCGTATGGGTACCAGAAAACCTTCGCATCGAAAATTGGGAAACCAACGCTATGACCCTCTATCTTGAGGAGCAGGGGAACCTCGACCTGACGATCGTCACGCTCCCTTCCGGCAGCGACTATGTGACCAAGGTCAATATGGCACTAACCGCGGGAAATATCAAAGATCTTCCCGATGTCATCGTGTGCGATAACACTGGACTCTTCACCGATTCCCAAGTTTGGGAGTGGGCTCAGGCCGGCGCCATTCTGCCCCTGACAAGCTACTACAGTAATCCTGAGCTGGCCGTCAACATTAATGAGGCCATTGCACGCACAGGAAGCGAATATCCCGCTCAAATTACCTCGCCTGATGGAAACATCTATGGTGTGGCAACCCTTAATCAGTCCTACGGCAACGAGTATCTTGATAAGATGTGGTATTCCAAGACCTGGTTGGCCAATCTAGGCGCTGAAGAACCCAAGACAACCGAGGAATTCTATCAACTGCTCAAGAAGGTTCACGAAACCGACTTGAACGGAAACGGAAAAGCTGATGAAATCGGCCTCGTCGGCACCTTCGGCAACACCCGCCTGTACAGCGGCTGGTTCAAGTATCTGATGAATTCCTTCGTCTACGCGGGCGACAAGCAATACCGCACCGTGGACAACGGGACCGTAGGCCTGGCCTACACCACCGAAGAGTGGAAGGAAGGCTTAAAGTACATCCGCAAGATGTTCGAGGAAGGCCTGATTGCCACCGAAAGCCTGACCATGGATAATGAACAGCTTGTAACCCTGATGAACAGCGAAGACCAGGTTGTCTTTGCTATGGATTACGCAGCACCTGACATGCTCACCGCCGGCGGCGACCGTGTAACTGAATACTTCTACCTTGCTCCGATGGCCGGCCCCAAAGGCGTGCAGTATGCAAGCTATGCCAAATCTGCTGCAGGCATCCGCTTTGTTGTAACAGCCAACTGCAAGAATCCTGAAGCTGCTTTCCGCCTGGGCGACCTGATGAGCAGCGAAAAGATAGGTATCATGCAGCGCTGGGGCACCGAAGGTTCCGAGTGGGACTATATTAAAAACGTGAAAAACGCTGATGCGTATGTAGCTTCCGTCTCTTCTTTCCCGATTTCCATCGTTACCTATCATGACGCTTCCTTCTGGGGGGGCACTGATGTAACGAATGCCTCCTGGCGCCAAGCCGGTCCCTATGTCCGTCAGTACGGCATTGCCTGCGGCGTTGGCATCGATCCCGCCACCACCGAAGAATACACCATCATTTTGAACGGCGCTTGGGATCTGTACCAGCAAGGCGGATTCAACCCCAGCGAAACCATCCCGAAGACTATTTACACCAGCGACGAATCCAATGAAATCAGCGAAATCGAGTCCAATCTGCTCAGCTTCGTCGAAGAGCAGACCGCATCTTTCCTGGTGGGCAATGCGGATATCGATGCTGAGTGGGATGCTTTCCAGGCTGAACTGGAAAACATCGGCGCCTCTACTTATGTATCTGTTGTGCAGAACGTCTACGATCGTATGTACAAATAACCGCATCGGCAAATCATCTAAATCATGGGAACCTGCAGGCTTGTCCTGCAGGTCCCCATTTATCGGAGGTGCCTTATGATCGGCAAAAGAATCATCAGGGGATGGAAGCGAGACTGGCAGCTGTATCTGTTCATGCTCTTGCCGGTCATCTACATCATTGTTTTTGCCTATTGGCCAATGACGGGATTACAGCTGGCGTTCCGCAAATATACCGTACAAGGCGGTGTTTGGGGCAGCCCGTGGATTGGCCTGGATAATATCAAAAAGTTCATTTCCTCTTATCAATTCGAACGTGTTGTCTCAAACACACTCATTCTGTCCTGCTATGGCTTGGTGTGTATGCAGATCATTCCCATTTGCTTTGCTTTGCTCATGAATACAATTGAGAAGCAGCGGTTTAAGAAAGTAACACAAACCATTGTTAATTTGCCCCACTTTATTTCCACAGTGGTTTTGGTGGGCATTCTGATGCAGGTGTTTAACAGCCGCACAGGATTGTACGGCGTAATTTATGAATCCGTTACAGGCAGCTATCCCAATGATTTGTTTGGCAAACTGGAAGCATTTCGCCACTTGTATGTGCTCAGCACGGTGTGGCAGAACTTTGGCTGGTCATCCATCATCTATATTGCTGCCCTCGCAGGTGTGGACCCACAGCAGCATGAGGCGGCGCAAATTGATGGCGCATCGCGGTTGCAGCGCGTGTGGCATGTTGACTTTCCGCATATTAAGCCGACGATTATGATATTGCTTATCTTGGGTATCGGCAACATTATGTCCGTTGGCTTTGAAAAGGCATACCTGATGCAGAACTCCCTGAACCTAAAGCATTCAGAACTGATTTCCACTTATGTATACCGAATTGGCCTGTCCGGCACAGGAAAAACCGACTTTTCCTATGCAACTTCCATCGATCTTTTCAATGCGGTGATCAATCTCACGCTGATTCTGATTGCAAATGGCATTTCGCGCCGCGTGTCTGAAACCAGCTTGTGGTAAGAGAGGAGGACGCATCATGACTTTAGTATCCCAACAAAAAAGAAAAAGGCGTATCTCTTCCAGCCGCGTAAGCAAGGGAGACCGCATTTTCACTACCATTGCGGTCAGCGCAGTGTCGCTGCTTACTGTGATTGTTCTTCTACCTATGATAAATGTAGTGGCTGCATCATTTTCTGCACCCGCAGCTGTAAACGCGGGGAAGGTTTACCTGTGGCCTGTCAATTTCTCTTTTCAAAACTATAAGACTATCCTAAGCTATCAAAGTGTTTGGATGGGCTATCGCAACACCATTTTTTATACAGCCGTAGGAACGTTCATCAACGTTGCAATGACCATGATATGTGCTTATCCTCTGGCACAGCGCAGCTTTTCCGGCCGCAAGGTGCTGTCGATGCTGTTCTTTATCCCGATGATATTCAAAGGCGGCATGATCCCCAACTATATGCTGATGCGAGATTTGGATTTTATCAACAAGGTTTGGTCCATACTCCTTCCGGGCGCAATCAACATCTATAACATGATTGTTGCTCGCACCTTTATTCAATCTACTATTCCCGAATCTCTTGAGGAAGCCGCGCGTATTGACGGCTGCTCGCCGGCACGCTATTTTGTAAGCTTTGTGCTGCCCCTGTCAAAGACCATCATCGCGGTTATTGCCATGTACTACGCGGTTGCGCATTGGAACGACTATTTCAATGCCTTCCTTTACATCAACAAGCGTGAGCTGTATCCCTTGCAGCTTTTCCTGCGTGAGATTCTGGTTAACAGCCAGTTCGACGCAAGCGTAATGAGCGATCCCGAAGCAGCCCGGCAGCTGCAGGGCTTGGCGGATACATTGAAATATGTAATCATCGTTGTGGCAACGCTGCCGCTGATGTGTATCTACCCCTTTGTACAAAAATATTTTATCAAGGGCGTTATGATCGGCTCGGTGAAAGGCTGACAAATTCTATCATTCTGAAATGAAACTTGGAGGAAGCATTATGGTTGACTTAAAGCGCCGTCCGCGTATGGGCTTGCTGTTGATTTCTCCGGAACGATTTGCCACGATCGGCGATGGAACTGCACGCGGTTCCTACCTTGAGCGCAAGCAGAAGGAAGCAGCCTGGATGGCAGAGGAAGCTGGCGCCATTGCTGATGTTACATTTCCCGGCATCATCTTCACCGCCGAGGATGTCAGAAAGGCGATCGATGCCTTTGTTACAGCCAAGGTGGACTATGTGCTGGCAATCTACCTTTCCTGGGCTGAAGACTTTGCCTGGATACGCTTCCTGCGCGATATGCCCGCTTGTCCCATCCTCTTCTGTCATCGCATGCGCGACAAAATCGAGCTGCATGATACCCATGATGATGATGAGTTCGCCGAGTACCTATGCTGCGGCGGACTGGTGGGCTCACTGGAGGCAAGCGGATCCATAAAACGTTTCAGCCGGCCCATGATGGAAGTCTTTGCCGGTACCTGGTGCGAGGTACTGGAGCGCGCCGCTG
>JAEVYX010000099.1 GCA_023392515.1 Bacillota bacterium | reverse complement strand
GATTTGGAGATGTTTTGAAGGTATTCCTCCAGGCACCAGGCGTGATCCCGCATGATGGTACTGTGGGGCAGCCCCACATACCGGATATGCCAGGGCTCGGCAATATAGCCGGTGATTTTCTCCTTATCCTCTTCATAGCGGATAACAAAGCCATAATCCCAGCAGTTGGCGCTCAGCCAGGAGGATTGCTGGGTGCCCTTGAAGGTGGTGCCGGGCACGGTAATATCAAAAGCGAGGCCGGTATGATGTTCGCTGGTGCCGGGATCGGCCACGGTAAGCCTGGTCGCGGAAATAGCATCCGACCGTTTTTTCCCGGCCGCTTCATATTCGGCCACCTTGCTGTTGAACAGTTCCTGCTGATAGGCGATGGAGCGGTATCCCGCGCTGACCTGCCAGACGGTAATCCCGTCCTGGTGGGCTTTTTGCAGCATGGCAAGAAGGGCATCCACGGCTTCCTTTTCCCCCTGAATTTCGCTGCCCTTGATGGTGACCAGGTCGGCCGGGCATACCTTAAGCATGTTTACAAGATTGCGCGTTTGATAGTTTTGCGGAATCGGGTTTTGCTTGTTTACAAGAAGCGGCACCTGGGCCGCAAAGGATGAAGCGGGGTCCGGCGTGGGTGATGGCGAGGGCGAGGGCGTAATGACAATTCTTTGGGCATTGGCTGAATAGATCAGCTCTTTGGTGGCAGGGCCCACAATGCCGTCGGCCATGAGGCCATGCTGGGATTGGAACAGGATGACCGCGTTCTTTGTGCCGTTGCCGAATTGGCCGTCCACATCCCCTTCATAAAAGCCAAGCTCCTTCAGCCTGGATTGCAGCTTTTCCACTTCGGCCCCCTGGGCGCCGTTCCGCAAAAGCGGCTCTGTGGGGGTAGGGGTTGGCAGGGAAGGATCCAAAGTCACGGCCAGAATGATCCCAGCTGACGGGGCCGGGGTTGGCGTAGTCCGCATTTCAATGGCCATGCGCTTTGTCAAATCCACTACGCTGGCCCCAATCCAACCGATTCCCACCAACAAAAGGCACAATAGGACAAAGCCAAAAAGCTTTGGAATGTTTCGCCTTTTTCTTCGCTTTTCGCTGCGCATAGTGCCTCCCATTGAAAATCAATATGGCTAGTATACCATCATACAACGCAGGGAGCAAGGAAATTACTGCGTTTGGCCTGCCGTTTGACCTGCAAAAACCGCTTCTGGATGGAATTTTTTGGGAATTAGTCGCCATTGGCGTAGCACGCGCTGCATAGGGCAGTCTCATTTGGGATTTTGTCAATGCGCAAAACTTTGAAATGGAGAAAATAAGCTGTGCCCCCGAAGGTCCAGGGCGATCGGAAAGCCCTGGTCGTGCAGTGAGGCACGAAATATCCTTACTATTCGAACTTGAATACCATACCGAGGGATATGGATTCGCCCCTGATGGGGCGAACAGGGCTTTCCGATCGCCCTGGACCTTCGGGTGTATCCTCTCTTTTGTTAAAAAAGTTTATATGAGAATTCGCTGATGCTCTGCATAGACAGGATTGCCAAAAGGAGCCCGTTATGATAGGATATCCCCGATTTTTCACCAAGGAAGGGGCTTTCTTTTGCATCAATGCACCCTTTGCCCCCGAAACTGCGGCGCACCCCGCGGCCTTGCATCCGGGGAGGGCTTTTGCCGCATGGGTACGGATCCTGTCATTGCAAGGGTTGCCCCCCACTTTTGGGAGGAGCCCTGTATCAGTGGGACAAGAGGCAGCGGCACCATCTTTTTTTCAGGCTGCGTGCTGCGCTGCGCCTATTGCCAGAACGGGGAGATCAGCCACCGCCGGTTGGGCAGGCACATCACGGTTCAGGAATTGTCGGAAGCCTTCAGGCTCCTGGAGGATGAGGATGTTCACAATATCAACTTGGTAACGCCAACCCATTTTGCGCCGGCGATCCTACAGGCGCTGGAGCTGTACCGCCCCCGCATCCCAATCGTGTGGAATACCGGCGGCTATGAAAAAGTGGAAACCCTACAAATGCTGGAGGGTGCTGTGGATGTTTACCTGCCGGATTTGAAGCATTTTTCCCCGGCCATGGGCGCACTGTGCGCCAAGGCCCCGGACTATTTTGATATTGCCGCCAAGGCCATTATGGAAATGTGCCGTCAAACAGGCCCTGCCCAATATGACAAGGACGGGCTAATGCAAAAGGGCACATTGGTGCGCCATTTGATACTGCCGGGGCTGACGGGAGAAAGCATCCGGCTTCTTGACTGGATTAAGGATAACCTTCCCGATGGCACTCCGGTGAGCCTGATGCGCCAGTATGTGCCCATGAATAATGTATCTATCCCCGGCCTTGACCGGAGGATTACACAAAAAGAGTATGACCGGGTCCGCAACCACATGCTGATGCTGGACCTGCCCGGCTATGAGCAGGCTGCCGATGCGGCAGACGCGGCTTATACGCCGCCCTTTGAGGGGGAAGATCATTAATAATCAAAGTTTTCCAGGGGGTCCGGGGGAACCTTTTTCAAAAGGTTCCCCCGGCGTTCCCCCGTTACTTCCCCACGCAGAAGATGGAAAAGACCTGATCCAGTATGCGTTCCTCCACCTGATCCCCGGTGATTTCCCCCAGGGCATACAAGGCATCCCGCATATCCACGGCGGCAAGGTCCAGGGGCACGCCGGATGCAAGGCTTTTTGCTGCCTGGCGAAGGCTGTCCGCCCCGCGGCGGGCAGCGCTTATATGGCGCTGGGTGGTAAGCACCAGCCGGGACGGATCCCCCGCCATGTTTTTCAGGTAATTCTTCAGGGTTTCCATGCCCTCCCCCGTTCTGGCGGACAGGTTTAAAACGGTCACACTGGGGCAAAGCGACGAAATATCCTGCGCCGTTACCCGGGGGGCAAGATCGCTTTTGTTGAGCACTACGGCAAAATCCCCCTTGGGCGGGTTGAGCAGCAGTTCCTCATCCTCCCGCGAAAGGGGCTGTCCGGCATCCAGCACCAGCAGCACCAGATCGGCTTGGGCCATGGCCTTTTGGGCCCGGCTCACGCCGATTTTTTCCACCTGGTCCTGGGTATCCCGAAGCCCTGCCGTATCGGTGAGGTGGACGGGCATGCCATTCAATTCAATCTCCCCGGTAAGCGTGTCCCGGGTAGTGCCCGGTACATCGGTTACAATGGCCCGGTCCTCGCCTAAAAGGGCATTCAAAAGCGAGCTTTTCCCCACATTGGGCCGCCCGCACAGCACCACATCCATGCCCTGGGCCAGCATTTTCACACTCCGCTGGTCGCAGGCCTCCTCCAGTTCCTTTGCCAAGGCCGTTATGCCCTCCCGAAGGCCGCGGGTCGCCTCTTCCTCCTCCACCTCCTCGGGGTAGTCGATGGCGACTTCCAGCCCGGCCATGAGATCATAAAGCTTGTCCAGCGCCTTGCGGATAAACTGGCTGGGACCGCCGTCCAATTGCCGCATGGCCGCCTTTGCCGCCTGCCGGCCCCCGGCGGAAATCAGGCTCATTACCGCCTCCGCCTGGCTCAAATCGACCCTGCCGTTTAAAAAGGCCCGGCGGGTAAACTCCCCCGGCTCCGCCTGCCTGGCGCCGGACGCCAGGGCCAGTTCCAGGGCCTGGGCAGCCATCAGCCGCCCGCCATGGATGTGGATTTCCGCCACATCCTCCCGGGTATAGCTGCGGGGAGCCCGCATAAGCACCGCCATGGCCTCGTCGATTGCTTCCTCTCCCTTCACCACATGGCCGTATACCATCAGGTGAGAGGGGAAGGTTTCCTTTTCGCCCTTTGCCGGGCGGAAAATGCCGCGCAATATCTTTTCCGCATTAGGCCCGCTGATGCGCAGTATGGCAATGCCGCCCTGGCCGGCAGCCGTGGCAATGGCGGCAATGGTATCTTCAAACTGCATGGTTCATTCTCCTTTTCAGGGCATCATCCAAAAGCGCTGGCAGGACATATCCTCCGCCCATGCGTAGCTCTCGGCCGCCAGGCGGAAAGCCTCCCGCCCCTGCCAGGAGATGCCCGCCTCCCTGGCCGTATCCTGAATATGCTCAATCCAGCACCAAGGCTGGCCCCACAGCATGGTTTCCAGCGTTACCCGGGCCATTTCCGGGGCGGCATCAGCCAGGCCGCTTTCCACAAAGGCTCTTTTCAGCCCGGAGGGGTCATAGGCCGTTTCATAAACCTGCACCTGCCCATCTTCCCACATAGCATATGCGGCGCGGCTGCCCCGGCCATCCTCCAGCATGCCCAGGCTGCCGGGATTTACGAACTGTTTATCCCCCAGCCGGTACTGCCAGGGGGTATGGTTATGACCGCATACCAGCCATTGCGCATCCAGACCTACAAGGATATCCTCCATAACCCCTTTATCCTTGGGCGTCACCAATGTATTCAGGCTGCCGGGCACCGCATGGGTGAGCAGCATGTTTTCCTGCCGCCATTGGGCGGGAAAGTCCATATCAAACTCCCCCACCTGGCCGGCCGTCCAGCGGAGCATGGACCAGTTGTAATCCGTGAAAAGGGCCTGTTCCCCGGCCCGCATCCGGAGGATTCGCTCCTCATGGTTGCCAAGCAGCAGCCGCACATTCCAATCGTGCAGGAGAGCCATGGTTTCCCGGGGGCTGGGGCCAAAATTAATCTGGTCACCCAGGGAAATATACCCTTGCGCCCCCCGGCTTTGTGCTTCCTTCAAAACAGCCAGAAGGGCCGGGGCGTTGGCATGAATGTCCGTCATGATCAAAAGGCGCAACGCTGTCCCTCCTTTTTTCCACTTTCCCGTCTATGATACCCCAACTTTCCATGTTTTGAAAGCCCCATTTGACGGCCTGTCCCCCCTGTGGCATAATACGGATGGGAGGGTTTGCCATGGAAAAAGTCATCCTGCTGGGGGGCCGGGCCCACCGGCTTCTGCCCGAAATCATTGCTCAGGTTGGCGCCGCTTACCGCAAGGGATTCCCCTGCCTTTTGCTGGTGCCGGAGCAGTATACCCTGCAGGCGGAGCTGGAGCTTATCCAGCGCCTTTCCCTCCCGGGCTTTTTCAACATTCAGGTATTGTCCCCCTCCCGGCTCACCCAGCGGATATTTGACGCTGCGGGCACCGACGGCCGGGTGCCCATCGACACCCGGGGCAAGCAGATTGCCCTGAGCCGCTCCCTTCTGTCGGCGAAAAATAAGCTGACCTATTATGCGCGGGCAACGGGTCAAAGGGGTTTTGTGGAAAAACTCAGCACCCTGATTGCGGATTTCAAGCGGGGCAACATGACCCCTGAGATGCTGTCAAGCTATGCCGAAACCCTGCCCCAAGGCACGCAGCGCCTGAAGTTTTCCGATATGGCGCTGGCTTGGGCGGGGTATGAAGAACAGCTCTCCGGCCGGTTTGTAGACGGAGAGGACGTGCAGGCAGAAGCTGTGAACAGGCTCGCCAAAAGCGGCCTGTGCCAGGATGCCTGCGTATTCGTGTACGGCTTTGATATTCTCCCCCCCGCCTTTTGCAGACTGCTTACACAGGCCGCGGTTTTGTGCGCAAAATTAACCGTGGCGCTGTTGATGGACCGGCCCACCGCACGGGATGGGCACCTGTTCCGGCCGGTGCGAAAAAGTGCGGTGCGATTTTCCCAATTGCTGAAGGCTGCGGGCATTCCCTATCAATGGACTTACCTGCCTTTTACCCCGCTTGCCAGCGCGCCGGCGATCGCCCATTTGGAAGAGAACCTGTTCGCCTATCCCGCAAAAGCCTATCAGGGCCCGCCGGAGGGTATTTTTCTGCACGCCGCACCCAACCCCTATGCGGAGGTGCATCAAGCGGCAGCCCATCTCATGCTGCTTCACAAACAGGGGATTCCCTGGCAGGAGATGGCCGTGGTGGCAGGCAGTATGGATGCCTACGGAAACATACTGCATGCGGTTTTCTCCAGCTACCGCATTCCCTTTTACCTGGAGGAAAAAACCCCTGCCATATCCCATGGGCTGATCCGGTTTCTTTTATTCAGCCTTCGCGCTGCCACCCGGGGCTATTTGCGAAGCGATGTGCTGACTGTGGTAAAATCAGGGTATGCCCCCCTTCCTTTGGAAGCATGCTATCAACTGGAAAACTATGCCTTGGCCTATGGGATCAGCGGGGACAGGTGGCGCAAGCCCTTCACCCGGGGAAATCCGGAAGAAATCGCCGCCATGGAGCCGGCCCGGCAGGCCCTTATCGCCCCTTTGGAAACGCTGCGGAACGCCTTGCGGGAAGCCAGGGAGGCCACAGACTCCCTGCGCGCCATTTTTTCCCTGCTGGAGCAGGTTAACGCCTACGAAACCCTGCAAAGGGATGAGGAACGGCTTTTATCCCTCAACATGGCTGCCCAGGCGTCGCAAAACCGCCAGGTTTGGCAGTTCATACTGGGCACGCTGGACCAGATGCATGACCTGCTTGCGGGGTCACGAGCCCCATCCGCCCATGTGGCATCCTGGCTGGAGGCCGGCTTTGCCGCAGGCCAGCTCAGCTCCCTTCCCCCCACTCCCGGCGCAGTGCTGCTGGGTGAAATCGGCCATGCCATGCCCGGCACCGTGCAGGTGCTGTTTGCCCTGGGCCTGCAGGACGGGCTTTTGCACAAGGAAGGCGGGAGCCTGCTCCGGGACGAGGAACGGCTCAGCCTGGAGCAGGCCTCCGGTTCACCCCTGGGGCTGACCGATGAGGGCCGCGACCTGATGGCGCGAGTGGACCTTGTAAAAACCTTGTCTTTGCCCACCGCCCGGCTATATTTAAGCCATGCCCAGGCCGCCCAGGATGGGCAGGCCCAGCGCCCGGCAGCGTTTTTAACCCAGCTTCGCTCCCGCCTGTTTCCCGGGCTTGTGGAGTCAGGCGGTGTTACCGGCCCCACCGGCGCAATTCTGCCCCTATCTCCGGAGCCCGCATTGCACAGCCTGGCGCTGCGCCTGAGCGCCTTATGGGATGGCACGTCCGTAACCGAAGCCCTTCCCGGCCCCTGGCTGGATGCCTGGACCTGGCTCATATCCAGCCCGGAATACCAAAAGAGCGCGCTGGCAATTTTGAACGCCCTGACCCAGCGCATTGCCGCCGACCCTCTCAAGCCCGAAACTGCCGCCGCGCTGTTTGGAAAGCAAACCATGTCCGCCAGCCGCCTGGAGGAATACGCCCAATGCCCTTACCGCCATTTTGTGCATTACGGCCTGCAGCCTGTTCCCCGCAAGGAATGGGCGGTAGCCCCCGCGGATGTGGGCACATTCTTTCATGAGGCGATGCGCGGGTTTACCGAAAAAGCGAAAACCCATAAAGCCTGGCCTGAAATATCCAGGCAGGAATGCAATGATCTCATGGGTGAAGTTTTGCAGCCCCTCACGAAATTGTGGGAGGACGGGCCCCTTTCCGACAATGCCCAGTGTCTGGCCTTGGGCCAGCGGTATATCCGCATTATTCAACGGGCGGCCTGGATGTTCACCCGGCATGCCAAAGAGAGCAGCTTCCGGCCCAGCCGGGCGGAGGTATCCTTCGGGTTCCCGGAAAGCATCCTGCCCCCCATTTCCCTCTCGCTGCCGGACGGAAGCATCGCATTGGTCCGGGGCATTATCGACCGGGTGGACCGGTATCAAGGCGACGAGGGCGTTTATATCCGGGTGGTGGACTATAAAAGCGGTGCCCGGGAACTGGACCCGGCCCAATTATGGTACGGGCTGCAAATGCAATTGCTGCTGTATCTGATGGCCGCGCTGCCTTCCGAAAAGGGGGCGCAGCCTGCCGGGGCCTTCTACTTCCATGTGGACGATCCGCTGGCAGAAGTGGACTCAGACCTTGCCGAGGCCGCGGAAGAGAAGATTGCCGAAAAGCTGCGGCTCAAAGGCATCTCCCTGGCCGATGTCCAGATTACCAGGGCCATGGACCATCAGGAAGAAGGCTTCAGCCTGGGTAATCCCCTTAAAAAGGACGGTACCCCCAAGCAGAACGCTTTGGCACTGACCCTTGAGCAGATGAACGCGCTGCTTGCACATGCGAAGGATACCGCCCAGGCGCTGGCCGGAGCCATGCGCCAAGGCCGTATTGATATTGCTCCCGTAAGAACAGGAACCCTGAATGCCTGCGAGTATTGCGAATATGCAACCATTTGCCGGTGGGACCCGAGGCTTCCCGGCGCCCGGCCCAGAATGCTTGCGCCCCTCACCATGGAAGACCTTCGCGCCGCACTCACCCCCGGCGGTTTTCCTGGGAGTGGCGATTGCATAAAAGGAAAGAATACGCTATAATAACATCCAGAGGAAAATAGGCAAAGGAGGCGTTTCCCCATGATCCAAATCATTTCCGGAAAAAAGGGGTCTGGCAAAACCAAGCGCATCATTGATTTAGCCAACCATTCCATTAAAGATTCAAAAAGCGACGTGCTGTTTATCGATGACGACAATCGCTACATGTTTGATCTTCGTCATGAAGTGCGGTTCATTAACGCCGGCGAATACGGTATTTTAGGTCCGGAGATGTTCCTGGGCTTTTTGTGCGGGATGCTGGCCCAGAACTTCGATGTGGGCACCATCTTTATCGATGCTTTTTTGAAGCTTGTAAAAGCGGACCTCAGCCAGATGCAATGGTTTTTTGAACGGATGGAAGGGCTTTGCGATCGCCATGGCGTAGCGTTTGTGCTGTCCGTCAGCGAGGACCCGGAGCTGCTGCCCGAATACATCCGCAAGTATATTATCTGATTTTTCATGGCAGCCATAAAGGCGGCGGCACTCGCTGCCGCCTTTTTCCCGTATGGAAACCCAACAAAAGAATCCCTGGAGCGTGATGGGTATGTCTTTTTTCAGCACTCGGGGCGGCGCCTGCGTTACCGCATCGCAAGCCATTCTCTATGGCTTGGCCAAGGATGGCGGCTTGTATGTGCCGGCCATGTTCCCGCCGATTTCCCAGGATCAGATTACAGCCCTTGGGCCCATGACATACGTGCAGCGGGCTTGCCATGTGCTGAAAGCCTTTCTGGAGGATTATTCATCGGCGGAGATCAATCAGGCAGTGGCGGCAGCCTATGGTGAAAACAAGTTTGACGATCCAAAGGTTGCGCCTGTAAAAGCGCTGGATAAAAATACCTATGTGCTGGAATTGTTCCATGGGCCCACCCTGGCCTTTAAGGACATGGCTTTGCAGCTGCTGCCCCACCTGATTACCCTGGCCGCCCGGAAAAACGGCGAAGACCGGGAGATCAGCATACTGGTTGCCACCAGCGGGGACACCGGCAAGGCTGCCCTGGAAGGATTTAAGGATGTACCCGGAACCAGCTGCACCGTGTTTTACCCCAAGGATGGCGTAAGCCGGGTGCAGGAATTGCAGATGACCACCACCGAGGGAAGCAATACCCACGTTATCAGCGCGGAAGGCAACTTTGACGATGCCCAAACCGGGGTCAAGAAACTGTTTTCCGACCCGGGTTTCGAATCGGAAATGGCAAGCCTCCGCAAGGTGCTTTCCTCCGCCAACAGCATCAACTTCGGGCGGCTGGTGCCCCAAATCGTGTATTATTTTTCCGCCTATGCGGATTTATTGCAATCAGGCCGCCTGGCCCTTGGCGATCCGGTGCATTTCGTGGTGCCTACGGGCAACTTTGGCAACATTCTTGCGGCCTATTACGCCCATAACATGGGCCTGCCCATTGGGAAACTATTGTGTGCCAGCAACCGCAACAACGTCCTTACCGACTTTTTGGACAAGGGGATTTATTCTACCCACCGGGTCTTCTTCAAAACCATGTCCCCCTCCATGGACATCCTGATCTCCTCCAACCTGGAGCGGCTCCTGTTTGAGGCGGCGGACCGGGATGGGGAGCTGGTTTCCGTGTGGATGAAGCAGCTGAAGGAAAGCGGCAGCTATTCCATTGGCGATCAGCGGCTGAACTGGCTCAAACGCCTTTTGGAAGGCGGCTATGCCGATGATGTAGCCACCTCCAAGGAAATACAAAGGGTGTGGGAGCGCTATCAATACCTGATGGACCCCCATACCGCCGTGGCCAGCCATGTGCTTAAGCAGTACCGGGACCGCACTGGGGACGATACTCCCGCCGTAGTGGTCTCTACCGCCAGCCCGTACAAATTCACCGGCGATGTAGCCGCAGCCCTGATGGGTGAGGAAACAGCGGCGGCCCAGGATGATTTCGCTTTGGCCGAAAAGCTATCCAAGCTGACAGGTGTACCCGTTCCCCCCCAGGTTTTGGACCTTCCCTCCCTGCCTGTGCGCCATACAGCCGCCTGTGCAAAAGAGGAAATGGCAAAGGCCGTGCTGAGCGCGTTTTCTTCCTAAGCAACTAAATGAAAGAAGGGGTTATGATGTTTGCCCGGAAACAAAGGCTGTTTCCTGCCATCGCATTCCTTTGCGCCTTGCTCGCCTTAACCCCGGCTCTTGCTTTGGCACAGGAAGCCCCTGGGGTGTTCCCCTCGCCGGAGGACGCCATACGCTTCTTCGTAAACGCGCTGACCGAAAACGACTATGAAAAAGCCCTGCAGGCCTGCGCAGTGGATGAATATGTGGAAGGGTTTGATTTTGCGGGGTCGGTGGACCGGCTGAAGGTTTTGATGCCGCCGCAAATGATGGCGCCTTCCGAATATGAAATGTATATCGAAATGAACAGGATCAGTACCATGGCGACCCTGACGAGCCAGATTAAAATGATGATATACAGCTTCTTCATCCCGGAATTGAGAAAAGACGCCGCTCCTTTATACGTTGAAGGTGCTTACGCCGAGGAATTCATTGAAAAGGTGGATCCTTCAAAGCTAAAAAACCTGAAGGTATTGCGCATTGATCCGCCTGTGCAGGATATTCTGAACAGCGAAAAAAACATCACCAATTTTCAGAAGGTAGCGGAATTGTACGGTGCTCAGGAACAGACGGAGCGGGTGGCTCTGTACAGCCTGGATGGGGTTACCTACGCAGGCGGCTTCGGCCTTATGCGCTATGATGACAGTTGGAAGATCATCCGCTTCAACTCAAACCTTGCCGGGCAGACTTCTTATGGCACCGTGGAAGAAATGACGGAAAGCGCGTATGCTTCCCTTCTGTAGAAGCCTGAAAGCGACGTCTGCATCAGCAAACCGAATGATTTTTTTCAGCCCCCGCCAAATGAAAAGCGGGGGCTGTTTTTTCAATGGCTCAAATAAACCTGTTTCACCGCGGCATGATCCTGGTATACATAAAAACGATCGACGAATCCAAATCAAATATATATCGGAGGAATATGTTATGAAATGGGTATGCAAAGTTTGCGGCTATATTCACGAAGGTCCCGAGGCTCCCGAATTCTGCCCTCAGTGCAAGGCACCCAAAGAGAAGTTCGCGCCGATGGCACAGGATCGCGCCTGGGCGGATGAGCACCGCATCGGCGTAGCGGAGGGCTGCGATGAGCGGGTGGTGACGGACCTACGCAACAACTTCATGGGCGAATGCACCGAGGTGGGCATGTATCTTGCCATGAGCCGCCAGGCCGACCGGGAAGGGTATCCCGAGGTGGCCGAGGCGTACAAGCGCATCGCCTTTGAGGAAGCCGAGCATGCCGCGAAGTTTGCGGAACTGTTGGGTGAAGTGGTTTTCCCCTCTACGAAAAAGAACCTGGAAATGCGGGTGGAAGCAGAATACGGCGCCACCGCGGGCAAAAAGGAACTGGCAACCCTGGCCAAGCAGCTCAACTATGACGCCATTCATGATACGGTTCACGAAATGTGCAAGGATGAAGCGCGTCACGGCAAGGCGTTTGAAGGCCTTCTGAAGCGCTATTTCAAATAAGTCCTCCGGCATTATATATCGCATCGAAAAGTCGCTATGCCAGTCTGCAGCCGCCTCTGTTTTGCGCAGGAACAGAGGCGGATTTATTTTTGGGTATTCAAAAAAGGGGCTGGCCCATGCCCAAAAAGTGGTATACACAATTGGGCAATTTTTTATGTTTTCATTTGATTTTGTAAGTTTTGTGTATTATACTTGTAAGGGAATTGTACGTCTCGTCTCAAAAAAACAAATAGGTAAATCGGAGGTATCCAGTATGAAGAAACTATTGTCTGCCCTTCTCGTCCTGGTTCTGGTTGCCGGTCTGTCCAGCGTGGCTTTTGCCGCGGGCGAACTGAGCATCGTATCCCCCAACAGTGACGGACTTTTGTCCATCATCCCGTTATTTGAAGAAAAGACCGGCATCAAGGTTACGGTTGAATCCATGGGCACCGGCGATGCCATGAAGCGGATCTCCACGGAAAGCGATAACCCCTCTTTTGACCTGATGTACGGCGGCTCTTTGGCCAACTATGTAGCCAACAGCGCCCTGTTCCAGGAATATGTATCCCCCGAAGACAAAAACCTGATGCCCGAATACCAAAACACCCTGGGCTACTGCACCAACTACACCGTGGACGGCTCCGTCCTCCTGGTGAACAAGGACCTGCTGGCCGGCCTGGGCGTGGAAATCAAGGGCTACGCGGACCTTCTGCAGCCCGAACTCAAAGACAAGATCGTCACCGCCGATCCTACCGCTTCCTCCTCCGCTTTCTGCCAGCTGACCAACATGCTCCTGGCCATGGGCGGCTATGAGTCCGAAGAAGCCTGGGCGTACGTGGAAAACCTATTCAAGAACATCAACGGCAAGGTCACCAGCTCCTCCAGCGCCGTGTACAAGGGAGTTTACAACGGCGAATACGTTGTGGGCCTCACCTATGAAGACCCCTGCGTCACCTTCCTCAAGGACGGCGCCACCAACATCGAAGTCATCTACCCCGTGGAAGGCACCGTGTTCCTGCCCGCTCAGATCGGCATCGTGAAGAACGCGAAGAACGTGGACAGCGCCAAAGCCTTCGTCGATTTCATGCTTTCCGAAGAAGCGCAGGTTTTCCTTGCGAAAAACACCACCAGCCGCCCCATCCGCGTGGTGGATGCTGGCAACGAATTCATGAAGCCCATGGCTGATATCAAATTGATCTTTGAAGACAGCGCCTATGTGACCAGTCACACCGACGAACTGAAGCAAAAGGTTCAGGATATCATGATGGGCATCTAAGGGCCAAACCTATGGTTCCCGCGGGCATGCTCACATTTTCCGAGCATGCCCGCGCTGATTTTTACGAGGAAGGGGAAGCATTACCTTGAGCATATCCATCTCCTTTCAAAACGTGGTCAAAAAGTATGGCGACAACGTAATCATCCCAGGTCTGTCCCTTACCATACGCAACGGCGAGTTTTTTACCCTGCTGGGGCCTTCCGGCTGCGGAAAGACAACGCTTTTGCGCATGGTGGCCGGGTTTAACTCCATTGAAGGCGGGCAGATCGCCTTTGACGGCCAGGTCATCAACGACATGCCTCCCTCCAAGCGGAATATCGGCATGGTGTTCCAAAATTACGCCGTGTTTCCCCACATGAACGTGCGCAAAAACGTGGGCTTCGGCCTGGAAAACCGGCAGCTGCCCAAGGATGAAATCAAAAAACGGGTGGATGCCATACTGGAAACAGTGAAAATCTCCGCTTTTGCCGACCGTATGCCCGACCGGCTTTCCGGCGGCCAGCAGCAGCGGGTGGCTTTGGCCCGGGCCATTGTCATTCATCCCAATGTGCTGCTCATGGATGAACCGCTGTCCAACCTGGATGCCAAGCTGCGCATTGAAATGCGCAATGCCATCAAGCTTATCCAAAAGGACGTGGGCATCACCACCATTTACGTAACCCACGACCAGGAGGAGGCCATGGCTGTTTCAGACCGGATTGCGGTCATGGACGGGGGCGTCATCCAGCAGGTGGGCAGCCCGAAAAACATTTACCAGCGGCCAGCCAACCTGTTTGTTGCCAACTTTATTGGCAGAAGCAATACCTTAAAAGCCAAGCTGTCTTTTTCCGGCGGCAAAAGCGGTTTAACCTTTGAAAACGGCTGGGAAACGCCTTATCAAAATCTCAAAGCCGGTGTTGAGAAGGATCAGGAAGTGCTGGCTGCCGTGCGGCCGGAGGAGTTTGTACTGCGCACCGACGGCCAGGGCATTACCGGAAAGATCCTTCACAGCGTATTCCTTGGACTGAATACCACTTACTTTGTGGAATTGTTTAACGGCGAAACCGTTGAAATCGTGGAAGAAAGCTCTATCGACAGCATTTTGGAAAACGGCACCAAGGTTTACCTGGGGCTCAAGCTTGAAAAGATCAACATCATGAAGGCGGACGGCAGCGAAAACCTGACAACGGGGGTGGTGAGCGATGCGCAGTAAGCCCATCAGGCGGGATGTGTGGCTGTTCATCTCCATAACCGCCATGATTCTGTATGCTGTGTTTCTGCTCTACCCCTTGATTACCCTTTTGTCGCGCAGCGTGATGGACAAAACCGGCGCGTTTTCCTGGGCCAATTTCCAGCGCATTTTTTCCAAGGCCTACTATCTACGGGCCATGGGCAACAGCTTTCAGGTTACCTTTGCGGTAACACTTTTCTCCGTGCTGATTGCCACGCCCTTGGCGTACCTGATGGCCGTGTACCAGATCAAAGGCAAGCGGATGCTGGAAATCCTCGTGCTCATATCCTCCATGTCCGCCCCCTTTATCGGCGCTTACAGCTGGATCATGCTCTTTGGGCGCAATGGCTCCGTCACCAACTTTTTGAAGGACTTGACCGGCTTTACCCTGCCGGATATTTACGGGTTCCCCGGCATTGTGCTGGTCATGTCCCTGCAGCTTTACTCCCTGGTGTACATGTTCGTTTCAGGTGCTTTCAAAAATATGGACAATTCCCTCATTGAGGCGTCGGAGTCCATGGGCTGCACGGGAATTCGAAAAGTATTCAAGGTGGTATTGCCCCTTTTGCTGCCCACGCTGCTGGCAGGGGCGCTGATGGTATTCATGCGCACCTTTGCGGACTACGGCACGCCCCGCCTGATTGGCGAAGGGTATATGACCTTGCCGGTTTTGGTCTATAACGAGTTTATGAGCGAGGTTGGCGGCAACGACGGCCTGGCTGCGGCCATATCCATCGTGGCGGTGGTGATTACCACAGGGGTATTCCTCATTCAAAAGCTGGTAGTCAACCGCAAGCAGTTCACCATGAATGCGCTTCATCCCATCACCCCCAAAAAGCTGCGGGGCGCCGGCAGCGTATTTGCCCATCTTTACTGCTATCTGGTGGTGGCCATCGCCATGCTGCCGCAGTTATACGTTATTTATTCCTCCTTCCGCAAAACCAGCGGCAAGCTGTTCGTGCCCGGTTTTTCCCTGAACAGCTACAAGGAGGCCTTTTCCACCGTCGGAAATTCCATCATAAACACCTACACCCTGGGCTTTATCTCCATTGCCGTCATCGTGGTGGTGGCAGTGCTCATCGCCTATGTGGTGGTTCGCCGGAAAAATGCCCTGAACAGCACCCTGGACGTGGTCTCCATGTTTCCGGAAACGGTGGCCGGTTCCATACTGGGTATTGCGCTCCTGATGGGCATTGGGCCCTGGCCCCTGGTCGGCACCGGCACCGTATTTATTATGGTGCTCAGCTACACCATCCGCCGCCTGCCCTACACCGTGCGTTCCTCATCGGCCATTCTCCAGCAGATCAGCCCCTCCATTGAGGAAGCCTCCATCAGCCTGGGTGCCTCCAACATGAAGACCTTCTTCAAGGTCACCGTGCCCATGATGCTGCCGGGGGTTATCTCCGGGGCCATATTAAGCTGGATCATGATCATTACAGAACTTAGCACCTCCATCATCCTGTATACCACAAAAACCAAGACCATGACGCTGGAGATCTATTCCCAGATCATTCGCGGAAACGATGGGATTGCCGCCGCCATTTCCTCTATCCTGACCTTTTCCACCATCATCGCACTGGCGGTATTCTTCAAGGTCAGCGGAAAAAAGGAAGTTACGCTGTAGCCTTTCCCAGGGACTGCGGTATAAAAAAGGCACCCTCCTTTCAGCCGGTTTTAGCCCGGCGCAAAAGAGGGTGCTTTTTTTATCAGTTACAAATTATACTACCGATCCATCAATCCTGTCATTTGCGGGATTGCTTCCGGCGGTCAATTCCACATAAAATGCCGTCACACTTGCGTTCAGATAGACCGTAACCGCCAGGGATGCAAACAGCCCGGCAACGATGCCCACCAGCGGAATGATATTGTTCAGGAAGCCTGCGGCAATAGCCGCCAACAGGTTCCAGCCCAGAAAGCTCAACTGCAGCATGAACAGCCGGCTTTTGTTTCCATCCATCAATTTTTTGCTGCGCTCAATCGCCTCCAGGATGCCGATCTCCGGATCCTCCGCAAAAAGGAAGGGGGCCATGGCGTACCGGTAAGCGGCGATGATGCCGGGAACAATGAGAAGAAGGGTCCACAAAAAGATCCGGATGCCGATGAGGATATACAGCGCGAATGCTTTCAAAAAGACGTGCAGCCGGGAGAACAGCATGGAAAAGCTGGTTTCCCCGCCGCGGACAAGCGTAATGTAATAATTGTTCAGCCCCGCGCTCAGGGATGGGGATACAAACACCTGCAAAAGAGCCAGCAATCCCACAGGCAGCATATAGGGCGAAGCATGGCGGTACATGCTGTCCCACATGCTGGAATCCATCCAGTATACATTATCAGGGATGCCCACATTGATGCGGATTACGCTTTGGATGGTTCCCAGTATGCCCGCGAAGAAAGTGATGACCAATGCCGTCTGCCAATTCCCCCGCAGCGCAGAAA